>JASHPJ010000137.1 GCA_030038195.1 Acidobacteriaceae bacterium
TGAAGACCTCGCTCTTGTCGCCGGTGGCGAGAATGCTCTTCATCGCCGCCAGCGGCGTGCCCACGATGCTTACGCCACGCACCAGCTCGTCGGGCCTCCCATCCACATACACGCGCCACACTACCAGCGGAATCACCTGGAAGGCCTGCGGCGAGCTGCGCGTGGTGACGGCGAAGCCCGAGGAGATGTCTTCAAAGTAGAGGCCGTAGGGCTTGCCCTGCTTTTTGGCTTCTTCAATCAGCTCTTTGCGTAGCTCCGCCTCTGGCACGCTCCTGGTGGACGTGACGATCAGGTTACCCTGGCGGCCGGTGGGCATGCGCCCGGTCTCGGCGCGGCCGTGGCCGTTGGAGGCGCTGAAGCTGGCGATGGGCAGCCGCGACATGAGGAAGGTCCTGAGCACCCCGTCCTGGATGAGCTCGACGCGCTGCGCCTTCTGGCCTTCGTCATCGTACTCGTAGCTGCCGCTCAGCCAGGTATTACCGAATCTCGTTTCCGTCGGGTCGTCGGCGACGGAAAGAAACGCGGGCAGCACGGCCTTGCCTACGTCCTTGGTAAAGGTCTGGCCCTCTTCGTCACCGCGCTGGCGCTGGCCTTCGAGGCGATGGCCGAGAACTTCATGAAAGAAGACCGCAGCCGCGCGTCCGGAAAGGATTGCAGGACCGTCGAAGGGTTCGGTCACGGGAGCTTTGCGCAGCGCTTCGAGGCTCTCGGCCAGGTCGCGCATCGCGGCTTCAAGCAACGCCTGGCTGGGCAGGCCGTCCACGGTTTCAGCCTCGAAGGTACGCTCGCGGAAGAGGTCCATGCCATCGTCAGCGCGGGTGAGGGCGACGACCACCAGCCGCGCCTGCAGGTGCGGCGTCACAACCTCAGAGCCCTCAGACGAAGCGAAGTAGTCCGTCTCGTTCTGCACGGTGAGCATGACCATGTTCTGGTAGACATCAGGATAGTTGCGGAAGACCCCGGAAAGAGCGCGCACGCGCTGCTCCCATGCGGCGCGGTCAAGCGCGATCGGCGGCGCGATGGCGCCGATGTGGGTCTGCGGCGGTTCCTGGCTGAAGTCGGGCGAGGTGTCTTCTTCTTTGGCGCGCACCTGTGCTTCGGTCTTCACGCGCAGATAGCTGTCGAGCGCGTTGCCGTAGCCGGTGTTGGTGGCCACCCACAGAGTGCGGGCGATGGCCTCGCGGTCGTCGGTGAGTGGAAGCTGCACGCTGTTCACCGCGGAGTTGCGGTGGTCGCCGTGGGTGTTGTCGAGCTGCGGGCTGCCCACGCGCACCTGCACATCGGCCACGCGCGCGCGGCCGGTAGAGCTGTCCACAAGCGCTCCGTACTGCGCGCGGATGGTCGCATAACTGGCATCGGCCACCGAGTAGCTGAGGAAATAGGGCGGCGTCAGCTTGTCGGCGTTTGCGGCGGCCGGCTTGTTGAGCGACGTGAAGGCGCGGTGCAGCTCGGTGGTCATGGCGTCGAGCAGGACAGGGGTAGGCGCCGGAGTGTCCTTGCGCGCGGCTGTGGCTGCGGCCGGAATGCCTGCCAGAACCAGCAGCGCCACAACCGGACCAATCTTCTGGAGACGCATACCTCGCCGGTGCAATAGAGTCGAAGACGGGCCGGACGATCGTAGGAAAAGTTGGGTGAAAAGCATCTGTATGCTCGATTGTCTCAGAATCAGGCGGGATGGGAAGACGCTGCGCGTGAGTTTTATGCGCTGGCTGATGGTTCTTTTGCTATGCGGAGCCGCATGCACCGGCCTTGCCGCGCCGCCGGTGGCTGCGCAGCCTGCACCGGCTGCTGGGCAGCAGGCATCACCAGCGCCGGCCGGTCCGCAGCAAGCCTATACCCTGCCTCCGGACAAGCTGGCCAAAGCCATTGCGCTCAGCCGCATCCGCAACATCCTGGACGGCGCCGGCTCGCTGTGGGGAATTGCGGTGCTGTGGCTGCTGCTGGCCACGCGTGCGGCAGCCAGGCTTGAGGCGTGGACGCAGCGCGTGACAAGCCTCTGCTGGGTGCAGGGCCTGCTCTTCTTTGCCGCGTTTTTTCTCATCACCGCGCTGGCCGGGCTGCCGCTCGATATGTACGGCCACTACGCCGAGCGCAGCTACCAGATCAGCGTGCAGAGCTGGGCGGGCTGGTTTGCCGATGTGATCAAAAGCCTTGCCTTGACGGTCGCCGTGGGAACTCCGCTGCTGCTGCTCTTCAACTGGATCGTGCGCGGATGGCCGCGCCGTTACTGGTTCGTGGCATGGGTTGCGACCCTGCCGATCATGGTGGTCCTGGTCTTCGGCGCGCCGCTGATCGGACCCATCTTTGACAAGTTCGAGCCGCTCGCGCTGCACCATGCGGCGCTGGTGCAGCAGCTTGAGAAGGTGGTAGCACGTACCGGGATCAACATCCCCCCGGAACGCATGTACCTGATGAAGGCCAGCGCAAAGACCAACGGGCCGAATGCGTACGTCACCGGACTCGGCGCCACCAAGCGCTTCGTGATGTGGGATACCGTAACGGACCGCATGCCCGACGATGAGGTGGTTTTCGTCTTCGGCCATGAAAGCGGCCACTACGTGCTGCATCACTTGCCCAAAGGTATTGCGCTCTCGGCAGCCGGACTTTTCTTTGTCTACTGGGGCTGCTCGACGTTTGCCGCGGGCCTGGTTCGCCGATACGGAGCGCGCTGGGGCGCGGCCGGCCTCGCCTCGCGCACCGGATTTGTGGCGTTGCTGCTCGCCCTCTCCGTGGCCGGCTTTTTGCTGGAGCCGGTTTCGAACGCAGTGAGCCGGCACTTCGAGCACCAGGCCGACGTCTACGGGCAGGAGGCGATTCACGGCATCGTGCCCGACCCGCAGAAAACCGCCGTGGCGGCCTTCAACGATCTGGGCAAAGCCTGGCTCGACGACCCCCATCCCAGCCCGTTCATCGAGCTCTGGCTTTACAACCACCCCAGCACGCAGCACCGCGCCGAGTTTGCGCAGCATTACGATCCCTGGGCCAACGGCGGCCACGGCAAGTTCTTCCCGCGATAGGCACTACCCGGCAGGCGCCTCGGGCCTGGCGCTCGGCTTCAGCACGAATCCCTTGCGCACCAGTGCGAAGCCTTCCTGTGGCAGCTCGGCCTGCAGAAGCTGATTCTCAGGTCCTGAGAAAAGCTCCGTGCGCGCGCCGGCGACGGTAGCCACCAGGTGATGCACCGTGACCGTCTTGCCGTCGAGCGTGCCCTGCTGATCAGGATAGGTGGCAAGCTGCACCGGCTCAATGGAGCCGGCGTTCTTGGGCAAGACGGCCCAGAGATCGCGGTTGTTGTGCTCCACGGCCAGGGTTAACAGCGTTTCCAGCGCGCCGGGATCGAAGTCCGGCAGGAAGACTGCGGCGGCATGGGATGCCAGCCGCGTGGTGGTGCTTTTGCCGCTGGCGGAGATGTTGAGCAGGAGTTGCGCGGAGTCGGGCTTGCAGACCGCGGTGACCGCCTCGCCGTTGACCGTGGCGCTGAGCAGCACGTGGGTAAGCTCGTTGGCGGAAGAGAGCCGCTCTGTCTTCGACAGGTTGTAGTCCAGACCCTGCATGGCCACGCGGACAAGCGACGATGAGTCGTAGCCATGCGGCGTGGCGATGAATCGGAACGACGCCGTGCCCACGGTGTGGCCGTGCTGGGCAATCTCAAAGCTGGCGGACTGGGCGGGCGCTTGCGAAGCAACGAAGGCAAGAAAGGCCGCAAAGGCAAACAAAAGCGAAGAACGTGTCACGTTGTATTAGACGGGTAGGGAGGGACTCCGGACTAGGGCGTATCCACATATAGACTATGCATCTGGGATTTGATTTGTTTGACTTGCGGATATGGCAAGCCGCTATGAGTTGAACGAAGCGCAGTGGCAACGGATCAAGGACACGCTGCCTGGTCGGGTGGAGCACGTAGGGCGGACGGCTGTTGATAACCGTCAGTTCGTCAACGGTGTGCTGTGGGTGTTGCGCTC
>JASHPJ010000138.1 GCA_030038195.1 Acidobacteriaceae bacterium
AGAGCGTTGAACCCAGCATCCAGCGCTCGTCGATCGTGTGGCAGTCGCTGCACCAGCTTTCGAGGGTGGTGTAGAGGTCAGTGAGCCGCACCTCGGTAAGAAAGCCGAGCGAGCCAAGATTGACGCTGAGAATCGGCGTGCCGGACGTGGAGAAGATGCGCGCCACAGCGAGAAGCGTGCCGTCGCCGCCGAGCATAATGACCAGCGCCGGAGAATGCGCGGGCAGCTCGGCGCGATCGACGGACGGAGCAGCGTCCGTATACCGGCCGCTTTCGTGATCGAGCAGCGGATCATAGCCGTGGCGGCGCAGCCACGCAACCAGCTCCGGCAAGATGCGCGCCAGCTCTTCCTTGTGCGGCTTGCTGACGATGGCGATGCGGGTCATTCGGTTTCAGTGTAACGGATCGGGAGCGGAGATAGCAGAGTTAGCGACGCTAGCGGGGTTAGCCTGGCCAGGAAGACAGCCATGATTTCACACGCCTCCGCCCATCCATGCGGGCCGAGTTGATTCGGCTGGCATGATCGGCTTGCCTAACTCCGCTTTGCATAGAGCAGGAACTCTTTGTTCCCTTCCACTCCGGTGATGGGTGAAGGAATGGCGCCGGCGGCATTCCAGCCGAGCGACGCCACGCAATCGGCCACCTTCCGGATTGCCAACTCATGCGCCGCTTCGTCGCGCACGATGCCGCCCTTGCCCACGTATTCGCGGCCGGCCTCGAACTGCGGCTTGACCAGGATGACGGCCTCCTGCAATGAAGGCGCAGCAGCAGCCACGGCAGGCAGCACCAGCGTGGCTGAGATGAACGAAACATCCATCGCCAGCAGCGTGAGATCGGGACTTCCCTCATCCGCAGCGAGTGACCCCGGCTTGAGCAGCCGCGCGTTGGCGCGCTCCATCAGGCGCACGTGCGGGTCGTTGCGCAGCTTCATGGCGATCTGGCCGAAGCCGGTGTCGATGGCGGTTACATGTATGGCGCCGTGTTGCAACAGGCAGTCGGTGAACCCTCCCGTCGACGCGCCCACGTCGAGGCAGGCGCGGCCCTCCACGGCAATCTTCCAGTGATCGAGCGCGGCGGCCAGCTTGAGCCCGCCGCGGCTCACGTAGGGTAGGTCTTCGCCAAGGAGGCGAATTGCAGCGTCACCCGCAATCGCGGTGCCCGGCTTATCGATCTTCTGCTCGTTCACCAGCACCCGGCCGGCAAGAATGAGCGCGCGGGCGCGCTCACGGCTCTGGGCCAGGCCACGATCAACAAGAAGAATATCCAGGCGCATCTTTCCCTGAGCCGGCATTCTGCGCATTCCCTCAATTTGAATCTACATGTGCTGGTCCTAGTGGGGTGTCCCAGAAGCTCGTATCCTGAATTGACATCCCGAACCGCAGGTTCCACCACGGTGGATCTTCGACCCACCACGACGGGTCTTCGACCTTCGACTCGTCGCCGCGGCGACTCGCTTAGGATGACAGCAGTATTTATGTTATGAACTGTCGGAGACAGGACATTAGTACCGTGACCATGTGGATTTGTGCTTTCCCAGCACCCAAGTCTTGTGGATTGGATTACGAAACCACAAAGTCACGGTACTAGATAAACCTGTAATATGCGGCGCATCCGTGCAAAACAAAGGGCCATCGCGCGATGGCCCTGATGCTTCGAGCATCGATCGCCGCCGGATGCAGTTATTGGATCGCGCGGCAGTCAGCGAGCGAGTCCGTATAGGACGCGCCGGGCAGGTTGCAGGGCTGTCCGTAGCCCGGCACGCGGCTGGTGAAGTTGGCGTTGCCGCTGGAGCCGTTCTGCGTAGTCACGCGCAGGTCCACCACGTTGCCCTCGACCAGGATCGTGGTGTCCACCTCGTCGGTCACGGTGGGCGTAGATGAAATGACCGTCACATATGGACTGTCAGGCGAGCCCACGTAAACCTTGCTGTACTCGGAGTTCTGGGTGGAGACCACGGTGCGCGGATGCCCAACGACGGTGAGGGTCTTTTCCACGTCATGCGTGCTCAGGTTCACCACCGTCACGGTGCCGTTCTCGCCGCTTGGATCGTCGTTCTGGTTGGCGGTGTAAGCTTTGCTGCCATCGGCCAGCACGGTTACGCTGGCCGGGTTGGGCGTAGCCGTATTGCCTACCGGAATGGTGTAGGTGGTGCCGAAGGTCGCGCTGTCGTTGCCGTATTCGTCGAGGCTCACGTCGATCACGCTCACCGTTCCGCCGTCGTAGTTGGCAACGACAAGCTGCTGGGTAGCGGCGTTGTACTCAGCGTAGACGGGGCCGGCCGTGGCTGTCATGCCCGCGGTTCCGTTCGGCGGCGTAACTCCCGTTGCGGCCACCGCATCCAGCGAGAGCGGCAGCACCGGGTGGGTGTAGTACGTCTGCCCGTTCTGGTTTACGCAACCGTTGGGGCACTGGTTGTCCAGCGTGTTGTTCTGGCTGTTGATGACGGTGATGGTGTCGTCGCCGCGGTTGAGCACGAACATGCGCTTCAAATCAGTGGACTGCACCCCGTAAACCGGGCACTTGCCCACCGGGATGGGCGGATCGGCGGAGTTGCTGGAGATCTCAATGGGATTGGCCGAGCCGTTGGGAGCGGTGCGCGGAGAGCTGTTGCACACCATCTTTCCGGTGTCATCCGGCACGTTCTGGCTCAGGACGTAGTCGCGCAGGCCGGTGAGCGTGGGCGGGCCAAAGACCGAAACCGGCAATGTCGAGGGTGAGCTCTTCGTGCCTAGCGAAATAGACATCCTGTAGGTCTGCGGCGAGCCGGAAAAGACGTCGACTACGTCTCCGTCGAGGTCGGCGGCCCACAGTCCCGAGGAAGGCGCCATCATGTTTACCAGCTGGGCGGTAGTGGAGAGCGTGGACTGGGTTATGTTCTTGGCCTGCAGGGTAGTGGTGATGGGAAAGTTGGTCAGCGTGCCATTGCTATTGATGGTATAGCCCTCGGAGCCAAGCTCGTCGATGGTAAAGGCATAGGGACCCACGCCGATAGGCGCCTCGGCCATGATCGTATCGCCCGAGTAGTCGATGATGGTGGCTACGCCGGCCGTGCTGGTGCCGGTGGAAGAAACCACGACGACGTAGGACGTAACCTGTGCGGCCGGTCCGCTGGGGGTGATGGGGGTGACTACGGGCCGGTAGTTATTACCACAGCCGGCGACCAGGGCAGAGACCGCCAGGGCCGCGCCCGCCTGTGCCAGCAGCGTGCGCACCTGGCCTGATTTCATGGAAAAGAGCCTCATTCAAAATCTGTCCTGCTTCTCTGCCGATTGTAAATCAACGGATAGGGCCAGAAGAACGCCCGGCCAACGATTAGACTCCGCAACTTGCGCATCGGTGAGTCGCAAAGGGTACGATGAGTCGTGAGTCGAAACGAGCTGGCATGGCAGTCGAAGCTGGTGCTGCTGCTGGTACTGCCGGTTGCAGGCACCGACGTGGTGTTGCAGACGCAGTCCTGGCTGGAGCAAAGGCCTTCGGTTGCCGCGTGGACGCTGGGATTGAGCGCGCTGCTGGGGTTGCTCACCTGGAAGCTACGCGCCGCTACTCCCGGCGCAGCCGCCGCCGGCGGCCTGATCACGGCCAACCTGATGTTTTCCACCGCCGCTCTGCCTTACGCGCCGTGGCGTACGGCCCTGGTTCCGGTGCTGGCGGTATCGCTGCTCGCCTTTGGCGCCACGCGCGTGGGCCGCCGCCAGAAAGAGCGCCTGGGGACGGCAGAAGAGCGCAAAGGCCGGGTAGCGGCGCAGATTGCCGCCAACCTGGGCATGGCGGTGATGGTTTCAAATGACGCTGCACAGACCTGGCTCAACGCGAACCACTGGCTGGCCCTGGCGCACATGCCGCTGCTCGCCGCCGCGCTGGCATCGATGGCGGAGGCGGCTGCGGACACCGTTTCGTCAGAGGTCGGACAGGTGCTGAGCGGCCGTCCGCGGATGCTGACCACGCTGCGCCGCGCGGAGCCGGGCACGGATGGCGCGGTGAGCCTGGCCGGCACCCTGGCGGGCGTAATCGCGGCAGCCATCGTCTCCTCGCTTGGCGTGCTCGCGCTGCACGGCGATGCAGGGGTCTTCTCGGTCAGTTGCGCGGGCAGCGTCTTCGGCCTCTTCTTTGACAGCCTGCTCGGCGCCACCTTCGAGCGTGGGGGATGGCTCAACAACGACGCAGTGAATTTTCTTTCGACGGCCAGTGCGGCGGGGCTGGCACTGGGATTGATGGCGTTGGCGCGTTGAGGCTTTGCCGATTTGTGCGGTGAATCGTGCGGCGCCCCACCCTTTCGCCCGCCATGGCGGACGAAAGGATGGGGCGCCCGTTTTCGTGCTGGAACCGCCATGTGGGTGGGTTGAGTTTTGTGCTTTCCCACCCATGCAGGTGGGGTGCCCATGCACTCAGGCAGGCTTAATGCAGCCCTAACCGCCAGAACGTATAGCTGAGGATCTCGTGGGCAATGCGCTCGGCCACCAGCTTGCGAGCTTCTACAAGCGGACGCGGGCGCGGCGAGGTGAGCACATCAAGGCCGTCTGCAGCGCAGATGGCGTGGATGCGGAACAGGTGCGTGCCATCGCTGACGATGACCAGCCGGCGCAACCCGTTGGCGCGGGCAATGACGGCAACGCGGCGCGCAGACTCCTCCGTGTTGCGGCTTTCGGTCTCCGCGATGATGTTCTGCTCGGCAACGCCGCGGCTCATCAGGTACTCGCGGCCCACCGAGCCCTCGGAGTATTCGTCGCCGCCGGCGCCGCCCAGCGTGATGAGGAGCGGGGCAATGCCATGGCGGTAGAGTTCGAGCGCGTGATCGAGGCGCGCACGGAAGACCGGCGAGGGACGGCCATCGTACTCGGCTGCGCCAAAGACGACGATAGCGTCAGACGTCGCGGCCTGGTCAAGATCGGCATATTTTTCAATCTGCGCGTAGACCCACCGGCACCATCCCACGCTCACGCCGGCAAAGCCGATCAAGAGCACCAGCAAGACAAGGAGCGCCGCGCGGCGCTTGGATTTGGCCCCGGGACCCATGCGCTTATCTTAAGTCAACGCTGCGTCAGCGCTGCAGAGCCATCACGACCTCATGCGTGGGGATGGCGCCTTCGCGCAGAATCTCCCAGCGACCGGGGCCGAGCGAGAGATCGACGATAGTGGTGGGCAGTGTGCGGCCGGTTGGGCCGCCATCCACGATGAGCGGAATGCGGTCGCCGATCTGGTCGCGCACGCAGGCAGCGTGCGTGCATTCGCTCGCGCCCTGCAGGTTGGCCGAAGTGGCCGTAATGGGCAATCCAAAGCGCTCCACCACGGCACGCGGAATGGCCGCGTCCGGCACGCGCAGCGCCACGTTGCCGGTGTTGGCCGTGGAGCGCAGCGGCAGCTTGGCTCCGGCGCGGACAATGATGGTGAGCGGACCTGGCCAGAAGCGGTCGGCCAGGCGGTCCAGCATGGCGTCGGTGTCGCGCGCCAGCGTGTAGGCCTGCGCCAGGCCGGAGATGAGCAGCGAGAGCGGCTTGTGCTTCTGGCGGGTCTTGATCTGGTAAATGCGCTCCACCGCGTGCAGGTTCACCGGGTCCACTGCCAACCCATAAAACGTGTCGGTGGGCAGAGCAACCACATCGCCCTTACGCAGGCAGGAGACGATGTAATCGATCCGCTCCGGTTGGGGCTCGTCGGGATGGACACGCAATATCTCCGCGGACAAAGAGACCTACCTCAGTTCCCCGAATAGAAAAGTGCCGTAAAAACGGAAACTAACACAGCCTGTTGCAGCGGGCAAGTCAGGCTTGGCACACCGAGGTTCCGCGCCTCATCCTTTCGTCCGTCGCGGCGTATGCAAAAGGTCGGCGGCCGAGCAGACAGCATACAATCGGCTCAGCACCAAGGAATTCCGTCGATGCCTGTTCGCATTGTACAGAGTAAACAGAATGCGCGCCTGAAGGAGTTGCGGAAAGCGCTGGCCGCTCCGGGCCGTGATGCGCACGGTCTCGCCGGCATTGAAGGGCCGAAGATGCTGGAGGAGGCGCTGCGCGGGGGGTTGCGTGTGGCGGCGGTGTTCGTGGCCAAGGGCTCGGAGCAGCTGCTCGATGCGCTGCGGCTGCCGTCCAGCGTGGAGATCGTGTTGCTGCCGCGGCCGCTGCTCGATGCAGCCCTCGCCACCGAGACGCCGCAACCGGTCGCGGCGCTGGTCGAGCCCTTCGACTGGATCTGGAGCGACCTTCTCGAACCCGAGGACGGCCGTGCTCCGCTTATCATCCTCCTCGTCGGCCTTCAGGACCCCGGCAACCTGGGAACGATCCTGCGTTCGGCTGAAGCTTTCGGCGCAACCGGCGTGGTTGCGCTACCCGGCACGGTGAGCGCGTGGAATCCAAAAGCGGTGCGCGCCTCGGCCGGCAGTGTTTTCCGCGTGCCGGCCGTGCTGGCGAGCGCGGAGGTGTGCTTTGCGCGGCTGCGCGAGGCAGGCGTGCAGATTTTTGCGACGACGGCGCGCGAAGCTGAGCCTGCGGAGCTCGCCAACCTGTCCGGGCCGGCGGCGCTGCTGATCGGCAATGAAGGCAACGGCGTGCCGCGTGAGGTGGCTCTGCGCGCAGACAATGCGCTCACCATCCCCTGTCCCGGCCCGGTGGAGAGCCTGAACGCCGCTGTGGCTGCAAGCGTGCTGCTGTATGAAGCCGCACGGCAGCGAGCAAGGAGCGCGCGATGAGCCTGTTTGATGGCGAACCGGAAGGGCCTCAGCGCTCTTCCAGAGAATCACTCCGCGGAGTGGCACCCCACGCAGCGGCGCCGCTCGCAGCGAGGATGAGGCCGCGCAGCCTTGAGGAGTACTGCGGGCAGGAGCATCTGCTGGGGCCGGGCAAGCCGCTGCGCATCCAGATCGAGCACGACGACGCCAGTTCGATGATCTTCTGGGGCCCTCCCGGCGTGGGCAAAACCACGCTGGCCAAGATTATTGCGGAAACGACGCAGGCTAACTTCATCGAGTTTTCCGCAGTGCTGAGCGGCATCAAGGAGATCAAGCAGGTAATGGCCGACGCGGCGCGGGCCGCGGAGCTGCACTCGCGCACCATCCTTTTTGTGGACGAGATTCACCGCTTCAACAAGGCGCAGCAGGACGCCTTTCTGCCCTACGTGGAGCGCGGCGCGATCCGGCTCATCGGCGCGACGACGGAGAATCCCTCGTTCGAGATCATCTCCGCGCTGCTGTCACGCTGCCGTGTTTACGTGCTGCAGCCGCTCAGTGACGATTGCATTGCGCAACTCCTCAAAAAGGCTTTGGCGGACAAGGAGCGCGGCCTCGGCTCGCTCGAACTGACGGCCGACGACGATGCGCTGGCGCTGCTTGCGAACTACGCAAGCGGCGACTGCCGCAGCGCCTACAACACGCTGGAGGTGGCCGCGAAGATTGCCGCCGACGGCGCGAAGCACATTGACAGCAAGGTTGCCGCCGAGGCTGCGCAGCGGCGCGCGCTGATGTATGACAAGAGCGGTGAGGAGCACTACAACCTGATCTCCGCGCTGCACAAGAGCGTGCGCAACTCCGACCCCGACGCGGCGCTCTACTGGCTGGGCCGCATGTTTGCCGCCGGTGAAGACCCGCTCTACCTGGCGCGGCGCGTGGTGCGCATGGCGGTGGAAGACATTGGCCTAGCCGCGCCCGAGGCGCTGAACCTTTGCCTGTCAGCCAAGCAGGCCATGGAGTTCCTTGGCTCTCCAGAGGGCGACCTGGCACTGGCCGAGGCGGTGGTGTATCTCGCGCTGGCACCCAAGTCGAACTCGGTATACACGGCCTATGGCGCGGCGCAGGAAGACATCGAGCGCACGCGCCAGGAACCGGTGCCGCTGCATCTGCGCAATGCGGTTACAAAACTGATGAAGGAACTGGATTACGGCAGGGGCTACCGATACGCACATGACGAAGAGAATCGCGTGGCCGACATGGACTGCCTGCCCGACTCGCTCAGGGGGCGCACGTACTATCAGCCGACACAGGAAGGGCGCGAGAAGCAGTTGGCGCAGCGGATGGAGGAGATACGGAGGATTCGGTCCGGCAAGCGTAGCGACAATTGAACTGTGCGCACAAGGTGTGCGACGCCCCTTCGCATCTTTATGTCTTAGAGCAATTCTCCAATTCACGTGGAGTCTTCATCATCTTGCAGGGTGGCTTTTTCTTGGGGGAAAAGCTACTTGGCCGCAGTGACTTACTCTACACCAATTGGAGAACTGCTATAGCCTTTACGCTTCCCACGGATTGACGACTGACTTTGCGATATCTTCAAAGTGCTTTACGTTGCGCGTGGCGAGCGTGGCGTGATTGGCGAGCACCATGCCCGCAATCATCGTGTCGCGAGAATCCACTGGCCTTCCCTTCGCCTTGCGCGCAGCGGAGAGCTCCGCCGCCTGTTCGGCCGCTGCCGCATCGAAGTTCAAAATCCGCCTCTCGAGCACCGTTTCGAGCCACTGCTCAAAGTGCTCGCTCAGCGTGGTTCGCTTTTTGCCGGCAGGCATCGACAGCATCCCGGCTCGCAGCTCATAGAATGTCACCGCAGTCGTCCAAATCGACGGAATCGGCTGGCGGTCCATCCATTCGAGCACGCACACTTCCGGCACCGGGCACATTAACTCCGAGATCACGTTAGTGTCGAGGACGATCATTCGTCGAACGTGGGAATCTGCATTCGCATTCCACGGATCTCCGGGATGGGCTTGCCTAAATAGATGCCTTGTCCGCTAAACAGCGCCACGGTGGCCGTGCCGAAGCCAACGGCCGGTGTCTTCTCCTCGTGCTTGAGCGCGTCGCCAAGGATTTCACGCGCCTCGGCCTCCATGCTGCGGCCGTTGCGCCGGGCGCGGCGCTGCAGGCGAGCCTTGACCCGCTCATCGACTTTGCGGATGAGAAGCTGTGCCATCGTCCACCCCTCAGTGATAGCATGATAGCATAAAGTGACGGCTAAGGTTTCCGGAATCGGGTCGCAGGTCTTGTTTTCCAGCGAGCGTAAGCCCCTTGCCTGATCCTCTGTTCCTTGTTCCCTCGGTCCCTGCTTTTAATTTGCGTACTTCACCGAGCAGCCGTAAGGCCGGGTGTAGGGCGTGGCCACGGCTTTGCCGGCCATGGCTGCGCCGAGCGCGTCGGTAACGTAGTTGTCTGCGCCGCGAATGTCGTCCTCGTCGGGCGTGGGACGGTTGTCGATGGCACCTTCATAGATGAGCTTGCCGGACGGATCGATCACGTACATCTCGGGCGTGGTGCGGGCGCTGTAAAGACGGCCCAACTTGCCATCAGGATCCATCAGCACGGCGGTTGGATTGGCGTGCATCCTGACGAGATATGCGTTCTCCTCTGCCGGCGTGACGTAGCCCTGCTCGCCGGGCGCGGATGAGATGACAGTGAACCAGACCACGCCTTTGGCGGTCCACTCTTTTTGCAACGACTGCATATTGCCGGACTCGTAGTGCTTGCGCGTGTAAGGGCAGCCCTGGTTGTGCCACTCAAGCACGACGTATTTGCCGTGGAATTGCGCGAGGTCCTCGGTGTGGCCGCGCGAGTCGGTTGCGGCAAACTCGGGGGCCTGGTCGCCGACGCGTGCAGTTTGCGCCGCGGTTGGGAGTGCCAGTGCGCCGGCCAGCACGGCGCAGATGGAGAAATGAATCGCGAAGGAAAGACGGGATCGGAACGCCATGGCAGTCAACCTCCTGAGTGGAATTTCAGGCGATTTACCGGGAGATGCCGAGCAGGGTCTTACGTTCAGTTGGACGTCGCGGCGCTGGCCTGGGTTGCAGTGCGTGGCAGCTTGCTCAGTGCGTCGAGAACGATGCCGGGTGTGAGCACCTCGGGCAAAAGCTGCGGATCGGGATTGCCGGGCGTGTAGAGCGCGTAGGCTGGCACGCCGTCGCGGCCCATGGCGGTGAGCGCCTGGGTAATGGCTTCATCGTGGCGTGTCCAGTCGGCTTTGAGGAGCGCGACGTTGGAATTTTGAAATGCCTGCTCCACTTCAGGCCGGCGCAGTGCCACGCGCTCGTTGACCTGGCAGCTCAGGCACCAGCCTGCGGTGAAGTCAACAAACACCGGGCGGCCCTGTGATTGATAGCGGCTCACCGCATCGGCAGACCACGGCTGCCAGCCGGCGGCTGTGGCTGATTCCACGGTTCCGCTTGCGGCGGGTGGCTCTTCGGCGAGCCTGGGGCTGAAGACAGCGAGCGCGATGGCGCCGATTACGATGATGCCGGCAATGGCTGTCGACCAGCGCTTTGCCGGCCAGCGGCCGAGGAACCATCCGGCGATGGCGAGCAGCAGCAAGCCGCCGAGCAGCGCGGCGAGCGCGTCGGCGCCGTAGGCGTTGGACAGCACCCACGCAAGCCCGATGACAGTGATGAAGATGGGTACGGAGACGGCCTGCTTCAGCACGTCCATCCACGCGCCGGGATGGGGCAGCAGGTGCGTCCACGCCGGCTGCAGTGTGAGTGCGACGTAAGGCGCAGCGAGGCCGAGGGCAAGCGCGGTGAAGACGGCGAAGGTAACGGCAGTGGGTGCGCTGAGCGCATAGCCAACCGCCGCGCCCATAAACGGCGCGGTGCAGGGCGTGGCGACGATGACGGCCAGCACGCCGGTGAAGAAGCTGCCCGCGTAACCCTGCTTTGCAGCCAGCGATCCGCCGGCGCTGGTGAGCGTGAGGCCGATCTCGAACTGGCCCGCGAGCGACAGGCCGAGGAAGAACAGGAGCGAGGCCATCAACGCAAGAAAGATGGGCGACTGGAACTGGAACCCCCAACCGAGCTTGGAGCCGGCGGCGCGAAGAGCGAGCAGCGCGGCGACGAGAACCCAGAAGGATGCGACGATGCCCGCGGTGTAAACGAACCCATGCGCGCGCAGCTTGCGCCGCTCCTCGCTGCCGGAGTTTACGAGCGCAAGGCCTTTCAAAAACAGCACGGGAAAGACGCAGGGCATGAGGTTGAGCAAGAGTCCGCCGAGGAAGGCCAGCGCCGCGCTGCGCAGGAGCAATACCCAAGCGATGGCTGGCGCGGGGATGGCCACTGTTCCCGGCGCGGCGGAGAGGACGTAGTTCCTTCCGCCGGAGAGCTCGAGGACGCCATTCAACTGCGCGGGATTGGCGGCGAGATTTTCGTCCTTCTGGAGCTCGAGGACGAAGCCGCGCGGCGTGGGCGTGAGCTTTTGTGGCGCGGGGTTGGCGATGACGGTCTGATCGGCGGGGAAAAACGCGGCCTGCGTCTCGCGACGGCCGGTTTCCACGCCGAGGCGGAAGCCGGTTTGCGTGGGCTGGAAGAGAGCTTTATCGGCAGGCGGCAATGGCGTGGGAAGCGAGGCTTCGCCGCGCTGCCAGAGAGCTTCATCCACGGAGGAAGTGGTGACTGAGGCGGGCGCGCTGGCCACGATCTGCACACGGATGCCGAGCTCCGCCTTGCCGGGAATGCACACTTCGCGGCAGACGAGCCACGCGACTTTTGCGTCGAACACAGCCGGACCCGGCTTTGCTGATTGCATTACGTCGAAGGAAAACGGAAAGGTGACCTCGTTCTCGTAGCCGAAGTCCATCAACGGGCCGAGCGGCAGCCGCGATGGCGCGGGAAACTGGAGCGGTGTTGCAGTCACGCCGCTGGGCAAGGTCCAGTGCATGACGGGCGGCTCGCCGGAGTCGCCGGCGTTCTGCCAGTAGACGTGCCAGCCGGGCTCGAGTTTGAAGGAAAGGCCGGCCTTGTTCGATCCGCCGGGATAAAGCGCGCTCTGCGGAAGCACCAACTGCACGCGCAGATGCGCTGCATCTGCATAGCTGGAGGGAGGTTGCGCGGGCAGAGCCGCTGCCAATAAGGCGATGAGCGCGAAGATGAGACGAGGACTACGCATGGCTGCGAGCAACAAACGCTGTCTAATGGATTCAGTTTAGTGTATGGAGGTTACGGCGAGTGAGCCGGGCGGGGATTTGTGCTCTCCCACCCTTTCTCCAAGAAAAACAAGAAAAAGCGAAAGGATGGGGCACGGAAGGCCTGGAGGACTATCGGATCGGAAAGGTTAGTGGCTGATCTGCAGATCGGGCCGGGCGGCGTGCTGGCGAAAGATGCAGTCATTTTGCACGACCTTGACACCGGCAGCCTGTGCGCGGGCGACAGCTTCATTGTGGATAACGCCATCCTGCAGCCAGAGATACGGAATCTGCAGGCGGATCACGTCATCGACGATGGGAGGAACGTTCTCCGACGTGCGGAAGACATCGACGAGATCGATGCCTGTGCCGGTCTGGGCAGGACTCGTTTCTTTCAGCGCGGCGGCCTGGGCGGCGTCGAGGTTGGGGTAGCAGGGCTTGCCGAGAATCTCCTTGAGCTTCGGGTTGACGGGGAAGACGCGGTAACCGTGATCACCCAGATATTTGCCGATGTGGTGACTGGCGCGGGTGGTCTTGTCGCTCATGCCGACTATGGCGATGTTCCTGGCAGTGCGCAGCATCTCGTCGATGATTGCGGGGTCGTTGTTCATAGTTGTCAGATGTCAGTGATCAGTTTGGGTTGTTGTGGTTTCCCACCTTAGCCGCGCTCGCCGCAGCGGATGCGGCTAGGATGGGGCACCCAATTCTGTGCTGCTCGTCCATGTGCTACACATCGAGATCGTCGTCTGCGCCATTCGGGCTTGCCGTGCCGCGGCGCTTGGCCAATAGATAGCCGCGCAGAAAGGGCTCAAGATAGCCGTCGAGCACCTTGTCCACGTCGCCCACTTCCACCTTGGTGCGATGATCTTTCGCCATGCGGTAGGGCTGCAGAACATAAGAGCGAATCTGCGAGCCGAAGTTGATGTCGAGCTTGGAGTCTTCGAGCTTCTTGCTTTCGGCGCGCTTCTTTTCGAGCTCATATTCGTAGAGGCGCGAGCGCATCATCTTCATGGCCTTGTCGCGGTTCTTGTGCTGACTGCGCTCGTTCTGGCACTGGACGACGATGCCGGTGGGAATGTGGGTGATGCGCACGGCCGAGTCGGTCGTGTTGACGTGCTGGCCGCCCTTGCCGCCTGAGCGGTAGGTATCGATGCGCAGGTCTTCCATCTTGAGATCGACGTGGATGGAGTCGTCGATTTCAGGCGAGACGAAGACGGACGCGAACGAGGTGTGACGGCGCTTGGCGGAGTCGAAAGGCGAGATGCGCACCAGGCGATGGACGCCGCTTTCGCCGGCAAGCTGGCCGAAGGCGTATTCGCCGGCGATGGTGAAGGTGGCGGACTTGATGCCGGCCTCTTCGCCGTCCTGGTAGTCGTTCATCTCGGTCTCGAAGCCCTGCTGCTCGGCCCAGCGCAGGTACATGCGCATGAGCATCTCGGCCCAGTCCTGGCTTTCGGTGCCGCCGGCGCCGGGATGCACGGTGACGATGGCATTGAGCGGATCGGCTTCGCCGCTGAGCATGGTGCGGGCTTCGAGAGCCTCGGCAAACGTGGCGAGGGCCTTGATGTCGCGCTCGAGATCGGCCAGCACATCTTCGCCCTCGCGGGCCAGCTCGAAGTAGGCTTCGATGTCGCCGGTGCGGCGGACGAGCTCTTCGTCGTCGGCTACAAGCTGCTCGAGGCGCTTGCGGTCGCGCATGAGCGGCTCTGCACCCCCCGGACTAGAACCCGTCCGCGGGGACCCCGTTTGGCTGGCCGCGGGATCGGACCACAGGGCCGGATCGGCGAGCCTGGTTTCAATGTCTGCGAGTTCCCTGCGGATGCGGGCAGGGTCAAAGATACTCCCGCAGGTCGCGCACCTGGTCGCACACGGGAGCGTAAGCGAATTCGAGATCGTTGAGAGACGACATATTTGCTCGTTATGACCTGACTTGGTTTAGCAAGTTAGCCGCGCTTGCGCGCGGTTTGCAAGTTAGCGAGTCAGTGGATCAGCGAGTCAGCTACGAAGACCTTTGCCTATTCCACGACCAGAAAACTACGCCTATGGATAGTATGGCACACAGCCAGGCAAAGACGTCGCCGTGCGCGGTATAGAAGGTGATGTCATCGCGAAAGCCGAACTCGGCGGGCAGCGCATCTACCCGGTGGCGCGGGATGCTCTGGCGCACGCGGCCGCAGGGGTCGATCACCGCCGTCACCCCGGTGTTGGTGTCGCGCAGCAGCCAGCGGCGATTTTCGATGGCGCGCATGCGGGCCATATTGAGATGCTGCCAGGGAGCACTGGTGTCGCCGTACCAGCCGTCGTCGCTCAGGTTGACGAGAACCTCTGCGCCGAGCTTCACGAACTGGCGCACCTCGTCGGCGAAGACGGCCTCATAGCAGATGAAGACGCCGTAGCGATGCCCGTCGAGGTGGAAGACCTTGCGCATGCTGCCCGGTGTGTACGAAGCCACTTTGCCGGTGAGCTTGCGCGCAAAAAAGAGCAGCCGCGCGAAGGGGATGTATTCACCGAAAGGGACGAGATGCATCTTGTCGTAGCGGCCCAGCTCGTCGCCGGCGGCGTTGTAGATCATTGCGGAGACGTGATCCTGCCAGACGCCCTGGCCAGGCGAAAAGTCCGATCCGACGCCGTTGACGATAAGCGGTGCGTGAACGGCGCGGGCGACCTGCGGCATGGATTGCTGAAAGCGCGGATCGTTCTCAAAGAAGGGAGCCGGCGCCTCGGGCCAGACGACGAGATCAGGGTGCGTTGGTTGCAGCGGGCACGGAGGATTGACCGTTTGCGCGCGCGTCTGGGGAATGCCGGCGATGTAGCTCTTGCAATCTTCTTCAGCCAACTGCGTAAACTGCGCGATGTGGCCGCTCCACTCGCCGGGACCGAGCCAGTAGCCGGTACTGGCCACGTCGAGATTGGGCTGGACCAGGACGGCGATGGCGGAAGCCACCTGTTTTAGAGGTTGATGCAAAACGCCACATGCGCCGGAAGCCATGACAACCACTCCGCAGAGAGCCCACGCGGTACGGTTGGAAAAGCGGCTCGCGGACCGGCGGCCGGGCAGGAATCCCCCGGCCAGCAGCGCATTGACGAAAACGAGCAGGAAACTGATGCCGTAAACGCCGGTCCACGGCGCAAGCTGGTTGACGAGTCCGTTGTCGACCTGCGAGTAGCCGAGCTGATCCCAGGGAACACTGGTGATGCGCGCGGCGGCGAGCTCCAGCGCCGTCCACAGAAACGGAGCGAAGGCGAGCGCGAGACGCGTCGATCCGGTTGCCTTGCGAACGAAGGCAAGACCGAGTCCAAAGAGCCCGAAATAAAGGCCGAGAACGAGGCTGAAGCCGACCAGCAGCAGAGCGGAGACTACCGGCGGCAGGCCGCCGTAGATCAGCATCGTGTCGTAGATCCAGTAGCAGTTGCCCACGTACCACAGGATGCCGCAGATATACGCGATGAGAAACGCAGAACGCAGCGGGCGCGTGCAGGCAGGCGCAAGGACGGCCCAGAGCAGCGGCGCCAGCGCGAACCAGGCAAAGACCGAGCGCCAGGGCGGCATGGGGCCGGCGATGGGAAACGGCAGCTCCAGCAGGCCTGCAGAAAGACCGGCCGCGGCCACCAATGACCATGGAAAGGACCATCGGCGCAGGCTGCCGGGTTCCGGTTGCGGCGATGGCTCCATACAGGTGAGAGTGTACGGCATTCGGCGCCGGGAGCTGAAAAACTACGGTATAATCCGGAGCATGTCCCTTGCTGTGCTTGCAATCCGCCTTCTCGAAGCCATGTTTTTCGTTGGCCTCGCAGGATCGGTGATCGTGGTGGTTATCAGCTTCATTGAAGACTCAAAAGAGCTTTTCGGCGAAGAGTGAGAGCGACGGCTGTGGCTGAACTCGCTCGTCGAAGTTGAAGTGACGTTGAAGCGGCGCAAGGATTGAGCGTGTGTCTCCGGCGGCAGGTGGAATTCGCCGCGATCCGGTCCAGAATCCTATTCAAAATCTCCCTGTTTTCAGCCTATCGCCGCCGGCTTTTTGCCCGGTCAAAAATTCAGAGCCGAGTTTTCCGCAGGCTTTTAACCGCGAGCGGCTCAGAAATTCACAGGCTAAGGTCTTGATTCACGAATCTTTCTCTTCACGAATACAAATCATTGATTTCTCATTGACACTGTGTTGATTCACTCATAGACTCATCGCAGGGCGGTGGTTTCGCTCTCCCGATTTCGACACGCCGGCAGATGCCGGCATTTTTGCGATGGCATCGAATCGAACGACCGTTGCACCCATGCCCGATCGAGTGCGGCTGATTGTGGCATCCTCCGTGATGCTCACGTTCATCTCCTTCTGGCGCGCCGCCGCCATCGTTCTCAACGACCTTGGCTCCTCAGCTTTCTACGCCGGCGGCATCGCCGAACAGGCCATCGGCGCCTCTGCGCCCTGGTTCATTCTCGGCATCATGCTGTTCAGCTTCGCAGTGCGCGCGGTCTACGTAGAAAGCTGTTCGATGTTCACGCGCGGCGGCGTCTACCGGGTGGTGAAAGAAGCGCTGGGAGGAGGTTTCGCCAAGCTCAGCGTCTCGGCGCTGATGTTCGACTACATCCTGACCGGGCCGATCTCGGGCGTTTCGGCCGGGCAGTACATCACCGGCCTGATGAACGAGCTGATGAACGTGGCCAACCAGAGCCACTGGCTGCCGCCGGCGCTGATCACCGCGCAGGGACATCCCTTTCAGTTCAACATGGACTACACCTCGGCCATGTTCGCCGCCCTGGTAACCACCTACTACTGGTGGCAGAACATCAAGGGCATCGAGGAGTCCAGCGGCAAGGCGATGCAGGTTATGCAGATCACCACCGTCATGGTGGTGATTTTGTTCGTTTGGGGCACATATTCGGTCCTTGTCCGGGGCGTCCATCTGCCGCCCGCGCCCGTGCCCGGCAACCTGCACTTCAGCGACGATGCGCTCGGCTTTCTGCGCGGCCGCGGATTGCCGATCATGGGCCTGTTCGGCATCCTCATGGCCTTCGGCCACTCCATCCTGGCCATGAGCGGCGAGGAGAGCCTGGCGCAGGTCAATCGCGAGATCGAGCACCCCAAGCTCAAGAACCTGAAGCGCGCGGCAATCGTCATCGCCATTTACAGCCTGGTCTTTACGGGCGGCGCCACGCTGCTGGCGTCGATGCTCATCCCCGACTATGAGCGCACCCACATCTATCCCGACAATCTCATCGCCGGCCTGGCCATGTACATGGTGGGGCCGCTGTTCTGGCGCATCGTCTTCCGCATCTTCGTGGTGCTGGTGGGTTTCCTGATTCTTTCCGGTGCCATCAATACGTCGATCATCGGTTCTACGGGCGTGCTGATGCGCGTGGCCGAAGACGGCGTGCTGACCGACTGGTTCCGCATGCCGCACTCCAAGTACGGCACCAGTTACCGCATCGTGAACCTGGTGTTCATCCTGCAGATGGTCACCATCATCGCCAGCCGGGGCAACGTGATCACCCTGGGCGAAGCCTACGCCTTCGGCGTCATCTGGTCGTTCACATTCAACAGCCTGGCCATGCTGGTGCTGCGCTGGAAGTACCACGGCGCGCGCGGCTGGAAGGTTCCACCGAATATCCGCCTCGGCCGGACGGAGATTCCGGTCGGCTTGATCTCAGTATTCATGGTGCTGCTGACCACGGCAGTGGTGAACCTGTTCACCAAGTCGGTGGCCACGGTGAGCGGCATTGCCTTTGCAGCCACGTTCTTCATCATCTTTACCATCTCCGAGCGGCAGAATCGGGCGCGCCAGGCGCAGACCGCGCGGCAGATGAAGGATCACTTCCAGCTCGAGCACCAGGACACGATCAGCCGCGAGTCGGTCGCCATCCGACCGGGCGGCGTGATGGTGACGATGCGCGACCCATCGAATCCACTGGCGTTGAAGTGGACGCTCTCGCGCACCAACACCGACGAGCGGGACGTAATCGTGATCAGCGTGCGGCTGATGGGCGTGGGTGGACCCGAGTACCTGAGCGCCGAGCAGCAGAGTTTCAGCGAGCACGAGCAGACCATCTTCACCAAGGCCGTGTCGGTGGCGGAGAGCTTCGGCAAGAAGGTGTCGCTGCTGGTGGTGCCGGCCGGCGACATCTTTGCAGCGCTGGCGCAGGGAGCCAACTCGCTCGAAGTGGACTCGGTCGTCTCCGGTCTCTCCAGCTCGCTCACCGCCGAGGAACAGGCGTTTCACATGGGCCAGGCATGGGAGGCGCTGCCTGAGCCCAAGCGGCAGTTCAACTTCTATGTCGTAGGCCCCGACGGAGAAACCAAGGTGTTCTTTATCGGGCCGCACGCGCCGGCGCTGAGCCCGGACGACGTGCAGCTCGTGCATCGGCTGTGGCTCAACATGCGCCGCGACCCATCCGTCTCTGACCTGCACCACAGCGACATCATCACCTACGCACTCACGCGGCTGGCCGGCCAGTACGCGCGCGAGAAGGCCGAGATTCTGCGCGACATCAGGAACTGCCGCTCGGTGGGGACGCAGAACAAGGTGGTTTACGGCAACCAGGATGTGACGACTCCGGCCGGAGTCAGCCCGCCGCAGCGCGCCGTGAAACAGACGCGCGACCAGTAACCGCGCTCAGATCGAGAACTCCTCGCCCGGCTTCCACGAAATCACCTTCACGCCCGGCCCGATCAGCGCGACCAGTTGCTCAGGCGTGCCTTTGAGCGGCGGAAACGTGCCGAAGTGCAGCGGCAGCACAATCTCCGGCGCAAGGAAACGCACGGCCAAAGCCGCCTCCTTGGGACCCATGGTGTAAAAACCGCCGATGGGCAGCATCGCCACCCTGGGCTGATAAAGCTCGCGGATCAGCTCCATATCGCGGAAGGGCGCAGTGTCTCCGGCGTGGTAGAGCACCGGGCCGCCGGCAATGCTGAGCACAAAGCCTGCCGCCACGCCCACGTAATGTGTCCCGTGCTCGTCCTGCGCTCCGGAGGAGTGGCGCGCGTCGACCATGGTGGCCGTCACGTCATCCAACTGCACCGATCCGCCCAGGTTCATCCCGATGGTGCTCTCCGCGCCTTTGCGGGCTACGTAGTCGGCCAGCTCGTAGATGGCTACTACGCTTGCGCCATGTTTTCTGGCTACAGGAACCGCATCGGAGATGTGGTCGCCGTGGCCGTGGGTGAGCAGGATGCTGTGGATTTTGGCGGGCAGCGGGAAATCGTTGGGATATTTGGGGTTGTGCTCCAGGAAGGGATCGATCAGGATGTTGGTTCCCGCAGGGGTCTGCACCAGTACGGTGGCATGACCCAGCCAGGTGATGCGGGTCGGCTTCGGTGCGTTCATTGCTCTCTCCTTTTGCCTTGCCGGGTTGCGGTGCTGTCCTTGGAATGAGGATTGCGAATTTCAGGCCGGCGACGGGCTCTCCGGGTCTCTGCCGTCCTTCTGAGAAGTATCGCTTGACGCCCTTGGAAAGCAAGCGTAGGCTACCCCAAAAGGCGAATATATGGCGAAAATTGATTCGCTCTTCCCCATCCTCAATGCCGACTCCGGCGCAAGACCTCTTGCCGGCCTGGCACGCGTTGCGACCGATGCTCCGCTCGACTCGAGCGGCTACCTCATTGAGTACCGGCCACTCAAGTCGCGGTCGATCCTGAGCAAAGTGAGCTCGAAGCGCGGCATGCCCTTTACGCACGCCATCAACCCTTACCGCGGATGCGAGTTCGGCTGCCGCTACTGCTACGCGCGGTACACGCACGAGTT
Source organism: Acidobacteriaceae bacterium (assembly GCA_030038195.1). Lineage (GTDB taxonomy): Bacteria > Acidobacteriota > Terriglobia > Terriglobales > Acidobacteriaceae > Telmatobacter. Next base: position 19,586 of record JASHPJ010000138.1, read on the forward strand.
CCTGGAGATGCGCGACCCGGAGGAGTTCGAGCGCAAGATCTTCTTCAAACAGAATGCGGCGTGGCTGCTGACGCAGGAGCTCAAGCGGCTGAAGCCGGGAACGCACATCGCTATCGGCACGGCCACCGATCCTTACCAGCCGCTGGAGCGGCGGCAGATGCTCACGCGGTCCATGCTGGAGGTGCTGACGCAGGCCAGCGGCTTCACGCTGGGCATCGTGACCAAGTCAGCGCTGGTGGCGCGCGACATCGATCTGCTGCAGCAGATTCGCGAGCGGAACCGGCTCACGGTGCACCTGACCGTGACCACGATGAACACCAGGCTGGCGCGGATTCTGGAGCCGCGCGCGCCGCGGCCCGACCTGCGCATCCAGACCCTGGCCCGGCTGCGCGCGGCCGGGCTGCGCGCGGGGATCCTGTGCTCGCCGCTCATGCCCGGCATCAACGACAGCCGCAGCTCCATGGCCGCCGTGGCCAGGGCTGCGTCGGCAGCCGGAGCATGCTTCTTCGCCGCCGGGCCACTGTTTCTGAAACCCTGCTCGCTGCCGACATTTTTCGCATTCGTGAAGAAGCATTTTCCCGAGCAGTTGCCAGCCTACGAGAAGCGCTACTCCGGAAGCGCGTTTGTCTCGCCGGCGTATCGAAAGCGCGTGGCGGAGCTGGTGGATTCGGTGTGCAAGGAGTTCAAGCTGGGCCGCAGGTACGCAGAGGGGCTGGGAGAGAGTGAGAAACCCACTCCTGCGGTAACGATGCAGCCGTGGCTGCCGTTTGAGGGCATCTAAGATGCATTTCTCCCATTTCCGTAGTATCGCCTTCCGGCGTGCAAGGTAGATTTTCTTGAGGAAAAATCCACTCGGCAGTTGTGTCTTCTCTATAGCAGGAGAAATGCTTTAGGGAAGCCCCGATCAAGTGCGAGCATTCGTGAACCCCATTCATTCTGCCGGTTGTATCGGCACGGCTTCAGCTTTAGCCGTGCCCTTTCAAAACCAGGTTTTGAAACAGCTTCCAGTGTGGTGCCCCAGAAGTTCGTATTCTAAGTTGACATCCCAAACCGCAGGTTCCGCCACGGCGGATCTTCGACCTTCGACTCTCCGCCGCGGCGGACTGCGGCGACCCTCGCTCAAAGATGACAGCGGTATTTATGTCATGAACTTCAGAGACAGGACACTAGCGGGTCATGATGACTTCCGAAACCGAATCTTTGGCCAGGAACTGGCGGTGGCCGGACCAGCCGGCGAAGAGCTTTTCGATACTGCGGTTGGTGAATGCGCGCTGGATGGGGAACGGCTCGGAAAGCTGCACCTCCACGTTGTCCGCAGGCGTGACGTGAAAACGGCAGTGTGCGGTTTCATCGCCCTGGGTGCGGGTGTGGAAGAGCGCCAGCACCTGGCCGCCGGGATTCATTGCGGCATGCAGATGGGCCACTACTGGCGCGACGAGGGCCTGCGGCAGGTAATCGAGCGCGGTCCAGAGCAGGACGACATCGAACATCCGGCCGGCAAAGTTGAGCGACTGCTCGAGAAAACCCTCCACGTTCCAGGTGGGATTGCCTTCCTGGTCCTCACCGGTCTGCCAGCTTTCCGTGCAGGCGTCGTGCACCAGGTCAGAGAGAAAGACGCTGTGGCCGAGGTCAGTGAGGTAGTTGATGTTGCTGGGCGAGGTGTAGCCGTCGTCGAGGATGCGCAGGCCTGGCTCATCCTGCAGGCGCTTGCGCAGTACCGCCCATCCGCCGGAGTGGCGCGGCACCCGTGGCCCGGCAGGACCGTGCGCCGGAACGGCCAGACCGCTGCTTTGCTTTTTTTCGAACCAATTCCGCAACCTGAAGTCCTCTTGCGGCAGGGAGCCGATGCGGGCTCAGGCCCGCCGCTCAGCTTGCCCGTCAGGCCATTCCACCGGCGGCCGGCGCGGCTGCGCCCTCCGGCGCCCTGGTTGCGCCCTGGGTAAGATCTACCTTGCCACGAAAGACGGCGTTGTCTTCCACCGACAGGCGCAGGGCGCGGATGTCGCCCTCGACGGCGCAGCCGGCGCGCAGCTCCACGCGGCCGCTGGCCACCACGTTGCCCTGCACGTGGCCCAGGATCAGCACGTCCTTGGCGCTCAGGTCGGCGGCCACCTGGGCGCTGGGGCCGATCGTCAGCCGGCTCTCGGAAAGGGTGACGGTGCCTTCCACGCGCCCATCCACGATCAGGTCCTCGCTGCCTTTCACCTCTCCACAGATCACTACGCTTTTGCCGATGCGTGCGGGAGCATTCTCCACTGGCATGTTTTCGTCCCTTCCCTTGGCCTTGACGATTGCGCTTTCCAGGAAAAAGCGCGACAGGCCCTGCCCGCACTATAACAGCAACCTGGCGGTACACCGCAATCGGAGAATCCCCTTCCTTTCGAGCCACGTCTAATCAACAGCATGAGAGCCTGCAATCCGCGAAAGGTGGCTGATGGCCGCTGAACTATCGGCTGTGCGCAGACTTATCCTGTTGGTCTGGCTGCTGCCGGGCACAGGCGCCTTCGCCGCGCAGGCTGCGCCGGAAGCGCTTGCTCCCGCCGCGGCGCAGGGCCTGGTGATCCGTGCGCTGGCCAACGAGCTGCGCGCGGCGCAGGATACGAGCCACCCCATGCGCTACCTGCTGCGCAAGGCGAGCCCGCGGCTGGCCACGACCAAAGAGATCGTCGAAACCAAAGACGGCGCCGTGGCGCGGCTGATTTCGATCAACGGTCTGCCGCTCAGCGCCGCCGACGAACAGAAAGAGCAGGCGCGGCTCGATGCTCTGCTGGCCGATCCGGGCCTGCAGCGGCATCGCAAGCAGAGCCAGGACAACGATGCCGGCCGCGCGCTCAAGGTTCTGCGCGCGCTGCCTCAGGCATTCCTTTACCAGTACACCGGTCCGGCTGACACGCCGGCCGGCCGGGTGGAGAAGTTCACTTTCAAGCCGAATCCAGCGTTCAACCCACCCAACCTCGAAACCGAGGTGTTGATCGCGATGAGCGGCGCAATCTGGATCGACGCGGCGCATGAGCGCGTGACGCACCTGGAGGGTCACCTGCAGCAGGACGTGGACTTTGGCTGGGGCATCCTGGGACGGCTCTACAAGGGCGGCTGGATCGTGATCGAGCAAGCGGAGGTGGGCGCGGGTGAATGGCGCACGGCGCGCCTCCAGATGCAGATGAGTGGACGCGTCTTTATCCGCACGCGCGTCTTCGACACTACCGAAGAAGAGTCGCAGTTCGCGCCGGAGCCGCTGGGCATGGGCTATGCAGAAGCCATTCAGACCCTGCTGGCTCCGCTGGAAGAACCCAGTCCTTCCAGCCGTTGAATGCAAAAGCAAAGCGGCTCCGCGCACGGAGCCGCCTGGCCGATGCATTGAAGCCGCGCGTTACCAGGACACCTTCAGGTAGACCAGGAAGACCATCGCAAACGTAAACAGGGTCAGGGACTCGATGAACGCCAGTCCGATGACCATGAAGGTGAGAAGGTTGGGACGCGTTCCCGGATTGCGCGCCAGAGCCTCAGTGGTTGAGCCGACGGCGCGGCCCTGGCCGATGCCGCAAAGTCCGGCGGCGAGGCCGATGCCGAGACCGATGCCGATAGGCGCCAGGTTGACTGGAGCCGACCCGCTCTGCGCGAAAGCCGGAACGGCAAAGCACAGCGCCGAGAGAATGAAGAGCACTTTCTGAAGTTTCCGCATAGTTCTCCAGCTTCCCTTGGAATTGGCTGCCAGTGGGTGGTTGAGGCTCACCGTGCCGGCGGCTTCAGAGGACATCCTGAAAACGCCTTTGGCCCCCTCACACTTGCGACCTTCCGTTGCCCGGAGCGGAAGCGCTCTCCGGCGGAATCTTTTTGAGCTACCAGCTTCTCGCTGTTTCCTTCCCGTGCCCACCACGTTTCGACCCATGGCAACATCGCGCGTCGGCACGAAAAGCTGGAGGCTGGAAGCTGACAGCTCAAAGCTGCCTTTCTAGTGGTCGTGCGCAACCGCCATGCCCACATAGATCATCGACAGAAGCATAAACACATACGCCTGCACCAGCGAAACTGCGAAGTGAAGCCCCAGAAATACCGTGGGAGCGACAAACGGGAAGATCGAAAAGCAGATGAGAATCAGCAGATCGCTGGCAAGCATGTTGGCGCAGAGACGGATGGTCAGCGACATGACACGAGCGAAGTGCGAGACGACTTCTACGGGGAACATGAGCGGCGCAAGCCACCACAGCGGGCCCATGAAGTGCTTCAGGTAGCCGATGGGGCCCTGGACCCGGACGCCGTGAAAATTGTAGTAGAGAAACGCCAGCACGGCGATGCCGAGCGGGACGTTTGGCTTGCTGGTGGGCGTGGCGACCTGGGGAAACAGCCCGAGCAGGTTATTGCCCAGGATGAAAAGCAGGACGCAGGCAACGAAGGCCTGGTAACGCTGGTAGCCGTGGCCGATTACCTGCTCCGCCTGGCCGCCGGTGAACTCGTGGATCAACTCGGCAACCTGCTGCACGGGGTTGGGCTTTTCAACCGAGAGCGTGAGGCGCACGACCAGGAAAAAAGCGAGGAGGAGGAAGGTGACCACCAACTCGAGCGCAAACGTGTCGTCGATCGGCGCGGCAGGCCGGGCGGGCTGGTAGCCCACCAGATGCATGAGAACCAGCACGGGACCGCCCAAGACGTGGTTCAGAAACTGGGTAATCAGGTGTTGATCGGGCATTCGGTGTCGAATCTTTCTATTCGCAGTGAAAAATCAGCAGAGGCGCGCCTGGCTGTCAGTCGCGAAGCAGGCGGAGTCCTTCCCACACCGTGGCCAGAAGTGCCAGGGCCAGGCCGCAGAGCAACGCGATGACCGAACCTCTGAAACACTTTAGGCTACCATAAATAACCGCTGCGAAAACAACCAGGCGCAGGAAGAAGAAGACGACGGCAACGAGTGCGCCGCGGGGTGTCTGCTGGTGGTCGAGCCGGGCGTTGATGAAGCGAACAAGCCGCCGCCACTCGAACGCGCTGGCGGCTGAGATGGCGGTGCCGGCAGCCAGCATGGCCGCATCGCGCCAGCTCGCTGCCTTCCACAGAATCAGGGACGATAAGGTACCAAGGATCAATATGTTACGAAGCGCCCTCTTGAGCATCGCATCGAGGGCTGCATTGGAGAGCTCTTGAGGCCGTGCTTGATCGGTCATGCGTGATTCCCTTTTTGGTCATGACTGCCCTCATCTTCCACTTTCGACGTCATCCGCATGGCGAGGCGAATCGCGCTTACCAGGCCGGAGATGATACCGAGCACAATACCGGCCATGGACAGCCACGACTGGTGCAGGCGGCTGTCGAGCCACGCCCCCGCAAGCCAGCCGATGAAGGCTGCGCACGGCAAGACCAGCGCCACCTGGATCAGCTTTTCCGCCTGCACGATCGAGTCCACCAGGCTCGACGCCTTGCCGCGCGGCTGCTGGTCCGGGATGGGGCGATGGAAGGGCATTCAATCGTGGTTATACACGATGAGCGCGGCCATGCGAAGGCGGCGCAGCGAAAGCGGAGCGGCACGGCTGAAGTCATGCCCTTTCAAAACCGATTGTCTCCGCTGGTTCATTTTTTCCATGCGATTGCCCTGCCAGACGGTCCTTGCCGCCACGGACAGACGCCATGCAGCCGCTATACTGGCGATTGAGCCTTCCTACGCTCGGGACGAGGAAAACGTGTGTTCGATTCGGAGTTTGAGCGCAACCTGTTCGAGTTGCGCCGGAGCAAGCTGAAGCAGATTGAAGAATTGGGCCAGGCGGCGTATCCCAACCGCTTTCCGGCCGCGCAGGACGAGGCTGCCACGAGCGTGGCCGAGGTGCGCGCACAGTGGGACGGGAAAACGGCCGAAGAGCTGGAGGCGGAACGTCTGCAGGTCTCGGTGGCCGGGCGTATCATGGCTATCCGCGCACAGGGCAAGGCCGGCTTTGCCACGCTGCAGCAGGAGGGCCAGCGGCTGCAGATTTACGTGCGGCTGGATGCGGTGGGCGAGCAGGGATTCGCTCTCTACAAGCTGCTCGACCTGGGCGACCACATCGGCGTGAGCGGCTATCTCTTCCGCACCCGCACGGGCGAGCTGACCGTGCACGTGGAAAAGCTCGCGTTTCTGGCCAAGGCCATGCTCGCGCTGCCGGAGAAATACCACGGCCTAGCCGACGTGGAGCTGCGCTACCGCCAGCGTTACGTCGATCTCTTCACCAATCTTGAGAGCCGCGAAGTTTTCGTGAAGCGCGCCAAGGTGTTGCGCGCACTGCGGACGTTCTTTGACAGCCGCGGCTACCTGGAAGTGGAGACGCCGATGATGGTCGCCGCGGCGACCGGCGCGGCGGCGCGGCCCTTCAAGACGCATCACAATGCACTGGACCAGGATTTGTACCTGCGCATCGCGCCGGAGCTGTATCTCAAGCGGCTGGTGGTGGGTGGCCTCGACCGCGTGTACGAGATCAACCGCAACTTCCGCAACGAGGGCGTGAGCACGCAGCACAATCCCGAGTTCACTATGCTGGAGTTTTATCAGGCGTATGCGAATTATCAGGACCTGATGCAACTCACCGAGGAACTGCTGGAGTTTGTCGCGCTGGAAGTAAACGGAACGACGATCGCTGAATTCAATGGCGCGCAGATTGACTTTGGGAAGGTCGAGAAGCTGACGATGCGGGAGGCAATTATCAAGTTCTGGCCGGGGCAAGCCGGCCCTGCACCGACGCAAATTGATTTTGACAATGCACGAAGATTTCTTTACTTCGTCCAGAACTATCCGGTGCCTGAAGATGATAGAGAGGAAAGCAAGTTCAAAGAACTCTTCCATGCCATCGAAATAGCGAGAGAGATTCAGACCGGAGAGAGCATCGGGAAGCACATCGCAGCATTATTCGAGGCTGTTGCCGAAGAGCACCTGATCCAGCCAACAATCATCTATGAGTTCCCTACCGCGATCTCGCCGCTTTCGAAGCAGAAACCTGATGATCTCGACTGGGTGGAGCGGTTCGAGATTTATGCCGGTGGGTTCGAGCTGGGCAATGCTTTCAGCGAGCTGAACGACCCCATTGAGCAGAAGAAGCGCTTCGAGGAGCAGCTTGCCGAGCGTGAGCGCGGCGACGACGAGGCCCACCAGATGGACGAAGATTACGTGCGTGCGCTGGCCTACGGGCTGCCGCCGACGGGTGGCGAAGGCATCGGTATTGACCGCCTCGTGATGCTGCTGACCGGGTCGAAGTCGATCCGCGATGTAATTCTGTTCCCATTGATGCGGAGCAGGGATCAGGAGCTGGAGAGCTAACTCCGCCAACACCGCTCATCCGCCGCGGCGGACTATCCCCGCTTTCGCGCTAACCAGGAGATCACACTCACCTTGAATATCATCTTCGTCGGCGACATCTTTGGCAGCGCGGGGCGCAAGATCGTGCGCGAGCACATCGGGCACGTGCGCGAGGCTCATGCCGTCGACCTTACCATCATCAACGCCGAGAACGCGGCCGGCGGATTCGGGCTGACGCCGCAGCTTGCCGAAGAGACCTTCGACCTGGGCGCGGATGTGCTCACCACCGGCAACCACGTGTGGGACAAGCGCGAGCTCATCGACTACCTGAACTCGGCCACACCTGAGAGCCAGGACCGGCCGCGCCGCGTGTTGCGGCCGGCCAACCTGCAAGCCGGTTTGCCCGGTTACGGCATCTTTGAAGGGACGACGAACAGCGGCATCGATTACGCGGTCATCGATCTCATGGGCCGGGTGTTCATGAACGGGACCAACGACCCGTTTCACGCGATCAATGAACTGCTCAAGGGGATCAAGGCCAAGGTGATCGTGGTGGACTTTCACGCCGAGGCGACGAGCGAGAAGGTGGCCATGGGCTGGCACCTGGACGGCCGCGTGACCGCCGTGCTGGGCACGCACACGCACGTTCCCACGGCCGACGAGCGCGTGCTGCCGGGCGGCACGGCCTACCAGACCGACGTGGGCATGAGCGGTCCCTATGACAGCGTAATCGGCGTGGAAAAAGACCTGGTGCTGCACCGCTTTCTTACCGGCATGCCGGGGAAATTCGAGGCGGCCAAGAGGAATCCCAGGATGTGCGCGGCGCTGATCGCGTGCGATCCGCAGACCGGCCGCGCGCTCAGCATCGAGCGCATCATGCTGGGCGAATAAATCTGCAGCTGGAACACGAGTCTATTGGTAGGCCGGGACAGGCTTGGCCGCCTGGTCCGCGGTTGAGGGTGCGACCGCCTGTTCCGGCAGGATTCCCGCGAACTGGTGCTCGGCCTTCAACAATTTTCCCTTGCCGTTGAAGATGAGACTCCAGGCCATAGGCCGCGGCCGGGCCGACATGTCGGTAAACCGGATCACTGCGCCGCCCTTGGGCAGAATCTGCAGAATCGGCGAAGAGGCCTGAGGATACTTTTGCGGCCCGGTCATCGTATTCAACTGTGCAGCGGCGGGATTGGCGCCGGCCAGTGCCGCGTAGCAGAGTCCCGTGCCCAGCCAACCGGGAACAGCGTCCGGCTTGTCCTCGGCGCGAATGTGATTGAAGGCCGCGATAGTGAGCGCATTGATGGGCGCGGGCGAAAACAGCGAGTAGCTGCGTCTCTGGATGGGAATAATGCGGATGTGGCCTGCGCCGTTGCGCGGAATCGAGGCCGAGAAGAGGCTTACATCGCCTGCGCCGTTGTTGCGCGTGAAGCGCAGGAAGAGGTGGTTGGGCAGCGCCGGGCAGACGAGCTGCTCGTAGCTCCACCTGCCCTGGTTGAAGGCAATGTCGGCGTACCCGGCGCGCTCGGCGATGGAGGACTCGGCGTCGGCCTCGAGCAGGCGGTCCGGCTCGCTCATCCGGTCAGCAGAACGCAGTTGAATGGAGTGCGCCATCTCAAGCGGTCCGGCACCGGGTGGAAAGGGCGTGGGCACAGCCTGTTGCGGCACCGGCCTGGCGTTGGGCGGGGCGGCGGCGCTGGAGTCCTCCTGCGCATGCACGGCCGTACAGGCGGCGCAACACGCCAGCACCAGCAGGGCGGCAAAAAGTCCTGAACGCACCATCCTTCCCATAGCCTATCACCCAGTTGCGCAAGACCCGCTTTTTGCGGCGGGCACTGCGGCGCAAAGAAAAAGGCAGCCCGCAAGAGCGGACTGCCTTCGGCTATCCCTTTCTGCTTAGTGCGCGGTGCGGTGAGCCGGCGACGGCTTGCGATGCACCGGTGCAGCCTTCTGCTCCTGCTGCAGGAAGCCGCCGCTCAGCACGATCTGAGCCGTTGCCTCCTTGCCGGCCGAAGCGGGAATCGCGGTGTAGGAGTCGTAGGTGCCGTCCAATTCCAGCGCAGGCTGCAGCTTGAGCTCCTGGTCGGGCTCCGGGGCATCTTTGCACGATGCCGGATCCTTCAGGTTCACGATGAAATCGGCCGTCTTATTGTCCTTGGCGTCCTGGGTTACGGCGACGTTGACGGTGGTAATGGCCGGATCGATCACGATCTTGCGGATGTGCGCGGGCACCTCAGTCAGCGCGTCGCCCATGGCGTCGGTGTCGGCCTTCACGCCGTTAGCCAGAATGTAGGCCTGCGCGTCTTTCACATGCAGCTCTGTGGGCGGCGGCGGAACCTTGTCGCAGTCGGCCGGGGTGGTCAGCTTGACAACGTAGTCCTTCGGCTTCACTTCCCTGGTCGTGGTCACGGAGATCTTCAGCGCCGTCGCCTGGTCGCTGATCACGATGCCCGGAACCGGCGTCAACTGCCCCTTCAGCACGGCCCACAGCTTAGCCTGCGCATCGGTGGAGCCATTGGCCAGCACGAACTCCTTGTCTTCGAGATTCAGCTTGGTGAGATCGGGGGTAGTGGCGATGACGTTGTCCACGATTTCCTTCGGCGTGGGAGCAGGCTTGATGGTAAAGCTCGCCGGCGGAAAGAGCGACGCGGCGGCCTGGGTCTTGATCGCGTCAATCTGCGACTTGATGGCGTCGGGGCCGTCGAGCGTGCCGTGATAGCGCTTGTACCAATAATCGAGCTTGTCTTCAATCTGGCTCCTATAAGTTGGCGGCGCAAAGTTCCAGGCGCGGGCATAGAACCAGACGGCCTTCACCAAATCCTTCTTGTCGCTGGGCTTGGTGAGCGCCTCAGCCAGGTTCAGCGTGTCGCCCAGGGCCGCGCCCGACTTGGTGGCTTCCGCGGGATAAAGCATCAGCTCCTTGGTGTATTCGTCCACCGCGGCGGCGTAGTCTTTCTTGGCAAGCACATCATCCAGCGCGACGGCCGAATCGAAGGTGGGATACGTGGCCCCGGTCATCTTCGACCAGTCCGCATCGGCCATGCCTTCCGGCTTGGAAGCGGTCAGGCCCTTCTGGGCCAGCGCGGCGGCGTTGTCGCAGGGCTGCTCATCGGTCAGGTTGCCCGTCTTCGGATCCACCGCTTTTTTGCAGGCCGACACATCGAGGAAGACTGACAGGAAGATAGCCTTCATATTGTTCGGATCCACCTGCAGCAGACGGTTGCAGGCACTGAGCGCCTTGTCGGGCTGATTGGTCTGCTGATACACGTCGATCAACTGATCGAGAACAGTCTTCTTGACCACGCTTTGAGGATACGTTTGCAGGAACTGTTCCAGAGCTTGAGCCTTGGCGTTCGGATCGGTCTGTGTGCTGGCTTGCTGGTAGGCATTGAACTCGGCCGGATTCTGGATCGTAATCTGGTCCGAGCTTCCCTGGGCCCGCAGAGCCGGGACGGAAACAAGACTCATGCCTGCCAATGCCATCGCAGATGCAAAGACTAACTTCTTCATTCAGTGCTCCTGGGAATTGCCGAAATGGAGATCGATAATACAAACTTTTTTGGATTGAACCGCTGGCTCAAAACTACAACCGCTCTGCATGGGCGGATTCAGGGTCGCGGCGACGGTTAATACCATACCACGGCCTTCATGCTTTGTTGGAAGGATTATAGAAAGCCAATCTCCCCCTGACAAGCAAGGTAACACGGGAAAACCGATGTGTCAGCGGTAAAGCGCGGGGCGCCGGGCAGCGGAAAATACGCTCCGTCCCGCGCATCGCGCCGCAACAGCAGGACACAAGCGCAGCGCCTGCGTTATTGCAACAGACGCACCAGCTCCGCCTGCTCGGCCAGAAAGGCGTCGTGACCGTGGTCGCTGTTCATCTCGCGGTAATCCACGTTCGCGCCGGCAGCGCGAATCTCCTCGGCAAAACGGCGCACCGCATCGGCGGGAAACAGCCAGTCCGAGCTGATGCCCACAAAACTCACCCGCGCCCGGATGCGGCTGTAAGCCTCGTCTGGCGATGCGTAGTTGCGCACCGGGTCCCACGTGTCCATAGCACGCAGGATGGCCAGATAGGCGTTGGCGTCAAAGCGGTCAATGAAGCGCTGGCCCTGGTGATCGAGATAGCCGGCGATGTCGAAGCGCCCGCCGATGAGGCCGCTGCCGTGGTTGCCGGTTTGCCACGGGTCTTCGCCGTTGCGATTGGGCCTGCGTCCGAACCGCTCCTCGAAGAGCGGCGGCGACTTGTAGCTGACCATGGCAATCTGCCGGGCGAGGGCGAGACCGTTGCGCGGCGGCTTCTGCGGCAGGTAGCGGCCGCCCTCCCACTCCGGATCGTGCTGGATGGCCTGGCGCTGCAGATGGTTGAGCGCCAGACCCATGGCGCCCAGCGGCGCTACGCCGATGACCAGCGTGCGCTGCACGCGCTCCGGGTGCTGGATGGTCCACTCGATGGCCTGCATGCCGCCAATGGAGCCGCCCAGAACCAGCCGCAGCCTGCGGATGCCCAGCGAGTCCAGCAGCCGCGCCTGCGCGCGCACATTGTCGCGGATGGAAACGAGAGGAAAATCCGGACCGTAGCTCTGGCCCGTCTGCGGATTCATGGAAGCCGGCCCGGTGGAACCGTAACAGGAGCCCAGCATGTTGATGCAGATGACGAAGTCATGCTCCAGCGAGAGAACTGCGCCGGGAGCAAAAATCTCAGGCCACCACGAGCCCACCAGCGCGGAGCCCGAAAGAGCGTGGCAAACCAGGACGGCGTTGTCCCGCGCTGCATTCAGCCGGCCGTAGACGGCGTAATGCAGCGTAGGACAGTCCAGAGAAGCGCCGCACTCCAGCAGCAACGGCTCGCCCAGCACAAAGTCGCCTTCGTAGGTGGGTGAAACAATTTTGGACGCGGGCGGCGATGCGCCGCTGCGGTTGTGGGTATCGGTCATTGCTCTTCTTTTATTGTGCCGCAAGGGTGCTGGTTGCGGCAGTGTGGCCGTTGGCGGCTTCAATCGCCTGGTCGATGTCCGCAAGGATGTCGCGGATGTCTTCGATGCCTACCGAGAGCCGCACCAGCTCAGGGGTCACGCCAGCGCCGGCCTGCTCTTCGACGGAAAGCTGCTGGTGCGTGGTGGAAGCCGGATGGATCACCAGCGACTTGGTGTCGCCAATGTTGGCCAGCAGCGAGAACAGCTTGAGCGTATTGATGAACTTTTTGCCTGCCTCGTAGCCGCCCTTGATGCCAAAGGTGACCAGAGAGCCCTGTCCCGAAGGCAGATACTTCTTGGCGCGGGCGTAGTAAGGGCTGGACTCCAGGCCGGGATAGTTGACCCACTCCACGCCCGGATGCTGCGCCAGGTGCCTGACGACGGCGAGCGCGTTCTGCGAGTGGCGCTCCATGCGCAGATGCAACGTCTCGACACCCTGCAGGATCAGGAACGCATTGAAAGGCGAGAGCGCCGCGCCAGTGTCGCGCAGCCCCTGGATGCGCGCCTTGAGGATAAAGGCCAGCGGTCCGAAGGCCTGCGTGTAAGAGAGGCCATGGTAGGAAGGATCGGGCTCGCTGAACTCCTTGAAGCGGCCTGAGGCAGCCCAGTCGAACTTGCCCGCGTCCACAATCACGCCGCCGATCGAGTTGCCGTGGCCGCCGAGAAACTTGGTTGCCGAGTTGACAACGATATCTGCACCCCACTCGATGGGCCGCACCAGGGCCGGCGTAGCGCAGGTGTTGTCGATCACCAGCGGCACCTTGTTTTCGTGCGCAATCTCGGCCAGCCTGGCGATATCCGCAATGTCGAGCTTGGGGTTGCCCAGCGTCTCGGTATAGACGGCGCGGGTCTTGTCGTTAATGGCTGCGCGCAGGCCGTCGAAGTCGTCGGCGTCGACAAAGCGTACGTTGATGCCCAGGCGCGGCAGCGTATAATGAAAGAGGTTGTAGGTGCCGCCGTAGAGCGAGGTTGTCGAAACAATCTCGTCGCCCGCGGCGGCCAGCGTGGTGAGCGCCAGCGTTTCGGCCGCCTGGCCCGAAGCGGTGGCCAGCGCCGCTGCGCCGCCTTCGAGCGCGGCTACACGCTTTTCCAGCACGTCGGTGGTGGGGTTCATGATGCGCGTGTAGATGTTGCCGAACTCCTGCAGCGCAAAGAGCCGGCCGGCGTGGTCGGCGTCCTGGAAGAGGTAGGACGTGGTTTGATAGATGGGCACGGCGCGGGATCCAGTAGCCGGGTCGGGCGACTGGCCGGCATGCACGGCGAGCGTGGCAAACTGCTGCGGGTTCGCTTCGGACATAGATCGTCTCCTTCAACGTTCGAGAGGTTGGCTGGTGCGACGGCGGGGAGTCGCAGTCCGCTTCGGGAATCAAAAAACGGCCCGCGTCCTGCTGGAGGACCGGGCCGCTGGACTTCAGGAACAGTTGCGCCTAGCGCTGCTGCCGCTCAAGAGCCACACGGACGGGTCCGCATGGCATACACATGGCCATGACCGCAATTCCGCATTCCCTTGAGAGTGGCATAGAGGCCAGTATCGACGGCGTGGGCAAGGCGTGTCAAATACTAATCTGATTTATCTCGTCATTTACTCTTCCGGTTTCCACACATACGCGCCGGGTTGCGGCAGGCCGATGTGCGCCAGTACGCGACAGACGAACTGACGCGCCATCTCGGTTGAATCGACAGGATGGTTGTAGAAGGCCGGAATTACGGGAAAGATCATTGCGCCGGCTTCAGCGGCGAGCGTCATGTTGCGCAGATGGATGCGGTTGAAGGGCGTCTCGCGCACGCAGAGAATGAGCGGACGGCGTTCCTTGAGCGTGACGTCGGCGGCGCGGGCGATGAGCGAGTTGGCGAGGCCGTTGGCGACGGCCGCCAGCGTGCCCATGGAGCACGGCAGGACGATCATGCCGTTCGATGGATGGCTGCCGCTGGCAATCGGCGCGCCGATATCGGCATCGGCGTGCTGGATGATTTTCTTCGACGCTGCGCCGAGCAGTTTTTCGACCAGATCGTTGCGCCCGCTCAGGCCGAACTCTTCGGCCAGCACGCGCAGCGAGTTTTCCGAGGCGGCAAAATGCACACGGGCGACACGGTGATCGGCTTCGAGTGCGCGCAGCATTTCCTGCGCGAGGATTGCGCCGGAAGCGCCGGTGATGGCCACGGTGAGGTTTGCCGATTCCACTTTAGCCGCTTCCTTATCTGATCAAGATGACGTTGTGCTCTCCCACCCTTCGCCAAGAACGCGAAGGATGGGGCACGGAAAATTTTTCATTCGCCCAGCACGCGCTTGAAGATCGCGTCCACGTTGCCAAGCTGGCGCGTGTAGTCGAAGGTGCGGGCCAGCTTTTCTTCGCTGAGCAGCGCGGTGATGGCCGGGTCGTGCGAGACTTCTTCGTGGAAGTTCAGGTCTTCTTTCCACGCGCGCATGGCGTGGGACTGCACGAGACGATACGCGTCTTCGCGCAGCATGCCGGCTTCGGCGAGGTCGAGCAGAAGCTGGCCGGAGAAGATCAGGCCACCGGTGCTTTCAAGGTTTTTCTTCATGCGCTCGGGATAGACGAGCAGGCGGTCGATCAGGTCGGCGGTCTTGGCCAGCAGATAATCAACGAGGGTGGTCGAGTCGGGGAAGATGATGCGCTCGACCGAAGAATGCGAGATGTCGCGCTCATGCCACAGCGCGATGTTTTCAAGCGCGGCCTGCGCGTTGCCGCGCAGCACGCGGGCCAGGCCGCTGATTTGCTCGCTGGTGATGGGGTTCTTCTTGTGCGGCATGGCCGAGGAGCCCTTCTGCTTCTCGCTGAAGTACTCCTGTGCCTCGCGGACCTCGGTGCGCTGCAGATGGCGCACTTCAACGGCGATCTTGTCGAGCGTGCTGCCGATGATAGCCAGCGTGGCAATATAGGCCGCATGGCGGTCGCGCTGGATGACCTGCGTGGCCACCGGCGCGGGCTTCAATCCCAGCGCTGCGCAGATGCGCTCTTCGTGCTCCGGCTTGAGATGACCGAAGGCGCCCACAGCGCCGGAGAGCTTGCCCACGCGCATGTCTTCGGCCGCGGCCTCGAAGCGCGCGGCGTTGCGCTTCATCTCCGCGTACCAGTTGAGCAGCTTCAATCCAAACGTGGTGGGCTCGGCGTGGATACCGTGGGTGCGGCCGATGGTGGGCGTGTGCTTGAACTCAAGTGCGCGGCGCTTGAGCACGGCAAGCAGCGCGCCGATGCCGGCGCGGATGAGCGCCGAGGCTTCTTTCACCTGCAGGGCCTGTGCAGTATCAACTACATCATTCGATGTAAGGCCGTAGTGCAGCCAGCGGGATTCGGCGTCGAGGCCCTGGTTCTTGAGGCTCTCGGCAACGGCCGTGGTGAAGGCGATGACGTCGTGCTTCACTTCGGCCTCGATCTCGGCCACGCGCCTGGCGGAGACGCTGATCTTGGTTGCGATGGCTTCTGCGGCCGCCTTGGGAATGACGCCGTCCTGGGCAAGCACGGTGCTTGCGGCCGACTCCACCTGGAGCCAGCAGCGGTACTTATTCTCTTCAGTCCAGATGCGGCCCATGGCCGCGCGGGTGTAGCGTTCGATCAAGCGGAAACTCCTTAACCTGGCCAGCAACCGTGAAAAGTTTGTATGCGGAAGGTTGATTTCTGCGCTTTCCCAGGTCTCATCCGCTGCAGTCCGCCACGGCGGAAGACCTGGGGCACCCAAATCCATGCCAAAACCAGTTACCTGAAACAGGACAACCTCTGATTGTACGAGGGAGACGTGTTCAGGGGCGAGGAATCTGCAGGCGCTGGCGCAGCTCGTCGAAGAGCAGGCCGCGGCCGGGCCGGTAGGGCTGGAACCACTCGCCGTCAATGACCATCTGCGGAATGGCGCGCTTGCCCACGTGGCGGACTACTTCGTCAGAGGCAGCGGGATTGGCGTCCACGTCAATCTCGGTGTAGGCAATGCCGTGGGCGTCGAGAAACTGCTTGGCGGCCCGGCAGTCGCGGCACCACGACGCCGTGTAAACCTGCACATCCATGGCTCTATTTTACAGATAGTCCGCTGCTATCATCGGTGACAATGACCGCAGACGAGATCAAAAAACTGCTCCGGCTGGAGCCGCACCCGGTGGAGGGCGGCTTTTATCGCCGCACCTATACCTCGTCAGTCAGCGTGGCCCTGCTGCGCGGCGTGCGGCCTTACGGCACGGCGATCTATTACCTTCTGGAGCCCGGGACGTTCTCTGAGATGCACGTGCTTGCCTCGGATGAAATCTTCCACTTCTATCTGGGCGATCCGGTGGAGATGCTGCAGCTCTACCCGGATGGCGGCTCCGCTGTTTTGACTCTTGGACCGGATTTGGCGGCGGGACAGCACGTGCAGCTTATGGTTCCGGCAGGGGTGTGGCAGGGGACGCGGCTGGTTGGTGACGGCAAAGTAGCGCTGCTGGGGTGCACGGTGACGCCGGGGTTCGATTTTGCAGATTATCGGAACGCCGGCGCGGATGAGTTGATTGCGACGTGGCCGCTGGAGGAGGAGCGGATCAGAAAGCTGACACGAAGTTAGTACGACTTTCAGATATTCGTGGCGCAATTGACGGAGCTAGTGTCTTGTCCCTGAAGTTCATGACATAAATACCGCTGTCATCCTTTAGCCGGTGAACTCCATTTTTCTATTCCGCTGTTTATCGCCGCTCGTGGAAGAAATCGCGCAGCAGCTCGGCTGACTCTTCAGCAAGGATGCCGCGGTCAGCCCACATCTGGTGGTTGAGCCTGGGGTGGTTCAGCACGGACAGTACTGATCCGCAGGCGCCGGCCTTGGGATCGGTGGCGGCGAAGACCAGCTTGTCGAGACGGGCGTGGATCATGGCTCCGGCGCACATGGCGCAGGGCTCCAGCGTAACGTAGAGCGTGCAGCCGTTGAGCCGGTAGTTGCCGAGCGCCTGTGCGGCTGCGCGGATGGCCACGATCTCTGCGTGGGCCGTGGGATCTGCGTCGCGCAGCACGCGGTTCTGGCCGCGAGCTACGATTGCGCCGTTATGCACAACGACCGCGCCGATGGGTACTTCGCCG
This sequence comes from Acidobacteriaceae bacterium, assembly GCA_030038195.1. Taxonomy (GTDB): domain Bacteria; phylum Acidobacteriota; class Terriglobia; order Terriglobales; family Acidobacteriaceae; genus Telmatobacter. Next base: position 36,850 of record JASHPJ010000138.1, read on the forward strand.
GCTTCGCCGGCGAGGCGGGCTTCGGCGAGCGCGGCTTCCATGGCTTCCTGGTCAGAAATCATGCTTCCGATACTAATGCCTTGGGCTGCTGCTGGGTCATGCAGTGCAGTGCGCCCAGGCCCCAGATGAGATCGACGCAGTGGATGCCGATGACTTCGCGATCCGGAAAGACTTCGGCCAGAATATTGAGCGCAATGCGGTCGTTGGGATCGTGAAAGGTGGGAACAAGAACGAGTCCATTGGCGATGTAGAAGTTGGCGTAGCTGGCCGGGAGACGCTGGCCGCGAAAGACGACCGGGCGCGGCAGCGGCAGCTCGACGAGCGTGAACTGCTTGCCTGCAGGCGTGCGGGCGGCCTTGAGGCGGGCAAGATTTTCAGCCAGCGGCTCGTGGTTGGCGTCGCGCGTGTCGGGCTCGACGGCGGTGACGATGGTATCCGGGCTGACGAAGCGGGCGATGTCGTCGATGTGGCCGTGGGTGTCGTCGCCGGCGACGCCGCGGTTGAGCCAGATGACCCGATCGATGCCGAGATAGTTGGAGAAGACCTGCTCCAGTTGCTCGCGGCTCACGCCGGGGTTGCGCTGCTGCACTTCGCTCAGCAGGCACTCCTCGGTGGTGAGCATCAGACCGGTGCCGTTCACGTCAATCGAGCCACCTTCGAGCACGACGCAACGCTTCGCACCATTCTCGCTTTGGACGACCGGCTGCCACTCGGGAAGACCAAGCAGCTCCCTCACCCGGCCGGGAAGCTGGGCATCGAGATGCCAGTCGTCATACTTGGCCCAGGCGTTGAACTGCCAGTTGACGATGGCGAGCTGGCCGCTGGCGTTCTTTACGAAGATCGGGCCTGAATCGCGGGTCCAGCCGCGGTCGGTGGGCCAGGCGTGAAAGCTGACCTGGTCGAGATTGGCGCCGGCGCGCGAGAGGATGCTCTGGACGCGTCGCTGCGCTGCGGCGTTCTCCACGATCAGATGAACGTGCTCCTGCGCGGCGAGCAGGCGCACGATCTCGGCGTAGGTCCAGGGGATGGCCTGGAACTTGCCCGGCCAGTCTTCGGGATTATGCGGCCAAGCGAGCCAGATGGCTTCGTGCGGCTCCCATTCTGCGGGCATGCGATAGCCCAGCGCGCGCGGCGTCGAGTCCATTGCTACTTCGCTTCCCCGCTCTCTTGATCCAGGAACCGGCTCGCAATGGGCGCGTAGGCGTCGATGCGGCGATCGCGCAGGAAGGGCCAGTTGCGGCGTGTCTCTTCGATGAGCGCAAGGTCGATCTCGCCCAGCAGCACCTCTTCGGCATCATGCGAGGCCTTGGCGACGATGCGGCCGAAGGGATCGGCGAGAAAACTGCCACCCCAGAACTCCAGGCCGGGGCCGGCGACGCGGTTGCCGAGCACGTCGCCGTTCTCGTGGCCCACGCGGTTGACGCCGGCCACGTAGACGCCGTTGGCGATGGCGTGGGCGCGCTGGATGGTCTGCCACGCGTCATACTGCGCGGCGCCGAACTTGTCTTTCTCCGCCGGGTGCCAGCCGATGGCGGTGGGGTAGAAAAGCACCTCGGCGCCCTTGAGCGCGGTGAGCCGCGCGCCCTCGGGATACCACTGGTCCCAGCAGACCAGCGTGCCCACGCGGCCGACGTGCAGGTCGACGGCCTGGAATCCGAGATCGCCGGGCGTGAAGTAGTACTTCTCGTAGTAGAGCGGATCGTCGGGGATGTGCATCTTGCGGTAGATGCTTACGATGCGGCCGCCGGCGTCGATAGTCACTGCCGTGTTGTGATAGAGCCCCGGCGCACGGCGCTCAAAGAGCGAGGCGATGATGGCTACGCCGGTCTGCTTCGCCACTTCCGCCAGCTTTTCCGTGGATGGGCCGGGGATGGGCTCAGCAAGATCGAAGAGGCGCAGGTCTTCGCGCTGGCAGAAGTACTGCGTGCGGAAGAGCTCAGGCAGGCAGATGATCTGCGCGCCCAGCCGTGCGGCCTCGCGAATGTGGCGCACGGCGGCGGCGAAGTTGGCCTCGGGGTCGGGGCCCATGCTCATCTGAACGAGACCCACGTTGTATTTGCGTGCTTTTGACATGATTTGCTTGAGACCTTCCAACATTCGATCCGGGAGATTTCCGGCACGACTTCACAATGTGCTGAAAGCGCAGATTGTGATCCTCAAAGCTCCCTCAGGGGCTAAAACCCATAATAATTTTGGGCTGCGTCTGCGGCATGAGTAAACTCGTGCCCTGCTACAAAGCCCCTGCCCAAAACCTTTCAACAGGGTTCTGAAGACTTGCATGGTACAAACTCTCCCCAGTGAATTGGTAATTGGAGAACCGCCCGTGATGCGGACCACGTAAACAAGGCCAACCCTGCGCTGGCAGGATTGGCCTCGAAACTCTGCCGTGCAGAATCGCTACTCTTCGAGGATCAGCACCGCGGCGGCGATGGTGGTGGTCCACAGGCCGCGCTTGTCGCCTACGGCCGACTGCGTGATGTTGCTGGTGCGGACGATCTTGTTGGAGATGCGGTAGATCTCTTTCTTCTCGTCCCAGCTCTTGTCCGGATCGAATTCCACGTCGAGCGTGGTGGCCAGCATCTCGGCGGCCAGCTCCTCGGCGTATTCGCCGGCCTGCTCTTCGGTCTCGCCAAAGCTGTGGTGCTCGCTCAGGTAACCGTAGGTGTCCTTGTCGGCCGGGATGGCCACGCCGATGCTCGAAACCACCAGGCGGTGCGGCTCGCGGGTGGAGTTCTCCGCGATGACCGCGAAGACCACCTCGCCGTGATTCAGATAGGTGAGTCCTTCTTTGCGCGAGATCACCTTGCAGCGCGGCGGAAAGATGGACGACACGCGCACCAGGTTCTGCGAGGCGATGCCCGCATCGCGCAGGGCCAGCTCAAACGAGGTTAGCCGCTCCTTGTGTTTGCCTACACCCTTGGTGAAGAAGAGCTTCTTTGGGACCATGCCTTTTCCCAATTTCTATGTACCCTCCGTGGGTTGAAAATCACCGTTTTGATACAACGTTCCCGCATGAGTCTATCGCATCTGGCCGGGCTGGAACAGGCTTTCGCGCAATTTCATCTGTGATTCACGGGAAAACCGTACGCACGGCGCTCCAGGCCGGTTCCGGGGTGGTCTGCCGCCGCCGGCGGCAGACTGCGCGCCAGCCGCCAAATCGTTGCAACTTTCCGGCGATTTCCACGTTTAATAAGACATGAACTGGCTGCGTCTGGCTGGAATCTCCATTCTGAGCGCGGGCGTTGTGTGCGCCTGTGCGCCGGCTCAATCCCCTGCGGGTGGCCCGCCGCCGGCGGCTACGGCCAATCCCGACACCGGCCCGGTGCCTCTCGAGTGGACGCCTCCGGCGCTGGCGGCGCTGAGCGCACAGGCGGCCGTCAAATCGAGCTTCACACTGGACCGCGCAATGCTGGCCGCGGCCTCTGCCCTGCTGCCCGACTCCGACACCGACGCACGGCAGACCATCGCCAAGCTGGACGGCGTGAGCGTGCACACGCTGCGCTTCGGCGACCCCGGCATGATCGACCCGGCTGCGGTCGAGTCCATGCGCGAGGCGTATCACCTGCGCGGCTGGAAGCACCTGGTGAGCACCACCAGCTCCGGCGGCCCGGTGCACGACAATACCACTGACGTATGGGTGGTGCTGGACGGAGCCACGGTGCGCGGCGCGGTGGTGCTGGCGGAGACGCCGAAGAGCATCACGCTGGTGACGATTGCCGGCAACCTGAACCCGGTGGACATCCTTCATCTGCGCGGACACTTCGGCATTCCGAAGTTCGACGCGGGCGACATGACAAACGGGACGGACAGGTAGCTCTCTGCACGGTCTCAGACTCCGGTTTCCTGCGGCTTGCCCGCATTGCCACCCCTAAATTCCAGGTGGTAGCCTCTAACTTGATTGAGTCCATAAGGGGTTACCACAACAATCATGCAAAACACCTACAACAGCCTTGAGCTGCCCAAAAACGGCCAGCCGATCGAGTACAAGGACGGGCAATTTGCCGTGCCCGACAATCCCATCATTCCTTACATTGAAGGCGACGGCACGGGCCGCGACATCTGGAAGGCCTCGCAGCGGGTCTTCGACGCGGCTGTCGAAAAATCCTACGGCGGCAAGCGCGCCATCCGCTGGTTTGAGATCTTCGCCGGCGAAAAGGCCTACCGCCGGTTCAACACCTGGCTGCCAGACGACTCCGTGAGCGCGGCGCGGGACCTGCGCGTGTCGATCAAGGGACCGCTCACCACGCCGGTGGGCGGCGGCATCCGCTCGCTCAACGTGGCGCTGCGCCAGATTCTCGATCTCTACGCCTGTGTGCGGCCGGTAAAGTACTACCAGGGCGTGCCCAGCCCGGTGAAGCATCCGGAGAAGCTCGACGTGGTGATCTTCCGCGAAAATACGGAAGACGTGTACGCCGGCGTCGAGTTCAAGCAGGGCTCGGAAGAGGCGGCGCGGCTGATCAGCTTTCTTAACGACGATCTGCTCAAGGGCGGCAAGAAGAAGGTTCGCGCCGACTCGGGCGTGGGCATCAAGCCGATCTCGATCTTCGGCACCAAGCGGCTGGTGCGCTACGCCATCCGCCACGCGCTGGAGACGGGCCGCAGGACGGTCACGCTGGTGCACAAGGGCAACATCCAGAAGTTCACCGAGGGCGCCTTCCGCGAGTGGGGTTACGAAGTGGCCACCGGCGAGTTCCGCGCGCAGACGGTGACCGAGCGCGAGAGCTGGATCCTGGGCAATGTGGAGGCCAACCCCGGCATCTCCATCGAGCAGAACGCCGCGCTCATCGAGCCGGGTATCGAGTTTGCGCCGCAGAGCTTTCGCGATTCGGTTTGTGCAGAAGTTAAGGGTGTGCTTGACTCGATCGGCAAGAGCCATGGCAACGGCGCGTGGAAGTCGAAGATCCTGGTCAACGACCGCATCGCCGACTCGATCTTCCAGCAGATCATCATCCGGCCGTCCGATTACAGCGTGCTGGCCACGTCGAACCTTAACGGCGACTACATCTCCGACGCGGCGGCGGCGCAGGTGGGCGGCCTGGGCATCGCGCCCGGCGCCAACATCGGCGACGGCTACGCGGTCTTCGAGGCCACGCACGGCACTGCGCCCAAGTACGCGGACAAGGACGTGATCAATCCTGGCTCGGTGATTCTCTCGGGCGTGATGCTGCTCGACTTCATCGGCTGGAAGGAAGCGGCCAAGCTGATCGAGACCTCGATGGAGAAGACCATTCAGCAGAAGTTCGTGACCTACGACTTCGAGCGCCAGACGGCCGGGGCCACGAAGGTGGGCACCAGCGAGTTCGCTACGCGGATTATCGGGAATATGTAGCGCGGATTCACGCGATATGGTTGGGACATTGGTTTCCATAGATTGCACAAAAATCCGAGACTGGAACTCCTTTCATAACGAGTTTGCAGCAGTGTTCGGATTCCCTGACTTCTATGGAAGGAACATGGATGCCTGGATCGATTGCATGACATCTCTCGATAAACCCGAGGATGGCATGACAACGATCCACACTGTAAAAGATGGCGTACTTACTCTCCAACTGGATGGCATTACATCGTTCCGTAAGAAGCACCCGGAATTATACGCAGCCATTATTGAGTGTTCCGCATTCGTGAATTGGCGCAGAATCAATGTCGGCGAACCTGCAGTTTTGGCAATAAGTTTCAGTAATTAGGAGAAGGAGAAGCAATGCGGAAAAAAGTTTCCATCGTAGGCGCCGGCAACGTGGGCGCCACGGCCGCGCACTGGATTGCGGCCAAAGAACTGGCCGATGTGGTGCTGGTCGACGTGGTCGAGGGCGTGCCGCAGGGCAAGGCGCTCGATCTGCTCGAAGCCATGCCTATCGAGAAGCGCGATGTGAACGTGACCGGCGCCAACGACTACGCGGCCACCGCCAACTCCGACATCGTCGTGATCACCGCGGGCATTCCGCGCAAGCCGGGTATGAGCCGCGACGACCTGTTGAACACCAACTTCAAGATCATGTCCGACGTAGTGCAGAAGGTCGTAGCGCAGTCGCCGGAATCGATCCTCATCATCGTGTCGAATCCGCTGGACGCGATGGCGCAGACGGCCTACCGGCAGGCGGGCTTCAACCGCGAGCGCGTGATCGGCATGGCCGGTGTGCTCGATTCGGCGCGCTTCCGCGCCTTTATCGCGACGGAACTGAACGTGAGCGTGGAGAACGTGACGGCCTTCGTGCTGGGTGGCCACGGCGACACCATGGTCCCGCTGCCGCGCTACTCCACCGTCGCCGGCATTCCCATTACCGAGCTCATCGCGCCCGGCCGGCTCGAGCAGCTTGTGCAGCGCACCCGCGACGGTGGCGCGGAGATCGTGAAGTATCTCAAGACGGGCAGCGCCTACTACGCCCCTTCCGCGGCCACGGTCGAGATGGTCGAGGCGATTCTCAAGGACAAGAAGAAGATCCTGCCCTGCGCGGCGTATCTCGAGGGCGAGTACGGCATCGAGGGCTACTACATCGGCGTGCCCTGCAAGCTGGGCGCGGCGGGTCTCGAAAAGATCATCGAGATCAAGCTCACGCCGGAAGAAGACGCGGCGCTCAAGAAGAGCGCGGCTGCGGTGAAGGAGCTTTGCGCCGTGATCGGCGTATAAACCGGCTCGGCGACCTGAAAATCAAATGGCCCCGGATTCAAGAGAACCCGGGGCCAATCTTTTTGCTCGCGTAGTGGCTCTCAATCTGTTTCAATCCATCGACATGCTCAACTGGTGGCGCACGTCGGCGCCGCGGATCCAGAAGATCACGTCGGTGGCGATGTTCGTGGCGTGATCGGCGATGCGCTCCAGGTTCTTGGCCACCAGGATGCCGTTCATAGCCTGCTGCGTATGTTGCGGCTGCGACTCGATGAGCCTGAGCAGGTCAGCGTGCGCGCGGCGGTTCATGCGGTCGATCTCGTCGTCCATCTCGCGCACGGAGTCGGCTAGCCGGGCGTCGCCGTCAAGCAGCGCCTGCACCGCGGTGCGGATCATGCGCGCGGCGAACTCGCCCATGGCGGTAAAGTCCACCGGCAGCTCCATCGGATCGAGGGCCAGGATCTCCTTGGTGCGGCGGGCAATCGCCGTGGCCTGGTCGCCGATCCGCTCCAGGTCGCCATTGATCTTGATCACCGAGAGGATGAAGCGCAGGTCGACGGCCATCGGCTGCTCCTTGGCGAGCAGCTCATAGGCCATCTCGTCCAGCTCGCGCTGGGCGGTGTTGATGGCCGTCTCGTTCTGCTTGACGTACTTGCACAGTCCCTTGTCGCGCAGCAGGAAAGCGTCCACAGCGGACTCGACCGCCTGCTGCGCAAGCGCAGCCATGGCCAGGAGCTTGTCCTTGAGCTCGGCGAGCTGCTGTTGGAAGTGGATACGCGGCACTGCTCTCAATCCTCCATCGCATCATTGTGCATCAAACAATATTACAAGAGAACAAATTTCGCCGCGCGCATCTGCAACGTTATCCCCTTGTGGATGCTCCCAATGTGGTATTGACGCGTCCTTGCGCAGAAAGGCGCGCAGCTTCCCGATCGATTGCGGTCGTGTTGCTCTGGGCGCGCGCTCAAAAACCGCTCACGCGAGCACGGCGGGATGTTTCAGCCGTGGACGCTCGATGGCTCCCAGCAGGAAGATGTAGCCGGCGATGCCGATGGCAAGGTAAATTGCCGATACGCGAAATACCCACACATACGAGTGCAGGGCCTGCACCAGGTAGCCGGTGATGATGGGCGCGCAGACGCCCGACACCTGGTTCGAAAAGTTGATGATGCCGCCCACTTTGCCCACGTCCTTGTGTCCCGCAATCAGCGAAGGCAGCGACCACCCCACCGCCGAATGCGCCGACAGGCCGCCAATGGAGAGGCTGATCCAGATGAGCGCCTGCGTGGCAGAGTGCGCGTGGCCGGCGCCCAGGATGCCCAGTCCGCAGGCCGCGCCGGCGATCAGCACCGTACGCCGCACGCGGCTCGCATTTGACCCACGCTTGACGAGGAAGTCCACCAGCCAGCCGCCGATAGCCAGCTCGCAGAAGGTGGCGATGAGCCAGGGCACGCTGGTGTAGAGAAACGAATGCATCAGATCGATGTGGAGCGCGGAGGCAAAGTAGCTGGGCAGCCAGGTGAGCAACAGGTAAAAGATGTAGTTATACGAGCCGAAGCCCAGCGCCAGGCCAAGCACCTTGCGCTGGCCGAGCAGGTGGAAGAGCGAGGATTCCGGCTCGCGCACAGGCTCCGCGTCGCCATTGTCTCCGGCCTCAATGTAACGGCGCTCGATGCCGCTCAGTCCTGCGTCGTCATCCGGGTCGCGGTAGACGCGCCAGAAGTAGATAAAGTAGAGCAGGCTGATGGCGCCGGTCATGGCGAAGCTCCAGCGCCAGCCGGCTTTGAGCAGCACGAATCCGATGAGCGGGATGCCGATGACGGAGGAGAATTTGGCTGCCGAGTCAAACAGGGCCGTGGCCAAGCTGCGCTCGCGCGGCGGGAACCAGTGGCCCACGGCCTTGGCGCTGGCCGGGAAGGTTGGCGCTTCTCCTACGCCGAGCAAAAAGCGCGCGCCAAAGAGCGCCGGCAGAGATGGCGCGACCGCGCCGCCGAACGTGGCCAGGCTCCAGAGAAACGTACCCGCGCGCCCCACTTTGCGCACGCCGAACTTGTCGAGGACGACGCCGATGGGCAACTGGCAGAACCAGTAGGTGAGGTTGTAGGCGCCGGAGAGATAGCCGAAGGCGACGTCGGAGATGCCGAAAGAGGCGATCAGCGCCGCGTGCGAGGCGGAAAGGTTGACGCGGTCAAAGTAGTTGACCAGGACCCCGATGCCGAGCAGCCAGGCAATGCGCCAGCGCCGCCGGGGAATGCCTGCGCGTGTCTCGATCGTCTCAGTCGCCAAGGAATTCCTCTCCGCCGGTTCTCTACAGGCTGCCCTGCACCACCACGTTTTCAAGCGTGCCGATGGGATCGATGGCGATGCGAATCCGGTCGCCGGGCGCAAGCGTAAACGTGTCGGGCGGAACGATGCCGGTGCCCGTCATCAGATACGCGCCGGCTGGAAAACTGTTTTCGCGGAAGAGATATTCCACCAGCGCCGTGGGCTTGCGCTTGAGCTCGGCCAGCGTGGTTGCGCCGGAAAATTCGATCCTGCCGCTGCGCTCGATCTCGAGACGGATCGGCGTGGATGAAGGAAGCGGCTCGCTGCCCACCAGCACGCACGGCCCTAGTGCGCTCGAACGGTCGTAGACCTTGGCCTGTGGCAGGTAGAGCGGGTTTTCACCCTCGATGTCGCGCGCGCTCATGTCGTTGCCGACGGTGTAGCCGACGATCTGGCCGCGCGGATTGATTACGAGGGTCAGCTCCGGCTCCGGCACGGACCACTTTGCGTCGCTGCGGATGCGCACCGGCTCGCCGGGAGCGGCCACGCGGCCGGCCGTGGCCTTGAAAAACAGCTCGGGACGCTCGGCGGAGTAGACGCGGTCGTAAAAGTCGCCGCCGCCCGCGTCTTTCGATTCGGCCATGCGCGCGTCACGGCTGCGGTAGTAGGTGACGCCCGCGGCCCACACTTCCTGGCTGCCGATGGGGGCGAGAATCGGCACGCCTGCAAAGCCGGCGCGATTGCCGCTGGAGGCAGTCGAGGCGAGATACGCGGCCAGGTCCTCGTGTGCAAGCAGCGCATCCCAGCTCGGCTCGGGCACGCGATATGCGCCGCCCTCGTGCTCAACAAAATTTCCCTTGCCGGTGCGGTAAAGCTTCACTCGTTCCTCTCCAGTCGCGCAACAATTCTGTCCACATCGTAGACGCAGCCGCCCCACACGCCGCCGCTGACCTGCACCAGAGCAGCCCACAGGCGCGTATCTTCAGGCAGCGCGGGATCGGGACGCAGGTCGGCGCGCGGAGTGCGCAGTGCGAGCCTGCGCGCTCCTTCTTCCGCATCAAAAATCCCGTTGCCTTCGCCCACCAGGTTCACCGATCCCGAAAGCACCGCGCGGTCAATGACGATTGCAATCGTGTCGCCGTCGCGCACCTTGCCGATGGGGCCGTTGGCGAGCGCTTCCGGCGAGATGTGGCCGATGCACGCGCCGGTAGAAACTCCGCTGAAGCGCGCGTCCGTAAGCACGGCTACGTGCTTGCAGTGTGGAAGCTGTTTGAGCGCCGAGGTGATCTGGTAAATCTCCTGCATCCCCGCGCCAGCCGGACCGCCGCAGATGAGCACGATCACGTCGCCGTGTGCAACTTCACCGCTCTTGATGGCGCGAATCGCCGCCGGCTCGGTGACGAAGACGCGCGCCGGGCCGACGTGCCGGTAGACGTTGTCTTCGCCCACGATGGATGAATCGATGGCCGTGCTCTTGATAACCGAACCTTCCGGCGCGAGATTGCCCACGGGGAAGCAGACGGTCGGCGTCAATCCGTGCGCCCGCGCACGATCCGGAGCCATGATCACCTCGCCGGGATCGATGCCGTCGAGCTGCTGCAGATTTTTTCGTAGTGCGATGCGCCGCTCGCTCTGCCGCCACCAGTCGAGGCACTCGCCAAGGGTTTCGCCGCTCACGGTGCGCACGCCGGTGTCGAGCAGTCCGGCGTCGCGCAGATGAAGCATCGCCTCCGGCACGCCGCCGGCCAGAAACACCTGCACCGTGGCAAAACCGCGTGGGCCGTTGGGTAGCGCGTCGACGATCCGCGGCACTGCGCGATTGACTTCGGTCCAGTCCGTTACCGATGGACGCGGCAAACCGGCTGCATGGGCAATTGCCGGCAGATGGATGAGCAGATTCGTGGAGCCGCCAAAGGCTGCGTGCACCACCATGGCATTGCGCACGGCAGCGGGCGTGAGGATGTCGCAGACGCCGAGATTCACCTGGTGCAGCCGCAGCAGGGCGCGGGCCGAGCGGCGCGCCGCGTCGAGCCATACCGGCTGGCCTGACGGCGCGAGCGCCGTATGCGGCAGCGAGAGGCCCAGTGCTTCTGCCACCACCTGCGATGTTGCAGCCGTGCCGAGAAACTGGCAGCCGCCGCCGGGCGATGCGCAGGCGCGGCAGCCCACATCGGCCGCGTACTCGAGTGTAATCTGCTGCTGCGCAAAGCGCGCGCCGATGGTCTGCACCTGGCCCGCGTCTTCGCCCTGCTCCGGCAACAGCGTGACGCCGCCGGGAACCAGCACCGCGGGCTTCGCGCCCGAAGAAGCCAGCGCCATCATCATCGCCGGCAGGCCCTTGTCGCAGGTAGCAACGCCCAGCGTGCCCTTGCCGGTGGGCAGTGAGCGCATCAGGCGGCGCAGCACCATGGCCGCGTCGTTGCGGTAGGGCAGCGAGTCCATCATGCCGGTGGTGCCCTGCGTGCGGCCGTCGCAAGGATCGGTGCAGGCGCCGGCAAAAGGCGTGGCCTGCAGCGACTTCAGCTCGCGCGCAGCTTCGGCCACTAGCAGGCCTACTTCCCAGTGCCCGGTGTGAAAGCCCAGTGCGACAGGCTCGCCGTTTTCGGCGCGCAAGCCGCCGTGCGTGCTCAGGATCAGGAACTCGGGATCGAGCAGCCGCCGCGGGTCCCAGCCCATGCCTGCGTTCTGTGTGAGCCCGAAGAGATTGCCGGAGGGCGCGGTGAGCAGCATCTCGGCAGTGATCGGCAGCGCGCCGGCGGGGCCGCGCGCATGCGTAGCCACCTGCAGAAGCGCGGCGTCAGCCGTCTCCAGAATTTCCGCGAGTCCGATGGTTGCGATGGAAGAACCCTCTTGTGCGCCGGCGTAGACAGCGGCTCAAAGCCGCGCTCTGCGCGCGGGATGATTGTACCTTTCCACCGAGCAGGCGCGAAAGCGATTGGGCAGAATGCGAAACAGTGATGGCGCGATGCGTGCAGCCGCCGCGCGACGGCCGCGACGCGATTGTCAGCTTACCGGAGCCGCCACCGGAGCAGCGACCGCGTCGCGCGTGAACTGCCCATCGATCATGCGCCAGATGCCCAGCGGGTTTTCGTCCTTCAACTCGTCGGGCAGCGCGACCTGGAGAAAATTCTGGTAGCAAACCGGCCGCGCAAACCGGTAGATAGCCAGCGTACCCACAGACGTGGCGCGGCTGTCACTCGTCGCCGGGAACGGTCCGCCATGAATCATCGCATTCGAGACCTCAACGCCGGTGGGATAGCCGTTTACGATCAGCCTTCCCGCCTTGCGCTCGAGGGCCGCCAGCAGACCGGCGTGCGCCGTGATCTCGGCGTCCGTTCCGTGCACCGATGCAGTCAACTGGCCTTCCAGCGATTCGGCCAAAGCCATCAACTCCTGCGTGTCCTTGTAGCGGACGATGAGCGTGCTGGGCCCGAAGATCTCCCTGGCGAGATCGGGATCGGCGAGCAGGTTGCCACCGCTGGTCTGGAACAACGCCGGAGCGGCATAGGCTCCGCCGGAACCTGCGTGGGGCGCGCCCTGCGCCAGCATCTCCACGCGCTCGTCGGACTGGCGCAGAATCATCCCGGTGTTGTGATTGCGGCAGATCGCGTCGGTGAGCATGACCGATGCGCCGGCCTGCTCCACCAGGAGCCGGAGCTCAGCCACCAGCATCTCGGCATGCTCGCCGCACGGCAGATAGACCAGTCCCGGCTTGGTGCACATCTGGCCCACGCCCAGCGTGAACGAGTTGAAGAGGCCGTTGGCGATCTCCGCGCCGCGCGCCTTCAGCGCCTCGGGCAGCACAAACAGCGGATTGGTGCTGCCCATCTCCATGAAACAGGGGATCGGCTCGGGACGCGCAGCGGCAATCCGCATGAGCGCGCGGCCGCCAGCGAGCGATCCAGTAAACCCGACGGCCTGGATGGCCGGGTGCGCAACCAGCAAACTGCCCACTTCAGTCCCGGCGTCGAAGAGCAGGGCAAAGGTTCCGGCCGGCAGGCCGCACGCGCGCACGCTGCGGCTCACTGCCTGACCCACCAGCTCGCTGGTGCCGGGATGCGCCGGATGCGCCTTCACAAGAACCGGATTGCCGGCGGCAAGGGCTGAGGCCGTATCGCCTCCAGCTACCGAGAACGCCAACGGAAAATTGCTTGCGCCGAAGACGGCCACCGGTCCCAGCGGTCGGAGGACCGAACGGATATCGGCGCGCGGCAGCGGCTTGCGCTCGGGCTGCGCAAGATCAATGCGCGCATTGACCCACGAGCCTTCTTCAATCACCTGTGCGAAGACCCGGAACTGGTTCACCGTCCGCGCCAGCTCGCCCTTGAGCCGCGCCTCGGGCAGCCCGGATTCCTGGCCGGCTCGCTCGACCACCTGCGCGGCAATCGCTTCGAGGCCGTCGGCCACGTGGCGCAGAAAATGCGCGCGCTGGCGCGCCGGCGTTCTGCTGTAGACCGGGAACGCCTCTTCGGCCAGGCTGGCGGCGCGTTCCAGGTCCTCGCGCGAAGCGGAGGAGTAGGCCGGCTCAAGCCGGTCGCCGGTGGCCGGGTTGATGCCGGTGAAAGTGCTGCCGCTTCCCTGCTTCGGCTGGCCATTGATGATCGACTGTCCCTGCAGCATCGTTCACCACCCCTCAAGTCACCACCACGCGTATTCGCTCCGGCGCCGCGGCGTTCCAATTTTGGACTGCATGGCGATAAGACCGCTTCCAGGCACAGTTTACTCTCTGGCCATCCGAAGCGCCTGGCTGGAGGCCCGACTTACCAGACGGTGGAAGCCACCGGCACCGGCGGGCCGGCCTTGCCGCCAATCCCGTTGGACTTGATCACGAACTCGACGTTCCCGTTCCGCCATCCGGGAGGCGCGCTTTTCGTCATCTGCTGCAGTCGTGCCCTTGCGAGGCTGCGTTTCGCAGAGTTTCTCGTTCGTGCGTTTGCCCTGTCCATAGCGCCTGCGGAATAAGCCAACGCGCTCCTGCGTGATAAGATCAGTGGCAACTCAGGCAGACGTTCCGATCTTACGCGGGAACATCCGGTTTGCCCCGGCCGATCCGGCGCTGGATTGATCATTGCGAGTTCATCGGAGTCTGAAAACCCTTCCATGCCGACTGCTCACTTCCTTCCGAACAACCAGCAAAGCGCCTCCAACAAGATGCCGCGGCAGATCAACCGGAACCTGATCTTCAACCAGATCCGCACCCGGCAGCCCATCTCGCGGGCCGATCTGGCGCGCAGCTCGGGGCTGCAGAGAAGCACGGTGTCGCTCATCGTGGAGGAGCTGCTGGCCGAGCGCTGGATCGTGGAGGGCCCCACGGGACAGATTCCGCGTGGCCGCCGGCCTACGTTTCTGAACATCAATGGCCAGCGCGGCGTGCTGGCCGTGGACATTCATCCCGCGCAGACCACGCTGGCAGTGCTCGACCTGGGCGGCAAGATCCTGGCGCAGGACGTGGTGGTGCCTCCCGATAATCCCAAGAAAGTGGTCACCTCGATTGCCGACGCGGTGCGCAATATGATCGCCGCGCACAGCGACCGGTCCTTTGACGGCATCGGCATCAACCTTCCCGGCCGCTTCGATCCGCAGCTCGAGAAGTTTATCTTCGCTCCCAACATCGACTGGCCCGTCGGCCGCATCAAGACGCGCGTGGAGCAGGCCACGGGGCTGCTGGTGGTGGTGGACAACGTGGCGAACGCCTGCGCGCTCTCCGAAATCTGGTTCGGCTACAGCGACAGCATGCACGACCTGGTGACCGTCAATGTATCCGAGGGCATCGGCACGGGCATCATCGCCAACGGCCGGCTGCTGCGCGGGGAGGGCGGCGTGGCGGGCGAGTTTGGCCACGTGCAGCTCGATCCCAACGGCCTGCCCTGCGGCTGCGGCAGCCGCGGCTGCTGGGAGACCGTGGCCTCCAACCGGGCCGGCATGCGCTACTACAGCGAGGTTGCGCAAAAGCCGGCGCCTTCCTTCGATGCGATGCTCAGGCTGGCCGAGTCGGGCGATCCGGCGGCGAAGGAGGCCATCGACAGGATGTGCAAGGCTCTCGGCCGTGGCATGCACATGATCGCGTCGGCGCTGGCGCCCAGCGAGATCGTGGTGGTGGGCGACATTACCACCACTTGGCACATGACCGGACCGGCGATCGACGCCGAGATGCGCAAGAACCGGCTGGTCCGGGTACCCAAGCTGCGGCCTGCGCGCGGCGGCAACCAGGCTCGCCTGCGCTCTGCCGTTGCGCTGGTGATGAACGAGAACCTGCTTTAAGCCACGCAGACGCCGTGCGCCCGGCTCATGGCAGCAGCAGCTCTCGGCGCGCGAACAGCCGGAACTCGTCCGAGTAGATGGACTCCAGCTTCTGCCAGGTCTCTCGCAGCAGCGACACGCGGCACCACCGCCGGAAGAGGCATACCCACCAGTCTGCGTGGGGTGAGGTCCGGTTGTCAGGAAACGCAAGCTCCAGATCGGTGTAGACCGTGTACATGAAGTCAAGCAGCGTGTTGGCAAACTGCCACGCGTAGTCCTTGCTCTGCGGCGGCGTCTCAGGCGGATCCCACAACACGGGACTGGGCAGCGACATGCGCTCGTCGTTAAGCCGTTCCGCCAGCCCGGCCAGCTCCGGGCGCTGCCGCAGCTCGGTGAGGATGGCGTGATACTGCTGCACATGCTGGCCGAGATACTGTTGCATCTCCGGCGTGGGCGGATACCAGATCGAGTACATGTTCTTGAACAGCCCGGCGATCTCGCTGCGCTCCTTTACGCGGTCACAGTCGGGCTGCAGCGCGGGACGGATTGCGGTCATGGCGATGTGAT
>JASHPJ010000139.1 GCA_030038195.1 Acidobacteriaceae bacterium
TGGGTGGCCACGATGTGCTGAGCCGCTCCTGGACCGTGGGCACATACTTCCAATACAACATGTTTCTCGCGTTCATGATCGCGCCGGTCTTCCAGATCGTGAATATCGGTACGCAGTTGACCGAGGCCTTTGCCGGACTGGACCGCACGCGCGAGATCATGGCGGAGATGGAAGAGAACCAGGCGCCGGGCCGCACCATCAAGATGCCGCCCATCGAGGGCCGCGTGAGCTTCGAAGACGTCGAATTTGCCTACGCGCCCGAAAAACCCGTGCTGCACGGGGTAAGCTTCCGCGCCGAGCCGGGAATGGTGACCGCGCTGGTGGGCTCGTCGGGATCGGGCAAGTCCACCATCATCAGCCTGCTCTGCGCCTTTCACACGCCGCTCCAGGGCCGTGTGCTGGTGGACGGCATCGACCTGGCCAGGGTGGACCTGAACGCATTCCGCTCGCAACTGGGCGTAGTGCTGCAGGAATCATTTCTCTTTGATGGCACCATCCGCGAGAACGTGATGTTCTCACGGCCCGAGGCCACTGAAGCGGAGCTTCTGGCTGCCTGCCGCACGGCGCGCGTGGACGAATTCGCCGAGCAGTTCCCGGAATCCTACGACACCATCGTCGGCGAGCGCGGCGTAAAGCTCTCCGGCGGCCAGCGCCAGCGGCTCTCCATTGCGCGCGCGCTGCTGGCCCAGCCACGCATCCTCATTCTCGACGAGGCGACCAGCTCGCTGGATTCGGAGTCGGAGGCGATGATCCAGGCCGGGCTGAGTCAACTGATGCAGGGGCGCACCACGTTTGTAATCGCGCACCGGCTTTCGACCATCCGGCGCGCCGACCAGATCCTGGTGGTGGAGCAGGGACGCATTGTGGAGCGCGGCAACCACGTCGAGCTCTACGCGCTGGGTGGCCGCTACTACGACCTGTATACGCGCCAGCACGGCCTGGAGGCCAATCTCTTCCTCGCTCCCGGCGAGGGTGACGTAGTGCCCGCGTAACTCCCTTCCGTTCTTGCACCGGCCCCGCCTGTACACATTGCAATCCGCGTATCGCGTCAGGGCGATCACACGGACCAGAGACGCTGCGGCGTCCGTCGGTCTGGGCGTGGATAGCGGGCTTTTTGCCGGCTCTCTTTTTCCGTCAACAGAAGATTACTTTTGCGGCATTCAATAACCTCTGCCGGTAATTTCTGCGCCAAACGCGCGCATACGGTCCCTGCATCCCTGCGCGTTACACTGGGAGGGAGATGGTTTTCGTCCTCGACAACTACGATTCGTTTACCTACAACCTTGTCCAGTACCTTGGGGAGCTGGGCGCGAAGGTTGAGGTGCGCCGCAATGACGAACTGACGGTGGAAGAAGTTGAGGCGCTGAAGCCCGAGCGGATTCTACTTTCACCGGGGCCATGCACGCCGCGCGAGGCCGGGATCCTGGTGCCGCTTATCCGTCACATGGCGGGTTCGCCGCGGCGAACGCCAATCCTGGGCGTCTGCCTGGGGCATCAGGCCATCGGCGAAGCCTTTGGCGGCCAGGTGGTGCGCGCCAGGACGCTGATGCACGGCAAGACAAGCCCCGTCCAGCATGACGGCAAGGGAGTTTTTTCAGGATTGCCTGCGCCGCTCACCTGCACGCGCTACCACTCGCTGATTGTGGACGAAGAGACGCTGCCCGTGGAGCTGGAAGTAACCGCGCGCACGGCCGAGTTGAATGGGGGGGGCACAGTGATCATGGGCCTGCGCCATCGCACGCTGCCCATCGAGGGCGTGCAGTTCCACCCTGAGAGCGTGCTTACGGATAGCGGCCACCAGATGATCCGCAACTTCCTTGCGATGTAACCGAGATGCACGCAGCGCCGCGCTTTCCATTCATCTTCTGCGCAGGCATGCCATGTTCCTTGCTTCTCATGGCGGGCATCCTCGCCGCGCAAACAATTCAACCGGCGCAACCCGCGCACACCTCTCAATCCACTGCGCCAGACACGGGCGCGGCTGCTTCCGATCCGCCTTCCTTTATCCCGCCGCCCATCGCGATTGTTCCTCTGGACAGCAAGATCAAGGGAGCCGCGAACCTGGTGACCGGCACGCTGCAGGCGTGGAACGGTCGCGCGTACATCGCCTCCAGCGGAACCATCACCGCGGGTGCGGACACGGCGCAGGTCACGCTGCCGCATCGCGGCACGCTGCGCATCTGCGCGTCAACCACGGTGAAACTGGCGGCCGACTCCAGCGTGCCCGCCGGCGAGACGCCGGGGCTGCTGATGGCGCTCGATCATGGGGCCATTGAGACCAGCTTTGCCACCGGCCGCAATGCGGATGTAGTGCTCACGCCGGACTTTCGCATCCTGATCGGCGGTCCGGGGGCATCGGAGCTGAAGGTGCGGCTGGGCGAGGGCGGCGATACGTGCATCGACAATCCCGGAGCCAATGCGCCCTACGTAGTGGTGACCAGCCTCTTTGACAGCGGGCTTTATCGCGTGCAGCCGGGGCAGCGGGTGATGTTCCAGCACGGCAGCCTGCGCGAGGTGGTGGACGAAGAAAAGGAGCCGTGCGGCTGCCCGGCTGCTCCGGCCAACCCTGCGGCCAACGAGTTCCCGCTGGCGCAGAGCGAGGGGCTTGCGCCCACTCCGGCGCCGAAGATGGCACCCCGGCAGCCGGGCGGGCTCTCCTCGCAGGCGACACAGCCGCTGATTTATACCAGCTCGGATCACGCCGCGCAGACGGCGCAGCTTCCCGAGCCGCCGGCCGCTGCACCAGCGCAGGTAAAGCCGCCTGCTCCGGCAAAGAAAAAGCAGCCGGGCGTTTTTGCCCGAATCGGCCATTTCTTCCGCCGTCTGTTTGGCGCGGAGTGAATGCAATGCTACAAAGCTGCCCAACTTACCGACAGAAAGTTTCACTCAGGAGAGCTTCTACAAGGATCGAACATAATAGTAGATGCAGGCAAGTACTCAACTCATCGATAGCAACATTCTGATTCGCTGGGTCAAGCCAGATGATTGGGATTACCCACTGGTGAATTCGGTAATCGATGGCTTATTGTGGCAAGGAATTACGCTTTGCTACACATCGCAAAATCTCGGCGAGTTTTGTGGAATACATGCACAAGGCCGATTGAGAAGAATGGTTATGGGCATAGCACGTCCGAAGCTGACGCGCCCGCAAGGCTCATCGAAGATCGGTTGAGCCTGCTTGCGGATAGCTTGGCGGTACATCAGGAATGGCGGAGAATCATAGTCAATGATGGTGTGTCTGGCGTTCAAGTCCACGATGCTCGGCTTGTCGCCGCAATGAGGGTTCACGGAGTCAAAAGAATTCTGACGTTCAATCAACGTGATTTTGCCCGCCGTGCGTAAAATTCTCAAAGAGGCGTTTTCACTGATATGGCCGCCACTGGCGTCGCGGGTTTGCCATGCCGGTGAAGAATGGCGTGGGCCCACGTCTCCGCGCCCACCAGCACCAGCGTTAACACGGCCATGGCCACCTGCAGCCGTTCCGACCGCCGCTGCTTTCTGCTGATCTCGCTCCGCCGCCACTGCGCCTCAGGCCGCGCGCGCAGGCGCCAGACCCATGCCAGCACCGCCAAGTTCACCACGGCTCCCGCAACCGCAACAATGAGCATGGGAATGCGGATGGCGTCGCGATGAAAGGCCCGCACCGGCTCCCAGATGCTGCCCGCCGCCAGCGCGGCCAGTCCAATGGCCACGCGGATACCGTTGATCGTAAGCACGGCAGTGCACAGGCTTTGCAACAGCGCCACGATCACGGCGCCTATGGAAACCGCACTCATTCCTCGGGGATTTTCCACACGGCCTCCCCACGCAGGCGAACCCAGTCAAAAACAGGGTAGCGCAGCCGGGTACGCACAGCCAAGCCGATTTCCGATTCCATGTGTACATCCCGCAGAGGCGATCGTGCAACACAATCAGTAGCCGGCACTCTCATTTTCCTTGTAACCTTTCTGGATACGCATCACTCCTAAGGTGCGTGCCAGAATCACAACGGAGGACGGGTTCCCGCAACCTTCCCCCAAGCCCACAACTCGCGGACGCTCTCCGCCCAACCCCAGCGAGGTCAAAGAATCATGAAGAACCCGTTCAATGCAATGCTTCTCACCGCTGCTCTCGCCGGTCTTGCCGGCGGAACCACGATTGCCGCTCGTGCCCAGAGCCCCGCGCAGGCCAGCTCCGCCAAGGTCGTCAAGGCCGGTCTCCGCTACTCGGGCGTAAATGCCGCTGCTGACAAGCACTCCTGTAAAGGCAAAAACGACTGTAAGGGGCAGGGTGGCTGCAAGTCTGGCGACAACGGCTGCAAGGGCAAGAACTCCTGCAAAGGCAAGGGCGGCTGCGCGACAGACGGCTCCAAGATGCCGAAGGCGCTCTTTGCTTGATCTGCAATGGGGATCGGCGCGCAGCCGCATCGTCGTCTCCGCCGATTCCGCTCCTTAAGTCCCAATGGATATTCTGACAACTGAGCACTGACCAACGAAAGGCCGTCCTCATGCCCGGCAATCGTTTCAATGCGTATCAGAATCACGGCGTCGGAATCGGCCTGCGCATTCCGCACTACGATCACATCTTTTCGCGCAAGCCCGTCGTCGACTGGTTCGAAATCATCTCAGAGAATTACATGGTGGATGCCGGCCGTCCACTGGCCATGCTCGACCGCATTCTCGAGCGGTACCGCGTCGTTCAGCATGGCGTTTCGATGTACTTCGGCTCGGTCACCGCGCCTGATCCCGAGCACCTGCGCCGGTTGAAGCAGCTTGTCCGCCGCACCAAAACACCGTGGCTCAGCGATCATCTCTGCTGGGGCTCGGTCGACGGCACGTACACCCACGATCTGCTTCCGCTGCCGTACACCTGGGAAGCCGTGCACCGCACCGCCGAGCGTGTGCGCATGGTGCAGGATTACCTCGAAATCCCCGTGATCGTCGAAAATGTCAGCTCCTACGCGGCTTTCACCGCCTCCGAGATGACCGAATGGGAGTTTTTGACGGAAGTCGTGGAGCGCGTGGACTGCGGCATTCTGCTGGACGTGAACAACATCTACGTCTCGGCCATGAACCACGAGTTCAACCCGCTCGATTACGTGAATGCCGTTCCGGCGCATCGCGTGGCCCAGATTCACATCGCCGGCCACTCGCGCTACGAGAAGTACATCCTCGACACGCACGACCATCCGGTCATCGATTCGGTGTGGGATCTCTATGCGCGTGCCATCGAGCGCTGCGGTCCTACGCCCACGCTGCTCGAGTGGGACGATCACATCCCCAGCTTCGACGAAGTGCATGCCGAAGCGCTCAAGGCCAATCGCTATCTTCACCAGCAAGCCCCCGAGCTTGTCGAGGCCGCGTCATGAACCTTGAAGCCATCCAGCGCGAAATGGCCGCCGCCGTCCTGCAGCCGCTCACGGCCGGCGAGGGCATGCGCGAGCACGACGCAGACGGCCGCTCCGTGGCGGATGTTGCTGCATCGTTCATCGCGCCCAACAGCCAGCTCAACGCCTTTGAGCGCCTCGAAATCTACAACCGGCAATACTGGTTCCGCGTGCTCGGCGCGCTGGCTGAGGATTTCCCCGCGCTGCGTGCCGTTGTGGGCAGCGCACGCTTTGAGGCGCTTTCCGTCGCTTATCTTACTGCGCATCCCAGCCGCTCGTTCACGCTGCGCAACCTTGGCGCAAAGCTCGTAGCGTGGCTCGGCGCGCATCCTGAGTTCGTGGGCCGCCGCCATGCGCTCGCAGTGGACGTTGCCCGCATCGAATGGGCCTTTATCGAGTCCTTTGATTCAGCCGACCGCACACCGCTCACCCTCCTCCAGGTTGCCGCACTGGGCGCGGACTCGCCGCTCGCCCTGCAGCCACACCTGCAGCTCATGGCGCTTCGCTATCCCGCTGACAATCTTGTCCTGTCGCTGCACAAGAGCGAAAAGCGCCAGGTCAGCGAAGCCGGCCATGAGCACCAAGACGATTGCGGAGAGGCAGACGAGGCGCCGGTGGAACTGCCCAGCCTGCGCCGCCGCGCAACCTGGCTCGCCGCGCATCGTGTCGATCTCTCGGTTTACTATCGCCGCCTTGAGCGCGAGGAGTTCCTCACTCTGTCCGCGATCCGCGCAGGCAGGCCGCTTGCCGATGCCATTGAAGCGGGCTTTGCAGAATCGCGTACTCTCGAAAGCCGCCGCGCTGCACGCGTGCAGAACTGGTTCAGCAACTGGTCGCAACTCGGCTGGATCTGCGCTCTCGATTCCAGCGGGAGCGCTCAGAATGCATCGGAGGCCGGCGCGCAGTTCTAGGCGCTGACGCAACACGCCACTCAATCCATTGCATCCGCAAGGAAAGACCATGTCCGCCACTAATCGACTCGCCCGCGCCTACGCTGCAGTGGCGCGCGTACTCAATCTGCTGCAAAGCCCGCTGCTGCTCGCTGTCCGCCTCTACTGGGGTTTCCAGTTCATGCAGGACGGCTGGGGCAAGCTCACTCATCTTGGCCGCGTGACCGATTTTTTCACCTCGCTCCATCTGCCCGCGCCGGGCGCAACGGCCTTTCTCGTTGCTTCCGTTGAGCTCTGCGGCGGTATTCTCTTTTTCTGCGGCATCGCCTCGCGGCTTGTCTCGCTCGTTCTCTTCGTCAACATGACCATGGCCTACCTGAGCGTGCCTGACGACCGCGTCAACTTCTTCCACATTCTCTCCAATCCCAGCGACTTTTATGGCGCAACCCCTTATACCTATTGGTTTGCCGCCCTGCTCATCCTCATCTTCGGCCCCGGCTGGTTTGCCGTGGACACATTCCTCACGCGCAAGCTCGCGCCCGGCAGCAAGTTCTGACTGCGCGCTTTCGACTCGCCTTCAGAACAGTAAAAGGGCCGGAGGCATGGTGCTCCGGCCCTCCGCTCAGCGGCTGGGCAATTTTTCAGAATTGGAACGCCGCCTGGAAGAAGATGCGCCGCGCCGCCGATCCCTGGGAGAAAATTCCAGAGGCAAGGCTCGTCGATTTGCCGAACCGGCTGCCCGGACCGTATAACCCTGTGCTCGCATTCGCCGTAGGAACCACGCTCCCTGACGGGGTTCCGTAGTCGATGTCGTTGAACAGGTTCAATGCCTGGGCGCTGAAATTCAGAGAATATTTATGCCCGGTATTGGAGAGGCCGCCACGCATGCCGCCGCGCCCACCGCCGCCAAACGGACCGCCGAAGCCACCAAAACCGCCATGGCCGCCATGCCCGCCTCCGGGAGGTCCACCGCCCGGAGGTGGTGGTCCTCCCGAAGACTCCACCTTCGGACCAATGCCAAATGTGCGGCTGAGGCGCAGGTTCAAGGCTACTGAGGCGGGGCTGTTGCCCAGGTTGATGGGCAGAATAGTTTCTCCGGCCTGCGGAATCACGTCAAGCGCTCCAAAGCTGGTCTGTGCCACATCGCTCGGGTTTGCCGTCGGGCCCGCAAGGGAAGGACGGTTGTTGAAGAAGGAGTCGCCGCTCAAGTCGTAAGGGCTCGTGATATTGAAAGGACTGCCGGCCTGCGCAATCAGGAATGGATTGAACGTAAGGCCCCACGGACCGGTGTAGCTGCCCATGAGGAAGACCCACTGCGGCCTAATAAAGCCGGCGCGCCCGTAGTCCTGCATCAAGTCATAGGAGTTCGATGGCTTCGATCCGCCGCCGCCGTCCGAGTTGGCCCAGCTTGCATTGTAGAAGCCCGCCAGGCTCAGATTGGGAGTGAAGCGGGCATTGATATTTACGATAATCTGGTTTTCTTTGAAGATCGCTTCGGGATAATACTGATCCACGATGCCGAGTGAAGGATCGGGCCGCACGCCGGTCTGCGTGGAACTGCCGTAGAGGAAAGTTCCCGGCTGAAAGGCATTCGAGTCACGCGTCACCAGTTGATGCACGCCGTAAGCGTGAAGATAGGTGACCGTAAGCGTGGAAACTTTGGTTAATTGCCGCTCTACGCTCGTGCCGAACATCTCGGTGTAAGGGGAGCGGTAGCTGGGCGAGATCTGGTCGATTACAGGCGTGTGGGCTTCGGCCGTGCCGCAACTCGAGAGGTCGATGGAACTCAGGCTGGTGGTGGTGAAGCAGGTGGGGTTGGCGATGGAGATCTGCTTCTGGCTGTTGGGACCGCCGTTGAACTGTTCCAGGTTCATCAGGCTGCCCACGTTGAAACGATCGTAGAAAAAGCCATAGCCGCCGCGGATCACGGTTGTCTGTCTGCTGCCCTTCTTGTGTCCGTCGAGCGCATAGGCAAAGGCCAGGCGCGGCGCCCAGTCGTTATGGTCCGCTATGTGATTCTGCGATTCCCAGCGCAGCCCCCCGGACAGTGTCAGAAAGGAGTTCACCTTCCAGTCATCCTGAAAGTACAGCGCGGCGTCGAAAACGTTGCCACGGAACTTTTCGTTGCCGTAGGAGTAGCTCAGGTTGAGCGGCGCATTGGCTCCTTTGGCGCCGCTGGTATTGCAGGTGTAATCGTCGGATGAAGGCGCGGTCGGGCAGGCTGTGCCGGTGGCGAGCAGATTGAGCGCGCCCGCGTAATCGAACGGAGAGGCGAAAGCGAAGCTGCCGTTGAAACCGGCATCCGACGAAGTAGCCTCGCGGTTATCTCTGAGCCAGGCGCCGAACTTGATGGCATGCTTACCGGCCGACAGAGTGGTAATATTCTGCAGCTCCAGGTGATCCGAATGCGAATTGGAGTACTGGCTGCCGCTGCCGCCGGCGGAGAAATAGCTGGAAGCTGCGATGGACGGCGCAGTGCTCACCGGCGTTGAGGAAGAGATGGCGCGCCGGTATTCGAAGCGGGTTTCGTTCACCAGGTGATCGTTAATGATCTGTGTGTCGTCCAATTGCACGGTATGCTCGAGCGAGTCGGCGGAAGCAGCCTGCGACGGCAGGGATGTCGAGCCGCCCAGGTTGTTGGTCTCGTTGTTGCGATAGAACTGGTAACGCAATGTCAACGTGTTCTTCTGCCCCAGTTGCAGGTCGATTCGCGGCGATATGTTGGTGTGCGTCTCGGTGCCAAAAAGCCCGCCGGACTTCGAGACGATGTCATTTTGGCTTCCGTCCACGGTCGGCACGTAGTAGATGCCTGTGGTTGAGTCCAAATCTGCCGACTGTACCGTGTAGATGCTGTCGTTCTGGTTGTTGCGCTGCTCTATGCTGAAGAAGAAAGACGCCCACTTCGAAAGCGGGCCGCTCACGGTTCCATTCAACATGTAGCTGTGATAGGAGGGAATGGCTCCCGTAAAGGGATTGAGTGTGTTGAACGCGCTGTCATTGCCCATCCCGAATACGCGCCCGTGCAGCGTGTCGGTTCCGGGCTTGGTCAAAATCTCAATGCGCCCATAGCCCAGCCGGTCAAACTCGGCTGAAAATGGATTGCTGTTGATACGGATCTCGCGGATCGCTGACTTGGGCGGTAATTGACCGCCGGTAAAGCCATCGATGTAAATCTGTCCGCCGTTGGGACCGGCTGCAGGTCCAGCCAGCGCGGTCAGCTCGTTCGAAAGCTCGTCAGGATCATCCGACAGAGCATCGAGGTCTTTGCCCTTGAGCACGATGGAATTGGTATTGGCCCCCGCTTCGGTGCTCACCGTGGGCCCCTCATCTTCGCTTACCACCACCTGCTGCTGCGCGGCCTCGATCGCCATCTTGATGTCGACGTTCTTGGTCTGTCCCGCAGTCAGCGAAATCGGCGAAGAGACAAACGGCGCAAACCCTTGATAGCTGGCCTGTATCACGTAGCTGCCCGGCGCCAGTCCGCGCACTTGGTAGGTGCCCGCGGCATCGGCAGTGACGGAACCGGCCGTCGCGCCCTTGGCCGTGGTCACCGTGATCTGCGTACCCGGAATCAGCGCGCCGCTCGGATCGGTGATATGTCCGCGCAGCGTGCCCGTGGCCGCGCGCGCAGCAGTGGTTGCCGGAGCAGCCGCATTCTGGCTCCATGCGGCCAGCGTCAAGGCGTAGCTCAATATCAAAGCGACAACACAATGAACGAGGCAATGCAATCGTGAAGACACGTCTCCCTCAATTCTCCAAAAGTAGATTCGTTTGTGCGCCTATTGGGCGGCGTCTTCGGGCGCGCTTGAGTTCATGCTCCAGTTCGAGAGCAGATCCTGGCTGGCCGGAGCCTCAAGCAGCGGCTCCACGCCCGCCAGCAGCGTGATCGCCGTTACATCCGAAGCACCCTGCGTTGAAACCAGCATCACCGCTTCGCCCTTTTGCAGATCGGAAAGTTGAATCGCCGGCGCGCGACTCAAAACCTGTTGCAGATCACCATTTCCGCGCGATCCTCCCGGCGCGCCATAGGCAGGTCTTTCGCCCTGAGCCGGCGCTCCACCATTTGCGCTGCCCGCAGCCATGCCTTTGAGCCGCGTCGCAATCATCTGCGCCATGCGCTCAGGCAGCCGGCGCATCTGCGCCTGCGGTGTAACGTGCACAGTAACCGGTTTCTTCGTGATCAGATCCTTCACCACGACGGACGAGCCTGCCGTGTCGATCGACAGAATCGTCCCTGAAATATTGCGGAAGCTGCCTGAAACCACGGCATCGGCAGTGATTTCGGTCCCGTCGGCATTCTTCGTTCCACGCGCGCGAAGCTGGTCGCCCGGCTGAATCGCCGTGATCGGCGCCGGCCTGGCGTCGGCAAAGCTCACCGAGGCAGGCGCGTAGCGCTCCAGCGCAGTCTTTGGCGTGGTCTGCACGGTAATGGTCTTCAGCGTAGGGCCGGCTCCGGTTGTCACTTGAATTGCGCCGCCAGACGCATCCACGCTCTTGACCAATCCGCCCACGCCGCGCTGCCAGGCCTCGGTTTCTTCCTGCTGCCGCTTGGCCACATCCTCCTGCTTGATGGCGATAACGCGCAGCGCCTGCGGCGTGGAACCGGTTGCATTGGGGTCCAGGTTCACCAGCACGCGGTCACCCACAGCCAGCTCGCTGAACTTCATATCCACGGCCGCGCTCAGGCTTATCTGCCCCGGCTCAATCCGCTTGAGCTGCGTCGTGGAAGGCACCTCGACCTGCCGCTCATCACCCTGCGTCGGCTTCACGGTAATCGTGTCGCCGTTGATGGCCGTGATGCTGCCCATGAAGCGCGAAGCCGCCTGCGCCCTGGCATGCGGCGCGCCCAACAGCAGCGCCAGTGCGAGTCCCGTAGCCATCGCCGCAAGTCTCTTCCAGCTCGTCATAAACCTCTTCTCCGGGGCCTGGTCCGCAACCGCCCCGGACATGGAAACGTAATCTCTAATCCGGTAGACGAAACAACGCGGGAAAAGGTTGAAGGATTGGCTATGGATGAAGCTGGAAATACCTGAACCGGCAACTGGCCGTTTAACCGTCTGCGACGCCGATGGTTAGGCCTTCCCGCCAGGGGAGGATTCCGCCGCCGGTGGATACATACGCGCGCAGCTTCGCACTCTGCACAGCGGAACGGCGTAATTGCCCCGCACTACCGCGCCAGATCAGCCGTCTCCAGGAACGTATATTTGCCCGTGGGCGAGGGAATCACCTTGGTTAACCTTTTGTCGTGAACCACGACCGTGTCGAGATACCAGAGGTTGAAGGCCGGCAGATCGCGCGCCAGAATCTGCTGCACTTCGATGTAGTCCGTGCGCCGGCGATCCATATTGCTGTCGGCCGCTGCGTCATCCAGCAGCGTGTCGAGCCTGGGATTCGCATAGTGCCCGCGATTGGCGCCGTTCGGCGGAAAATCGGCGCTCGAAAACGCGTAGCTGAAGATATCCGGCCCCTTGATGCCCACCCAGCGCAGCGAGTACATCTCAAACGCGCCGCGCGTCACGTCGGAATAGAACGTGGCAAACTCGTTGCTGCGCAGATCGAGCGCAATGCCTACCCGCGCCAGCTCCTGCTGCATCACCGCGGCCAGCAGCCGCGTGCTCTCGTCCGTGCTGGTCTTCATCGTCAGGTGAAAGCGGAGGCCGTCTGTGCCGCGCCGGTAGCCGGCCTCGTCAAGCAGTTGCCCTGCGCGCGCAGGATCGTAATCGTAGCGCGCCCCATCGCCCGTCCACGCCCAGTGGCTGGTGGGCAACAGGCTCAGCGCAATCCGCGCATGTCCGCACAGCAGCGTGCGGATGATCAGCTCTCGGTCGATCGAATAGCCAATCGCCTGCCGCACGCGCGCATCTTTCAGAATCGGGTCGCGCACGTTGAACGCAAGATACTGCACAATCGTGCCGGCTCCATCCTCCACTTCAAGATTCGCCCGCTTCGCCAGCACCGCGAGCGAATCCATCGGCAGGGAATTGACTTCTACATCGGCCGAGCCTTTTTCGAGCTCGAGCGACATGGTGATGGCATCGGGGACCACGGCAAAGCGCACGCGCGCGATCCTCGGCTTGATTGACCAGCTCAGTGGATTGCGCTCGATCGTCACATCCTGGTCGATCCGCTGGCTCACGAACCGGAACGGCCCCGTCCCCACCGGATGCCGCCAGAAATCCCGCCCGCTCCCGTAAGGAACAACCCCGAAGGCTCCGGTCGAGAGATTCGTCAGCAGAAAGTTATCCGGATGCTTGAGATGAAACACGACCGTATGCGCATCACGCGCCTCGACTGAATCCACCGACGCATACGACGCAGCCTTGGGCGAGATCACCGCGCCGTTGTGCATCGAATCCATCGTCCAGGCCACATCGCGCGCAGTGAGCGGCCGTCCGTCGGCAAACTTTACGCCGTCGCGCAAGTGAAAGACGAGCGTGCGCGCATCCGGCTGCTCCCAGCTCACCGCCAGCGCCGGCTCAAAGTGAAAATTTGCGTCCAGCGCTACCAGGCCATCGAACAGAAGCTCATCGATATGCTCGGAGGGTTCGTCGGTTCCTACGCGCGGATCGAGATTGGCAGGGCTGCTTTGAATGAGAAAGACGACGGTTCCTGCATCGCGGCGTGCCGAGGCGCAGCCAGCCAGCGCCAGGCACGCAAAAAGCGCAAGCAATATGCCAGCCGCAGCGCAATCCGTCGTGCTCCATGCTTTCGCCTTTTCTCTGGCGAAAGCATGGGAAAGCATCGAACGCCGCACAGCTATGCGGCCTGACCTACCCATACATCACCTGGCCCAGCACCACAGACCGCACGGCTCCCGTAGCCGCCGGCATATTGCCCGGCAGACGGTGCCACGTTTGCCACGCGAGCAGCGCAAAAGCCACGGCCTCTTTCGCTGCAGCCGGCCAACCAAACTCTTCGCTCGTCTGCACCGTGCAACCGATAGGTACAAGCAGTCGCCAGAGCATCGACATCAGCGTACGATTACACGCGCCGCCGCCGGAGACGATGTAGTCCACGGCCCGCTCCTTCATCTTCGGCAAAACAAAGCGCCGGTAGCTGCGTGCAATCGACTCGGCCGTGAGTGCAGTTGCAGTGGCCAACGCATCTTCGTCGCGAGCACTCTGCCTCCGGCAGGCTTTGAGAAACTCTGCAGCGTACTCGCGCCCAAACTGTTCGCGCCCCGCCGTGCGTGGCGGCTTCCTCGCAAAGTAGCGATTCTTCAGCGCAGCTTTGAGCACAGGCTCAAGCACAACGCCACGCCCGGCCAGCGCGCCATTCCTGTCGAATGGCTTGCCGAACAGCTCCTGCGCCAGCCAGTCGATCATCATGTTGCCCGGCCCGGTGTCAAATGCGATAACCGCGTCCGATCCTGCGCTCGCCGGAATGGCCGTGAGATTCGCAATACCGCCGATATTCTGCAACACGCGCCCGCGCTTGCCGTCGGCAAACAGCGCGTAATCGAGCAGCGGCACCAGCGGCGCTCCCTGCCCGCCGGCGAAGATGTCTGCCGGCCTGAAGTTCGACACCACCGGCACGCGCAGCCGCGCAGCAATCGCCTGCGCCTCACCCGCCTGCCATGTGCACGCGAACCTGCGTCCCGCATACGATTCGGCGCGCGGCTGGTGATAGAGCGTCTGCCCATGGCATCCGACCAGGTCGAGCCTGAGCTTGTGACGCCTGGCAGTCTCTTCTACAGCGTCTGCGTAAGCCAGGCCCAGCCGCCAGTTCAGTCGCGCCAGCTCCGCCGTCGCCGTGGAAGCCGCGTTCATGGCCGCCAGTACCGCACGGCGCAGCGCGGCGGAGTAGGGAAATCCCTCGTGCGCCAGCAGCGTCAGCCTGGGCCGCTGCCGGCCCGGAGCAATCCGCACCACGGCCACGTCAATTCCGTCGGCCGATGTGCCGCTCATCAGGCCGGCCACCGTCATCGCCTTCGCGCTCTTCGCTTGCCTCATGCCGTTTCCACAATCGACGGCGGCTTCGCCGGACCCGTTTCAGCAGGCCGCGGAGCAAGCTTCTCGATCGTCTCGTTGAACCGCAAAATCCGCGCGCGCAGCGCCTCAAACTGCCGCACGCTGAGCGCCAGCGGCGCCAGCCTGGGAAACATCTTCGCCCGCAGCCGCGCCGTGTGTCGCGCGCGTTCGAGCAGCAGCTTGCCAAATGCCGGCGACCGCTCACCCTCGGTCACTAACGCATCGTAGGTGCACAGAATCGGCCCGGGGTTGTGGCAGATTTCCACCAGGTCCGATCCCGTGCGGATGGCCGCCACCGCAGCCTCTTCCATGGGCATGAACTTCAGAATGCCGCCCATCTCCAGGTCGTCGGAGAGGATTATCCCGCGGTAGCCGATGCGCCTGCGCAGCACCTGGCCGATCCAGAACTTGGAAACGCTTGCCGGCTGCTTCCTGCCCGGCGTGTGCGGATAGGCCGCGTGATTCATCATCACCATCGGCATCTCGCGGTGCAGTTCGCGGTAGGGTGCCAGGTCATCGAGCCACATCGCGCTCCAGTCCCGCCCGATCGCCGGAGTCTCCACATGCGTGTCGAGCGTGCCGCCGCCCAGGCCGGGAAAATGCTTGCCACAGCCCACGATGCCGCGCGACTGGAGCCCGGCCAGAAACGCGCGCGCATAGGCGATCACGTTTATCGGAGCCGCAGCCGCGCATCGCGTGCCCAGCACCGCCGCTGAATCCGGCAACCCCAGGTCCACCATGGGCGCCAGCGAAGTGTTGAAGCCGAATGCCGCCACGGCTCGCGCCACCAGCTCGCCGTGCTCGCGCGCCAGCGATGATTTTCCCGTCCGCATCATCGCCGTGGCCACAGCCTGCGCGGAAGGAAGCGGAGCGAGCGCCAGGTTCAACCGGTTCACCGTTCCACCCTCCACGTCGACAAACCGCGGGCTGTGCAGGCAGCAGAACGACGCCGCTTCGTTCAGCAACGCGCGCGTCTGCTTCACATCCGTAATGTTGCGCCGGTAAAGAATGACTCCCGCCGGCCGGATCAGCTTCAGCCAGGCACGCTCCATCTCCGTCAATTCCTTGCCCGCGAGCCCCACCACCAGCAGGCTTCCCGCGGCTCTGCGCACACTTTCTGTCATCGTCCTTCTAACCTCGGCCGTCAGTCTTTCCTTTCCTTCAGCTCCTGCTGCAGCTCTTCCAGCAGGTTCAGCGCCTGCAGCGGCGTGAGCGAGTTCACATCCGTCGCCTCGATCCGGTCCACGATCCGCTGCGAGAGCGGCGTAAAGATCGTTAGCTGCAGCGGCTCCGCGCCGGGCTGCTCCTGCACGCCGGCCGCTGCGGACCGCTCCTGCTTTTCATGCTGCCTGAGCACGCGCCGCGCCCGCTCGATCACCGCTGCCGGCAGTCCCGCCAGCTTGGCTACTTCAATGCCATAGCTCTTGCTGGCCGCGCCTGGCTCAATATGGTGCAGAAACACGATCCCGCCCGCTGTCTCCTTTACCCCCACGCGCAGATTGCGCACGCGCGGCAGCTTTTCCGCCAGCATGGTCAGCTCGTGATAGTGCGTGGCAAAGAGCGTGCGCGCTCCGGTTTCCGCGTGCAGATACTCGACCGTCGCCCACGCCAGCGAGAGGCCGTCATACGTCGCCGTCCCGCGGCCCATCTCGTCCAGCAGAATCAGCGAGCGGCTTGAAGCCGTGTTCAGGATGGTCGCCGTCTCCGTCATCTCGACCATGAAGGTCGACCGGCCGCGCGCCACGTTGTCGCTGGCGCCGATGCGCGTGTAAATCCGGTCCACCAGTCCATAGCGCATGTTTTCGGCCGGAACAAAGCTGCCCATCTGCGCCATCAGCACCAGCATCGCCGCCTGGCGCAGGTAGGTGCTTTTGCCGCCCATGTTCGGCCCGGTGATCAGCAGCAGGCTCGGCCCCTCGTCATTGGCGCTCAGATAGAGATCGTTGGGGATGAACCGGCCCTCCCGCGTCTCCTCCATCCACTGCTCGATCACCGGGTGCCGCGCCGCGGCAGCCTCTAGCACCGGCTCGGGGTCCAGTTGCGGACGGCTGTATCGCCGCCCCGCGGCCAGATGCGCAAAGCAGGCCAGCAGGTCAGCCTCCGCCACCGCCGAAGAGCTACGCCGTATCCGGCCCGCGGCCGACAATACGCTTTTGCGCAACTCGGCAAAGATTCGCCTTTCGATCTCGATGCTCCGGTCGTGCGCAGTCAGGATCTTCCGCTCGTACTCCTTCAACTCCGGGGTAGTGAATCGCTCGGCGTTCACCAGGGTCTGTTTGCGTTCGTAATCGTCCGGAACCAGGGCGAGATTGGCCTTGGTGATCTCGATATAATATCCAAAGACACTGTTGAACTTAACCTTGAGTGACGCAATCCCGGTCCGTTTCCGCTCCCGGTCCTCGATTCCGGCAACCGCCTGCCGTCCGGTGCTCGAAATCGAGCGCAGCTCATCCAGCTCCGCGTCCACGCCCGGCGCAATGGCGCCGCCGTCCGCCATGATCAGCGGAGGTTCGGCCACCAGCGTCCTGGCGATCTGCGCGGTCACGTCATCCAGCGTGTCCAGCCGCTCCGCAACCCGCCGCCAGAGCCCGGCGGTCATGGCGGCGAGAGCCGTCTTCAGCCCCGGCAGGCGCGCCAGGCTGGCAGCCATCGCACGCACATCCCGCGGACCTGCCGAGTCCAGGCTGAGCCGGGCCAGCAACCGCTCCAGGTCGAGAATCCCGCCAAACGCCCGCCGGATCTCCTCGCGCCGCACCAGGTCGCCCTGAGCCTCGGCCACCGCTTCATAGCGCGCCTCGATTTCTCCGGCGTCCATCAGCGGACGCAGGATCGTACCCCGTAGCATGCGTTTGCCCATCGGCGTCAGGCACGCGTCAAGCGTGCGGAAGAGCGTGGCGCGATCATCCTGGCCGGCAAAGAGCGGTTCCACCAGCTCCAGGTTCCGCACCGTCACCTGGTCCAGCTCCAGGGCCGTCGAGTGCTCCTGAAAGCGCAGCGAATCGATGTGCAGGGCCTCGTTCTTCTGCGTGGTGCGCACATAGTGCAGCACCGCACCGGCGGCGATGGCCGCCGCGTCGTGGCCGTGCAGCCCGAAACCCTCCAGCGAGCGGACATTCAACTGCCGCTCCACCAGCGGCACGGCAAAGTCGCGGGTCCACACCCAGTCTTCCACCCGCGTCCGTGCCGGAATCTTCTCAAGCTGCGCAGGTACTTCAGCGCCGGCCGCCACCAGCACCTCGCTGGGCGCAGCCAGCAGCAGCTCGTCCACCGCCTGCTGCCTTGCCTTCGGCCCGGAAAACTCCGCTGTCCGGAACTCCCCCGTCGATACATCGAGCAGCGCCATGGCGCAAACCGCCGCATCGCGCCCGCTCTCAAACAATGCGGCAAGAAAATTGTTCTGTTCCGGCCCGGCCTGCGCGTCGAGCGCCGTGCCCGGCGTCAGAACCCGCGTCACCTCGCGCCGCACGATCTTCTTGGTGAGCTTGGGGTCTTCCATCTGGTCGCACAGCGCGATCCGATAGCCCTTGCGCAGCAGCCGCGCCAGGTAACTCTCCACCGCGTGGTAAGGCACACCGCACATCGGCTGGGTCCGCTCCCGGTCCCGCGCCGTCAGCGTCAGTTGCAGCTCGCGGCTCACCACCATCGCGTCGTCGTAAAACAGCTCGTAGAAGTCGCCCATGCGGAAGAACAGCAGAGCGTCGGGATTCTCGCGCTTGGCCGCCGTCCACTGGCGCATGAACGGCGTCAGCTCCGGCGCAGCTTTGTCCAGCGCGGAAGGCGCCGTCTCAGGCTCCGTGCCGGCAATCATCCCGGATGGAAGGTCCTCGCGAATCACGATTGACTTCAAGCTTATCGTGGCGGGCGGATTCGAGCGAAACCAGGGTTTGCGCGCGCCAGGATACCTGGCGTGGCAACCCACGCCTGCCGCCAGCTTGGCGGATGTCGCCAATGCCTCCTTTGGCCTGATGGGCAGCCCAGCGTGCGGCAGTATTTCTGAGGTAATTTGCACAATCGTCCTGAATCCGCAGAACACCACGGATTCCCGGACTTCATCTACTATTAACTGGGGTTCGTTTCGAGCACAGGATCGTTTCGTGGCCGGGCTGCCGGCCGCGGCGCTGCGGTTTGTTTCCCCGAGGAGGATTGTCCCATGAGCAAGATCGCGTGTTTTGTTGCCTGTCTATTGTTTTGCGGCTCAGCCTTGTGTGCTTTCGCTGCGGTTCCCGCGCACTCTCCATTCGATGGAACCTGGCGCACTGACCTGGGAAAAACCAAATTCAGCCACACACCCCTCAGCTTTTACATCGGCAACGGCTGGTATCACTGTGTCACCTGCAATCCCGGAATCGACATCCAGGCCGACGGCGAAGACCACCCCCTCACCGGCCAGGCCTACGACTCCATGAGCATAAAGATCGACGACCCGCACACCATCACCGTAATCGCGAAAAAAGACGGCAAGGTGGCCTACGAGCAAACCCGCAGCGTCTCGGCTGACGGCAAGGTTCTCACCGTCAAAATGACCATCCATCCCATGGACGGCTCGCAGCTCATGAATTTTGAGGCAACGGCCCGCCGCTCGGGTATTGCGCCGCTCGGCGTCCACGCAACCTCAGGACAGTGGGTGATCGAAAAGGAAAGCGCAAGCGCCAACGGCCTGATTGCTACCTATAAGACGAACGGCGACGAGATCACCATGACGACTCCAGACGGGGAAAGCTACACGGCCAAGCTCGACGGGAACGACTACCCGGTAAAAGGCGCTTACGGGTGGGATACCGTCTCACTCAAGCAGATCAACCCGCACACCCTCGAGGAGACCGACAAGCGCGGCGGCGTGGTGATTGACGTCTCCAAGATCACCGTTGAAGGCAACACCATGACCGTAGTCGATACCGACACGCGCACCAACCGCACCTCCACCTACGTTGCGCACAAACAGTAATCGAAGCAATTTTGAGGACTGGCGTCTTCCGGGGCTCACGCGCGAGCCCCGGGCGTCCTCAATTCGGCTGCCCGTCCGGCTTCCACTGTTTCAACAGCTCCTGCCAGGCTATCTCTTCCAGTTGTTCGCGGCTAGGCGGCAGCAGATCGTCAAAGCCCTCGAACTGCTTCTTGAACCGCTCCTGCACGGCCGGCGAATTGCGTGCCTGCTCGATCAGCTCGTCCACTCCCTCCATGCCGTTTTCTTTCAGCATCTGCACAAAGAGCTGGTAGGCCATCAGCTCGCGGCAATACAGCTTCATCTCCTTCGCCAGGAAGAGGATGAACGACCGTTGCTCATCTGGATCCATGACCCTCTCCGTGCCAAGCGAGTAGCCCGGTCCTCAGGGATGCCAATGTATCACGAACGGAGCACAAGTACATTCAATTACCGGGGATTAGCAGGCATCCGCACGGCAGCCCGGCGCCTGGGACCGCACGGCGAGGTGATTTACATCACGGTATACTGATCTTGAACGCCTTAAGGTGTTTCTTGCGATGTACCTCCTGTGGCTCAGAGTGGCGGCAATCCTGTATGCGGCGGCATGTGTCGCCGTCTTTCCCGCCGTTCTTTATTCGAGCGAGCGCTGGCGCAAGAGCTGCGTTCACCTGGGCGGCCTTGCCTTCTTCTTCGACTTTGTCTCGGTGGTCGAAATGCTGGTGCAGGCTCACCGCTTTGTGCCCGTGGGTGTGCGCGAGATCGAATCGCTGCTGGGTTTTGCCGTAGCCGGACTGTTCTTCCTGGTCTGGTGGCTTTATGACGCCATCTCCCTCGGCCTCTTCGCCCTGCCGGCCACATTCTTCCTGGTCTTCATTCCCGCGCTCGGGACAGACCGCTATACTTTCCCCTCGCAAGGCGTAAGAACAAGCTGGCTTGTTGCGCACATCATCGCGCTGCTGCTGGCCTATGCGGCTCTCTGCTTCAGCCTGCTCGCCTCAGTGCTCTACCTGGTGCAGGAACACCGTCTCAAGTCCAAGCCCAAGCGGGGCAAAAGCCCGCTCGACTGGCTGCCCCCGCTCGACACGCTGGAGCGCATCTCCCACGCCACGCTTGAATTCGGCTTTCCCTGCATGACCGTGGGCCTGGTCATCGGCTCCGTTCTGACGCAGGAGACGGCTCTGGGCGCGGCCTACTTTGCCGATCCCAAGGTTATTGCTTCCTTTGCCATGTGGGCGGTCTACGTGGCGCTGCTGCTCATCCGCCGCGGCGCGGGACTGCGCGGGCGCAAGGCTGCGTATGTCTCCGGCGCGGCTCTGGCCGTCATAATGGTCGTCATAGCCGCCAACTTCATCAGCACCGTGCACAGGTTCGGTCCGCAATGACGCTCACCCTCATCGGCGTGAATCACAAGACCGCGCCCATCGCGCTGCGTGAGCGGATCGCCATTGGCCACGAAGAGCTGGCTGATACTACGCGCGCCCTGGCCGCCGTGCCCGGCGTGCAAGAGTGCATGATCGTTTCCACCTGCAACCGCGTAGAGCTGATCGCCATGGTGGACGGACCCGGCGCGCAGCTCGCCGGCTTTCTATCCGATCACTTCGCCATCGACGCTGCAACCCTGGGCCCGCATATCTACGAGCATCGCGGCCACGCCGCCGTCAGCCATCTCTTCCGCGTCGCGGCCAGCCTGGACTCCATGGTCGTGGGCGAGCCGCAGATTCTCGGCCAGGTGAAAGAAGCCTTCGCCGTGGCGCGCGCCGCCGGCACGGTCTCTGCGCAGCTCGAACACCTGCTGCAGAGCGCCTTTGCCACAGCCAAAAAAGCCCGCAGCGAAACAGGCATCGGCGCAAGCTCCGTCTCCATCGCCTCCGTCGCCGTAGATCTGGCGCGCAAAATCTTCGGATCGCTGCAGGGCCGCACCGTGTTTCTGGTGGGCGCAGGCAAGATGAGCGGACTGGCCGCGCGCCATCTCGTGCAGCAGGGCGCGGGCGCAATCCTGGTGAGCAACCGAACCGCGGAGCGCGCGCGGCACATGGCCGCCGAGTTCGACGGCCGCATTATTCCCTTCGAGCAGTTGCACGACGCGGCCAGCGAAGCCGACATCGTCATCAGCTCTACCGGCGCGCCGCATCCCATCTTCCGCCGCGAGCACGGCCAGGCATTCCTGCATCGCCGCCGCAATCGCCCCATGTTCTTCATCGATATCGCCGTGCCGCGTGACGTCGATCCGGAGATGAACAAGCTCGACGGTATCTTCGTTTACGACATCGACGACCTGCAGCAGGTGGCCACGGCGCACATGGAAGCGCGCAGCCGCGAAGCCATCGACGCCGAGGCGCTGATCGCGCAGGAGGTGGAGCACTTTGAGCAGCGCCAGCGCACGGTCAACGTTGCGCCGGCCATCGTTGCGCTGCAGCGCAGGGCCGAAGCGATTCGCCAGGGCGAGCTCGATCGCATACAGCCGCGCCTCGGCTCGCTGACGCCCGAGCAGGCCGCCGCCGTGGAAGCGCTCACGCGCGGCCTCGTCAACAAGTTTCTGCATCCGTCCATGCAGGCCATCAAGCAGGCCGCGCGCGAAGGCGACTCGGTGCGTCTTGATGCCTTGTGCGATGCCTGGTCTGTCTCGCGCGAGCCGGAGCCCGCGCCCGATCCGGTGGAAAAGACCAGCGCGCCTGGGAATGCCGCAGCCAGCGAGACGCGGGTGGAGGCACGGCGATGAACCTGCGCATCGGCAGCCGCGGATCGCAGCTTGCACTGTGGCAGGCAAACCATGTCGCCGGCCTGCTGCGCGAACAGGGGCATGAGGTTGCCGTCGAGATTATCAAAACCAACGGCGACCGCCTGCAGGAAGTCGCCTTCGCTGAAGTCGGCTCCAAGGGTATGTTCACCAGGGAAATTGAAGAGGCGCTGGCCGAAGGGCGCATCGATCTCGCCGTGCACTCGCTCAAGGATCTGCCCACTGAGCTGCCGGATCTCTTCGCGCTCGGCGCCACGCCGCCGCGTGTAGACCCGCGCGATGCTTTTGTCTCTGCAAAATACATGCGCCTCGCCGATCTGCGGCAGGGCGCGCGCGTGGGTACCAGCAGCCAGCGCCGCCGCGCGCAGTTGAAAGCCCTGCGCCCTGACACGGAGGCGGTTGAATTCCGCGGCAACGTGGATACGCGCCTGCGCAAGCTGGCTGAAGGCCAGGTGGACGCGATCCTGCTTGCTGCAGCGGGCCTTGAACGGCTGGGCAAAACCGACTGGCTGCGCCAGCGGCTCGAGCCCGCAGAGTTTTGCCCCGCGGCAGGACAGGGAGCCCTGGGCATCGAAACCAGGAGAGACGACGCCCAGACGCTCGAAGCCATCGCCTTTCTGGATGACCCCGACACGCGCTTTGCCGTCACTGCGGAGCGCGCTGCTCTGGCTGCGCTCGGTGGCGGCTGCCAGGTTCCCATCGGCATCCATTGTCGCATGAAGTTTCCCGGCCACCACAAACCGCTCGACGAGATCTTCGCCGTGGTTGCCTCGCCGCAGACCGGCGCCGTCGTGCGCATTCATCACACCGCGGAGCGCAATCACGACGACCCCGCCGCCTTTGGACGGCACGCCGCCAAGATGCTGCTCCAGGCCGGCGCCGCACCGCTGCTGCAAGCAACCGGCGGAGAGTCGCAGTGAGCCTACCGCTCGCCGGCCGCCGCGTGCTGGTCACCCGCGCCGCGCGCCAGGCCGGCAAGCTAAGCGACGAGCTGCGCGCCCTCGGCGCCGAACCCGTCGAAGTTCCGGTGCTGGAGATCGTTCCACCGGAGTCGTATGCGCCGCTCGATGCGGCTCTGCGCAATCTCGATCGATACGACTGGCTGATTTTCTCCAGCGGCAACGTGCTGCAGGAAGTGTGCGCACGCAGCGCACGCTTTTCCGTCAATCCAGCTCGTGCCGAGGGATTGAAGATTGCCGCAGTAGGACACGCAACCGCCGAAATGGCACGCCATTTCGGATTCCACGTAGACCTTGTGCCTGAAACTTACGTTGCAGAAGCTCTGGTAGCTGTCATGAGCGATGCGGTGAAAGACAAGCGCATTCTTTTGCCGCGCGCCGCCGTCGCTCGCGACGTAATTCCCGATGCCTTGCGCGCGCAAGGAGCGCACGTCGATATCGTCGATGCTTATCGCAACGTGCTTCCCGAAGCCGCGCCCCAACAACTGCGCGAAGCGCTGCAGCAGGGAATCGACGCCGCCACGTTTACTAGCTCATCCAGCGTGACGCATCTGAGAGAAGCGGCAGATAAAGCCGGCATCGCTTTTCCATTTCCAGATGTACCGGCCATTTCCATCGGACCCATCACCAGCCAGACCCTGCGCGAGCACGGCTGGGAGCCTGTCGCCGAAGCAAGCCCATCCGATATTGGCGGCCTGGTCGCCGCCGTAGCACGCATCCTATAGCGCGCTACCTGCCGGTGATCACGAGTGCCGCGTCTTGTCTTTGGATCGAGCAAAACCTCTAGGTGCCCCATCTTAGTCGATGCTCGTTCTGTGCGCATCGGCTAATGTGGGAAAGCACTGACCTGCCCCAGCCGCCTGTCAACACCTGCACAAAAAATGGGTGCCCCAGGTCTGGATTTTCAGACCTGGGAAAGCATCAACCTCAGCTGTGCCACGTCTTGTCCTTCGAGTTGCACAACTGCTCCAGGTTACACTGGTCACACTTTGGCTTGCGCGCCTCGCACACCTTGCGGCCGTGATGAATCATCTGGTGCGAAAACGAGATCCAGCGGTCCTGCGGAATCACTCGCATCAATTCGCGCTCCACTTCCTGCGGCGTATCACCCTTGGCCAGCTCAAGCCGCCGCGCGATGCGGAAGACGTGCGTATCCACCACCACGCCCTCGGCCTTGCCAAAGCTCACGCCCAGCACCACGTTCGCCGTCTTGCGCGCCGCGCCAGGAATCGTGATTAACTCGGCCAGCGTCTCGGGAACCTTGCCGCCGAATCGTTCGATCACCGCTTTGGCCGCGCCCTGAATCGACTTGGCCTTGTTGCGATAGAAGCCCGTGGTGCGGATCAGATCTTCCAGCTCGGGCAGCGTCGCCTTGCTCATCGCCGCCGGGGTAGGGAAGCGCTTGAACAGCGCCGGCGTGACCATGTTCACGCGCACATCCGTGCACTGCGCAGAGAGAATCGTCGCCACCAGCAGCTCCCACGGCGACTTGTGATCGAGCGCGCAGACCGCCTCGGGATAAGCTTCATCCAGCCGCTTCAGAATCTCAGCTACGCGCTCCGGCGCGAGCGGGTTGCGCGTAGCCTGCGTCTTTCGTACGGGGTCAATTGCACCAGGCCGTTTCTTCGCGGCTTTCTTTTGGGTCGCCTTCGTTT
The DNA here is from genome assembly GCA_030038195.1 of Acidobacteriaceae bacterium. Lineage (GTDB taxonomy): Bacteria > Acidobacteriota > Terriglobia > Terriglobales > Acidobacteriaceae > Telmatobacter. Next base: position 24,501 of record JASHPJ010000139.1, read on the forward strand.
CAGCCATAAGCCTCACTCTGCATCTTGCGGATCAATGTTACTAAACACCCCCATAGTGAGTGGAAGCCTGTATGAATTGCCGCCCTGAGAGAACTGTGTCCTCCCGATATCTTATGGCCGGTTTGCTTGCACTTGTTGCAATAGCCGTGTCGCGCGCAGCTGCACAACCGGCACAAAGCGCAGCCGCTACAGCAGAATCCGGGTTGCTATACCCCGGAGCCACATCCGCCAAGTGGCTTTTTCCTCAAGAAAAAGCCATCTTGCACACGGCTAAAAGAGCACTGTTACCCGGATTCTGCTCTAGCGCTGCTCAGGATAGTGCTCCCAGTTTCGAAGTAGCGTCTATCAAGCCAAGCGATCCAGACAAGAACGGCCAGGACTTCGACATTGACCATGAGCGTGTTTTGATCCAGAACTACACACTCCGGCGACTCATTCGCATTGCCTACGGACTCAAGATGGATCAGCAGATCGAAGGCGGTGCGAAGTGGACTGACACGCAGCGCTTCGATATCTCGGCAAAGATTGAGGATGCGGAATATACGAAATTGCGTACTTTGAAGGGCTCGGAATACAGCAAGGAATTCAACCGTATGCTGCAATCGTTTCTTGCCGAGCGCTTTCAGCTCAGGGTGACCACAAAGGAGCGCATCATGCCTGTCTATGCGCTGGTAGTTGCCAAATCGGAGGCCAAGCTCACCCAATCGCCTCCGCAACACCAGGGAAGCAGCATGTCCGTCCACATTGGCGGGACTGATGCATCGGCTCCTTCGAGCAACGCAACGCCGCGCAACGATATTGCACGCATGACCGCAAAAGGCATCTCCATGGATTCATTCGCCGATACCCTCACTGGCCAGCGCGTGACCAGCGGCCACATCGTCATCAACCGCACTGGCCTTGCCGGCGATTACGATTTCAACATGATCTGGACATCTGATCGGGGTGAAGGAGCTATGGCCGATGCATCCTATCCCGGACTGTTCACTGCATTACGGGAGCAGCTAGGACTAAAGCTGGAAAACGACAAGGGCCCAATTAAAGTGATCATGATTGACGCGGCGGCGGAGCCTGTATTCGATTGAGCGAATTCAATTCGCCGGAAAGATTGAGCAGCCGGATGTGACCTTCTCTCGTTCGCCGGCCCAGGCTCTTTCCGTGATCTGTTTGATCTCTTCGATAGTGAGCTTAGGGCCGTTCTCTTGTTTCAAATAACCACAGAAATCCTTGATCGAACCAGTCCGTCGTGCATATGTGCCTGACTTGATCAGTGGCCAAGCTTTGCGATAAGACATCACATGTTCGTGCTTTGCACGCTACAGCGTTTTCGGTTCAAGTCTTTACAGTTGTTGATGCCATCGAGTGGCTCTTTCCTCAAGAAAGAGCCACCTTTCACGATGTCAGCTTGTCAGCATATGAACCGAAAACGCTCTAATGGGCATCAATGCCATCCCATCCATGTCCACAAAAACGATGGCCGCACTCAGGACATACTTTCTGGGCTCTGGAGTCCTTGCTCATGACTTTGCATTTACTCCTCAGCGGCTACAACTTCCCGCTTAACCAATCATTCAGCCTGTCCATCTGCAGCCGCACGCCCACGAAGAACTGCCCAAACAACGCATACACCGCGCTCACCTCGTCGAAGCGCATCTCGTAGATCAGCTTTTTGAACACTACCGGATCGTCGGCAAACAGATCGACGCCCCATTCCCAGTCATCGAAGCCAATCGACCCGGTGATGATCTGCTTCACCTGGTCGCCGTAGCGGCGCCCGATCATGCCGTGCTCGTGCATCATGCGCTGCCGCTCGGCAAAAGGCACGGTGTACCAGTTCACCTGCTCGCCGCGCTTGCGGTCCATGGGATAAAAGCAGAGATACTTTGCATCCGGCACGGCAGGGAAGAGCCGCGGCGCCATCGCATCTGCTCCGCGCTTGAGTGATGCGGCAATCTCCGCATCCCACTCGGTGGAGTGCGCCGCGAATCCCTTCTGCGAAGCTGCCTCATACGTCTTACGGCTCGACTCGTACAGTCCAAGCTCAACCACCGACACATACGAATACTTCTGCACAAGGAACCCATGCATCTCTGTCTGCGCAAGATCGAGCTCCACCTGGTTAAGCGCTTCGAATGAGTCGCGGAAGTGAATCAGAATGAGATCGCCCTTGTGGCCAAGCTGTGAATAGAGCGCGCTGCGCACGGGTGTATCGGCTGCTGCGCGGTCCAGTTTTTTCAGTGCTGCAGTGAACTCATCCGCTATCTTCGCGCGTTCGCCGTCCGTGCAGGACCGCCATGCCTTCCAGTCGAAACCAAAGAACTGATGCAGCACGCTCGAGCCTTCCAGCGTGAGCGGTACAGGCGGAAAATCAGCCACGAATCCTCCTCAAAATCTCTATCCAACCACTCTCATCCTAACAAAATCCAGATACAGACGTGTGCATTGTTCTTTTCTGCTGTTATCGTTTGCGCGCAGCTAAAAACGCGCGCTTGC
>JASHPJ010000140.1 GCA_030038195.1 Acidobacteriaceae bacterium
TCAATCTCGTTCCAACCGCTGGCGCCGCTCAGGATCGCGGCGATGGCAATGAGCAGATTCTCTTCCAAAAGGTGTTCCCGCGTCCGCTCCACCCGCGGGTCCTTCAACTCGGAAAAATACTCCAGGGGACTCTTCATGTCCCCATCTCATCCCCACTATCTATCGCTGCATATAGCGTTTAAGATGCGTTTGCCCTGTGCTGCCGTACTGAGCCGCTGGTCTGGCAGAGGCTGCAGGGTCTATGCTGTACCATTCTGGGCTGTACCATTTGGGCGTAGGTAGGAACCTTTTACAGCGTTTTCGGTTCAAGTCTTTACAGAGTCGATGCCGCCGAGTGGCTTTTTCCTCAAGAAAAAGCCACCTCATATGATGCCGGCTTGTCAACATAGGAACCGAAAACACTCTAGCCTTTATTATTGATGGCACACCGTCCGCAACGCGCCTGACTGCTTTCTTTCTCCGTCTGCCATGAGTGATGACCCGAACGCCCGGCCCAACCCGCTCCGAACCGCACCTAACCTGCTCACCCTTCTCCGCATCTGCATGGCGCCGTTCCTGGTAGCCGCCATTCTGGAGAGCCACTACCTGCTCAGCTTTGTGCTGTTTGTAGCGGCGGGCCTTAGCGACGCGCTCGATGGCTTGCTGGCGCGCGTGCTCAAGCAGCGCTCCATGCTGGGCCACTATCTTGACCCCGTGGCCGACAAACTGCTGCTCAGCACCATCTTCCTGGTGCTTCTGCACAAGTCGCTCATTCCTATCACGGTTACGGTGCTGGTCTTCGGGCGCGACGTGGCTATTCTGCTGGTCGCCGCCATTCTTTACGCCGCGGTAGGTCGGCGGGAGTTCCAGCCCAGCATCTTTGGCAAGGCCAACACGCTGGCGCAGATCGGGGCCGTCGCTGCCGTGCTGTTGAGCCAGCTCACCGCCGCTCACTGGATCACGTGGTGCCGTACGGCCACCCTCGACGCCACGATGGCGCTCACCGTGGCTTCGGGCCTGCACTATGCCTGGCTGGTGTTGCACCGCAGCGCGACGCTGCCTGCCAATGGCTCAGCGACCAGGTGAGAGGCGCAAAAGTTTTCATTCGAGCGGTTCTGGAACTTGCGTATCCCTTTGCAGTCGCGCAAGGCGGCTTTTTCTTGAGGAAAAGCCACCTTGCCGCAACGGCTCCGGGATAGAGCAGCTCGGGAACTGCTTCAGGTTTTTAGGAGTCGTCCGAAACGTCTTCTGTTTCGGCGGAGTCTTCGATCTCCATGTCGCGGAACTCTTCGGAGTCAAAAACCTCGCCACACTCCAAACACTCGACAAATTCTGCGTCATCGTGCCGGGAGACGATTCGCACTCTGGGATGTCTGCAGGCGTTCGCCATCGCTCGTGATTTCAGTTGAAATAGTGCTCTTGCCGCCAGATTGTAGCCGCTTTTCTGCAAATGCAAAAGCCTATTTGTTGAATCGCGCGTCCGCGGCTGGAATTTCCTTCCCCAGCGTTCCCAGCACCCCTTTCGTCCAGGCTTGAATGGCCGCCAGAATCGGTCGTATACTGAATACGGACCGATCCAGTCGGATATAATGCTCAAGCTCACCAAAAAAGCGGACTACGGGCTGATGGCGCTCAAGTACCTGGCCGAGCACCCTGAGACGCCCGCGCTGAGCGCGAAAGATGTAGCCGACGCTTACGGCATTCCCGCCCAACTGCTGGCCAAGGTGTTGCAGCGGCTTACGAAAACCGGCCTATTGCGCTCCCACGCCGGCATGAATGGCGGTTACGAACTGGCCCGCGATGCCCGTCAGATCTCGGCCTTCGAGGTGATTCACGCCATTGATGGCCCGCTTTTCATCACTTCCTGCACCAAGGGCACAAAACCCTGTGAGCTGACTCCGAGCTGCACTATCAAGGAGCCGCTGGCGCGCGTCAATGAAACAATCGCCGGGGTGCTGAAAAGCATCTCTATTCAAGACCTGGCCGAGCATGAGCATCCGACTGGACGCAGCCGCGAAACGCACGGATTGGTTGTATTGACGTTATAGAGCGAAGTTAGCGGGGCTGGCGGCGTTAGCGGAGCCAGCCAATTTCAGCCGAGCGAATCAAACTCCGCTGACCGCGCTAACGCCGCTGACAACGGTTCTTGACGATGGAGTCGACGAAGATGAGCACTTTTGCCAGCCGAGTAGAGGTTCCCGCGGGTGTAAGCCTGCCCATCTATATGGATAATCACGCCACCAGCCCGCTCGATCCGCGGGTGCTGGAGGCGATGATGCCCTATTTCACCAGCAAATTCGGCAACGCCGCCAGCCGCAACCACTCCTTCGGGTGGGAGGCGGAGCAGGCCGTGGAGACGGCCCGCGAGCAGATCGCCAGGCTGATCGGAGCCACGGCCAAGGAGATCATCTTTACCTCCGGCGCCACCGAGAGCGACAACCTGGCCATCAAGGGCATTGCGGAGATGTACCGCGAGCGCGGCAACCACATCATCACCCAGGCGACTGAGCACAAGGCGGTGCTGGACACCTGCAAGCGGCTGGAAAAGTACGGCTACCGCGTGACCTACCTGCCGGTAAAGGCAGACGGACTCATCGATCTCGAAGACCTGAAGCGGGCCATCGACGACAAGACCATCCTGGTCACCATCATGGCCGCCAACAACGAGATTGGCGTGCTACAGCCCATCCGCGAGATCGGCAAGATTTGCCACGAGAAGGGCGTGATCTTCCATACCGATGCGGTGCAGATCATCGGCAAGGTTCCGTTCAACGTGATCGCCGACAACGTGGATGTGGCGTCCATCTCGGGCCACAAAATCTACGGCCCCAAGGGCGTGGGCGCTCTTTATGTGCGCCGGCGCAACCCGCGCGTGCAGATTGCCGCACAGATTGACGGCGGCGGCCACGAGCGCGGCATGCGCTCCGGCACACTGAATGTGCCGGGCATCGTGGGCCTGGGCAAGGCCTGCGAAATCGCAATGGCCGAGATGGATTCAGAAGCCGCTTACCTGCGCAACCTGCGGGACCGGCTCAAGGCCAAGCTTGAATCGGAGTTGGACTACATCCACGTCAACGGGTCAATGGAACATAGATTGCCTGGAAACCTGAACATGAGCTTCGTCTACGTTGAAGGCGAGTCGCTGCTGATGGGCATCAACGACGTGGCGGTTTCAAGCGGCTCGGCCTGCACCTCGGCCACGCTGGAACCCAGCTATGTTCTCAAGGCGCTGGGCCTGGGCGACGACGTGGCGCACAGTTCCATCCGCTTCGGCCTGGGCCGGTTCAACACCCAGGCGGAAGTGGACTACGTAGCCGCCAAGGTCATTGAGATCGTGAAGCATCTACGCGAGCTCTCACCGCTTTACGAGATGGTGAAGGAAGGCATCGACCTGACCAAGATCGAGTGGCAGGCACACTAAAACGAGTGGTCAGTGATCAGTTATCAGTCGATGCACCGTCGGGTTGGCCTCGGGTAACTGAAAACTGATCATTGAATCTGCGGCTTTCCCCGCGAAGGAGAAGGGACAAATGGCATACAGCGACAAGGTGGTTGATCACTACAACAATCCCCGCAATGTGGGCACGCTGGACAAGAGCTCGCAGGAGGTGGGCACCGGCCTGGTGGGCGCTCCCGAGTGCGGCGACGTGATGCGCCTGCAGATTCGCGTCAATCCTGAGACGCAGGTGATTGAAGAGGCCAAGTTCAAGACCTTCGGCTGCGGCTCAGCCATCGCCAGCTCTTCGCTGGCGACCGAATGGATCAAGGGCCGCACGGTGGAAGACGCGCTGACCATCAAGAACACGGACATCGTGAAGGAGCTTTCGCTGCCGCCGGTGAAGATTCACTGCTCGGTGCTTGCGGAAGACGCCATCCGCGCCGCCATCGGCGACTGGAAGAAGAAGAACGGCGTTGCGGAGACTGCGCAGGCAGCCGTCGCAGCCAAGTAACCCGAACCGATTGTGAAAGGGCGCGGCTCCGGCCGTGCCGCGTGAGCCTATGCCGAATATTGTGACAATTGGAGCACAGCCGGGTCAGGGCGGTACTGCCGGCGCACCGTCGAAGACTGCTGAGGCGCAGGCTCCGAATCAAATTCCGAACGAGGGCCTACAGGTGACCGAACGCGCGGTCAAGCACATTCGTTCCGCCATGGCCAAGGAAGGCATCTCGCCCGAGGAAGGCGGACTGCGCCTGGGCGTGGTGGGCGGCGGCTGCTCGGGACTCTCCTACTCCATCCGGTTCGACACCCGTCCACGCGATCGTGATCGCATCTACGAGTTCGACGGAGTCCGCGTCTTCGTCGATCCCAAGTCGTTCCTCTATCTCCATGGCATGACCCTCGACTACGAAGAGACGCTGATGCGCCAGGGCTTCAACTTCATCAATCCGAACTCCACGCGCTCCTGCGGATGCGGTTCGTCGTTTTCCACGTAGCGCGCAGTCTGCTGCAGAGTTCGTTGAGATTCGATCATGTTGAAGATCGTTGATTCCGCAGTCCCGGTTGCGTGCTGGTCCTGTTCCGCGGCGCACAAGGCGTCGGCGCTCTTCTGCTCCAACTGCAGCAAGATTCAGCCGCCGCCCAGCGGCGAGTACTTCTCCGTCTTCGGGCTCCGGCCGCAGTTGAACCTCGATCTCGACGCGCTGGAGCGGGAGTTGCACCGTCTCAGCCGCAGGCTGCACCCCGACCGCTTCGCCCGAGCCAGCGAAAACGAGCGCGAGTGGAGCCTGGCCGACACGGCGCTGCTCAACGACGCCTATCGCACGCTCAAGGACCCGCTGCGCCGCACGGAATATCTACTCAAGCTGCACGGCGCAGAGATTGGCGAAGAACACGCGGGCAAGGATCGCCGCGATCCCTCGCGCGTGCCGCCCGATCTGCTTGAAGAGGTCTTCGACCTGAACATGCAGCTTGAAGAGATGCGCAGCGCTCGTCAAGCCGGAGAAACCGACCAGGAGCTGGAGAAAAATCTGGTTGAGGCCAAAAAGAAGTTCGACGGCCTGCTTGAAGAGGTGGACCGCGATCTGCGCGCGCAATGGCAGGCCTGGGACGAAGGCGATCAGGCCGCGCGCGAAGCTGCGCAAAAGACCATGGCGGCGCTGCTCGATCGCCGGCGCTATCTCAATAACCTGGTCCGCGATGTGACCGAGACACTTGGAGCTTAATCAGCAATCATGGCTGAAGCGCGTATCGTCGGCATCGATCTGGGAACCACCAACTCCCTGGTCGCATACATGGAAGGCGACAAGCCGGTGGTCATTCCCGGCGTGGACGGCTCGAACCTTGTGCCGTCCGTCGTCGCGCTCGATCCCATCCCCGCCGGCGGCGGAAGGCCCACCGTCACCGTGGGCAACAGCGCGCGCCGGGCGCTGATCGAGACGCCGGAGCGCGTGATCTACTCCGTCAAGAGGCTCATGGGCCGCGGCCTGGCGGAGGTGCGGAGCGAGCTGGAGTTTTTCCCCTTCCGGCTGGCGGACGATGTGGAAGCCGGTGAGGTGCCGCGCGTGCAGCTCGGCGAGCTGCGCTTTACGCCGCCGGAGATCTCCGCCTACGTGCTGCGCCAGCTCAAGAAGAACGCCGAGCGGTTCTTCGGCGCGCCGGTGACGCAAGCGGTCATCACCGTGCCCGCGTACTTTAACGACGCGCAGCGCCAGGCCACGAAAGACGCGGGCCGCATGGCCGGCCTTGATGTATTGCGCCTGGTGAACGAACCTACCGCCGCCGCGCTGGCCTACGGCCTCGACCGCGCCAAGGAGGGCCTGATCGCCGTTTACGACCTGGGCGGCGGCACCTTCGACATCTCCATTCTCAAGCTGCGTGACGGCATCTTCGAAGTGCAGTCCACCAACGGCGACACGCACCTGGGCGGCGACGACATTGACAACCTGCTGCTGGCCGTTGCGCTCGACGAGATTCACGCCGAGCACGGCGTCGATCTGCGCAAGGACCCGGCCGCGGTGCAGGCGCTGCGCAAGGCGGCCATCGACGCGAAGATCAGGCTCTCCAGCGAGCAATCTGCGCAGTTCGACATCGAGCTGCCCAACGGCGACCGCTATCAGCGCGAGATTCCGCGCGAGGTCTTCGAGCAGCTCATCGAGCCGGTGCTTAACCGCACCGCGGGTCCGTGCAAACAGGCGGTCGCTGACGCCGGCATCACGCCCGACCAGATCGACGAAGTCGTGCTGGTCGGCGGCTCCACGCGCATTCCCGCCGTGCGCAGGCTCGTGGACGATCTTTTTCACCTGAGCGCGCGCGGCAAGAAGCCGCATATCGAGCTCAACCCCGACGAAGTCGTCGCGCTGGGTGCGGCGGTGCAGGCCAGCATTCTTGCCGGCGCGTCGAAGACGACTGAAGAACTATTATTGCTGGACGTGACGCCGCTCTCGCTGGGCATCGAAGCGCTGGGCGGCGTGGTGGCCAAGATCATCACCCGCAACTCGACGATTCCGGCCTCGGCCACCGAGCACTTTACCACCGGCGTCGACGGCCAGACCAATGTGGCCATTCACGTGGTGCAGGGCGAGCGCGAGCTGGCCGCCGACTGCCGCTCGCTGGCCCGCTTCGATCTCAAAGGCATTCCGCCCATGGCCGCCGGCTTGCCGCGCATCGAGGTCAAGTTCCTCATCGACGCCGACGGCATTCTGCAGGTCTCGGCGCGTGAGCAGCGCAGCGGCAAGCAGGCCGAGATCGAGGTAAAACCCACGTATGGACTGACCGACGCGCAGGTCGAGAGCATGATTCTCGATTCGTTCGATCACGCCGAGGAAGACTTTGCAAGACGCTTGTTGATTGAAGCGCGTAACGAGGCCGAGACGATTCTCACCAAGGTGGAGCAGGCGCGCGCGAATCCGGCGTGGGCCCAGTTGACCGGCGAGGAGCAGGCAGCCGTTGACGCTGCGCGCGACCGGCTCGCATCGGCAAAGCTCGGCGCAGACCTGAACGCGATTCGCGCGGCTACGGCCGGTCTTGACCAGGCCACGCACCGGCTGGCCGAGCTGATGATGGATGCTGCCGTGACGGAGGCGATTCGCGGCAAGACCATGGAGGCGGCGGGACAGGAACTGAGCGACCATATCACCGCGCCGCACCCGATGGCCGCAGCGGAATTCAAGTAATAGCGAGTTAGCGGCGCTCCGCGCCGGTTACAGCAGAATCCGGGTTGCTATACCCCGGAGCCACATCCGCCAAGGTGGCTTTTTCCTCAAGAAAAAGCCACCTTGCACACGGCTATAGCGGTTCGAGGATTGCTATACCCTGTAGGCAATGCACCTAAGTCGCCCCGACCCCAAGGAGGGGCGACCTGGCACGAAAGCCGAATAGGGTACATCTATCCTGGAACCGCTCTAAGAGGGCACTGTTACCCAGATTCTGCTCTAGCCGCGCTTCGCGTGTTAGCAGGTTAGCATTGAGGAATTGGATTTATGAGCGAAGCAGTCACAACCAATATTCCACCTGAAAGGCTGGTGCGCGTCACCTTCGAGCCTGAAGGCAAGACGGTCGAGTTCGAGTACGGCACCATGCCCTACGACCATCACGGCAAGCCGATGTCGTTCCTTGACGTTGCCGAAAACTTCGACATCTTTCTCGACCATGCCTGCGGTGGATCGTGCGCCTGCACCACCTGCCACATCTGGGTAAAAGAGGGCGCGGAGGGCATCAGCGAAGCGGAAGATGACGAGCTTGACCGGCTCGATATGGCCGCCGACCAGCAGCTCAACTCGCGCCTGGGCTGCCAGGCGGTGATCGCCAGGCCCGGCAACTACGTGGTCGAGATTCCCAAGTGGAATCGCAACTACGTATCGGAAGGCAAGCCGCTGACGCTGGCTGAAAACGAATAAGGAGCGGAAGATGCCCCGCGAGATTCACTGGACCGACGCCGAAGAGATCGCCTTTCAGTTGCTGGAAAAGTACCCCGAGATCGACCCGCTCACCGTGCGCTTTACCGATCTGCATCGCTACGTGACCGAGCTCGACGGCTTCGCCGACGATCCCGCAAAATCCAACGAGGCCAGGCTCGAAGCCATCCAGATGGCGTGGCATGAAGAGTACCAGGACGCGCAGGGATAAGTTTCAATCTTCGCGCCGCTCGCTCCAGCCGAAGGCGTTCTCAAAGTGCACGAACTCTTTCTCTTCGCCCGGCACCAGGTACACGCTCAAAACATCGAAGCGCACCTGCGGCGCAGCGGGCAGCGGTAACTGGCGCACATACTGGCGGGCCAGCCGGCGCAGCGTGCTGCGCTTGTGGCTGTCCACAGCGGCTTCCGCCGGGGTAATGTCGTGCGCGGTGCGGGTCTTTACTTCGACAAAACACAGCAGCTCGTCCTGCCATGCGATCAGGTCCAGGTCGCCGGGCAGGTTGCCCGCCGACCAGCGCCGCGCCACGATGACGTATCCCTTGCGGCGCAGATAAAAATAGGCCGCGTCCTCGCCCTCTCTGCCAACCAGCAGATGTGCCGGCAGCGTCGCTTCCCTTCCGTGACGGCGCACCATGCGGTCGAAAGCCATGAGCGTCCGCTCCATCCCGTCCATGCGCATCTTTGCAAGCCGCTGCATCGCACTCCATTCTCGCCCCGCATGCACAGATGCGCAATCGCAAGCTGGGCTGTCGCCATAAAAATGCACCCGGCCGACGAAGGGATTGCCGGCCTGGTGCGTTCCAGAAACAATGTTTACGCAGATCGGCTCAGGTTGTTGCCACTTCCACTGCGGCCTGCTCGTGTTCCTTCTCGACGATCGTCAGCGACTCTTCCAGGATGTCGAGGGCGACGGTGGCTTCTTCCCTGCTCACGACGAGCGGCGGCGAGAGGCGCAGCGAGGTCTCACCGCAGCCTAGGATCATCAACCCGCGCTCGAAGGCCAGGGTCTCCACGTGGTTGCGCAGTTCCACGGCCGGCTCGCGCGTGGCCTTGTCCTTCACCAGCTCGATGCCGATCATCAGTCCGCGTCCGCGCACCTCGCCAACGAGCGGATGCGTCTTGACCCAGCCGCGCAGCCGCTCGAGCATGAACTCGCCTACATGCGCCGCGTTGGCGATGGCCTCGCGCTCGAGGATGTCCGTGGTGGCCAGGGCCGCGGCGATCGATACCGGGTTGCCGCCGAATGTCGAGGCGTGCGAGCCGGGCGCCCAGTCCATCACCTCGGCGCGGGTCATGCAGATGCCCAGCGGCATGCCGCTGGCGATGCCCTTGGCGATGCAGACCATGTCCGGCTCTACGCCCGAGTGCTCCACGGCCCACCATTTGCCGGTGCGGCCTGCACCGCACTGCACCTCGTCCACGACCAGCAGAATGCTATGCCGGTCGCAGATGGCGCGCAGCTCCTGCATGAAGTTGTCCGGCGCGACGACGTAACCGCCCTCGCCCTGGATAGGCTCGATGAAGATGGCCGCAACCTCTTCGGGCGGCAGGATGGTTTTGAAGAGCTTTTCTTCGATGAAACGCGCGCAGCCCAGGCTGAAGGCCTCCTGCTCCTGCGGACCGCCGACGCATCCACGATAAGTGTAAGGGTAGCGCACATGCGTCACGCCCGGCACCAGCGGCGAGAAACGGCGCTTCTGCTGCGGCTTGGAGCCGGTGAGCGAGAGCGCGCCCATGGTGCGTCCGTGAAAGGCGCCGAAGAACGAGATCACGTGCTGGCGGCCGGTGTGATAGCGGGCCAGCTTGAGCGCGCATTCGATGGCCTCAGCGCCGGAGTTGCCGTAGAAGAACCGGTGCGGGCCGGGCATGGGCGCAACGGCGGAAAGCCGCTCGGCCAGGTCGGTGAGATGCTGGTTGTAAAAATCTGTGCCGGAGATGTGCAGCAGCTCAGCCGCCTGTTTCTGGATGGCGGCAACGACCTCGGGGTGGCAGTGGCCGGTGGAGTTCACGGCGATACCCGCGGCAAAGTCGAGAAACTCGTTGCCGTCCACATCCGTGACGCGGATGCCGCGTCCGCTCCTGGCCACCAATGGATACGAACGCGTGTAGCTGGGCGAGATGAGCCGGCTGTCGGCGGCAACGGCGGCTTTGGCCTTCGGTCCGGGCAGCGGACCAACCAGCTTGGGTCCAAATTGGGCGTGCAGTTCCTGCTTATTCATAAACCTTCTCCTCGGCAGATTCCGGTTGCGCGGCCAGGCGCGGCTCGGCAACTCGTCCCGACAGCGCGGGACCGTTTCTATTCGCGGACCGTCGGCGGTCCAGACGCGTGCGAGGATCTTCGGCGGACAGTTGCTTAATCGCCGCCGAAGAGGCTAGGTCGGGTGCGGATGGGCAGCACGCGCAGGTGCCGCCGCGGGCAGAGGCCGCGCGCACGGGACCGCGACCAGCGCTTGGCGGCCGGCGCAGTCAGCAGCTCTCTTGAAATGCGCGTCTGCATGGGATTCTTCCGCTGAATTGAGGATATCATGCGGTCGGGCGGATTGCCACGAACCGCGGATCACAGCGCGTGACATGCGTGGCACCGATCCGGAGCGCAGGCCTGGCCCTGCACCGGTAAGCCGTACAAAACAATCAGTTGGCGGCCGGCGGCTTGCTGAAGGAGATGCTCGGAACCAGCGGCGTGGCGGCTTCTCCGTCCAGCGCCACCGGCATCTGCTCAAAGGCGCGCAGGCTGGCCTCATCGGCGGCCATCGCCATCCAGCAGACCGCGCCTTTTTTGAGCACGCTGCAGGCGATCTCCATCGTGTACTGAACGCCAGCCTGTCCCTTGGGATTGCCCTTCGCCCGCTCGATCCAGAAGGAATGGCTGCCCAGTGCGTAGGTTCCCACTACCGGATTGGTGAGGTCGAAGACCTGCTTCAGCCCGTCTGCTGCTCCGGAGCCGAAGCCGGGCAGATCCCCAGCTTCCATCGTCTGTCCAAAACAGGCAAAAGGCAGCTCGACAATCACAATAACCGAAGCCGGATCGCCGTGCCGCGCCGTCTGCGCCACATGGATGCACGCCGTACCCTTCGGCGAAAGCTGGGCCGAGGGTGTTGCCTGCGGCGGCCTTGGCGCAATCACCGTCCAGTCCGGCGGCAGGGTGGACTGGAAGTCAATCGCCGCGTCCTGATCCGCGGCCGTGCGCGCAGGCTGCTGCGCGGCCAGAGCGGCGCAGCATGCAGCCAGCAGCACCAGGATCACGGACCGTCCCATGGAAACACCTCGCCGGAACCTCGCAGCGCTCCCGCCCGATGGCTGCCGCACCTTACTTGACGAAGAACGCCGCGGCCACGCAGGCAATGCCGGCTAACGAAAACACAATCCCCAGGTACCAGTAGATGCGGCTGCGCGTCAGCAGGGTCACCGAGGTGATGACCAGGCCGATCTCGAGCAGCGCCTCGGCCAGGTCGAACCGGCTGCCGCGGGCTTCCGCTCTGGTCACACCGGTTTCGAGCTCTTCGGCCTTCTGCTGCGCATCCTTCAGGTCGTCGGCCCACTTCTTCTGGTGATCGGCGTAGGATTTGGCCAGCTTGTCGGCCGCGTCGCGGTTCGAGACGGTGAGCACGCTCAACAGGTCCGACGCCAATTCCGTGTCGCTGGAGCGGATCTTGTGCGCCTGGTAGAAGTTCCACTGGTCGGTAGCCTGGTTCTGCCTGAGCACCGCCTCAGTGTGCGCGCGATGGCCCAGCACGGTGGTGATGGCCACCAGCACGGCCAGCACGGCCATGGTAAAAGCCACCGGCCGCATGGCCGACTCGTGCGACCCGTGCTCGGCGTGCTCCTGCAACTCTTGCGCTTCGTTGGCTTCCATAGAAAGAGCCTCTAACTTGATTTCAAAAAGCCATCGTATTCGTTGCTGGTATAGAATCAGAGCCCATCATACGACTCCATCGCAGGACTGATAGCACTGTTTTCACTTCCGCTTCCAGCGCACGCCGTCCTTCGAATCCTCGATCACGATCCCTTTGTCTGCCAGCTCACTGCGAATCTGGTCGGCGCGGGCGAAGTCACGGCGCTTCTTGGCCTGGGTGCGCTCAGCCACCAGCGCCTCCACCTGCTCATCGCTCAGCGCCTGGCGGGCCAGCAGCTCCGGAGCTACTTCGTCCATCCGCCCGGCCTGCTCGGCCCACTCCAGCGCGCGGCGCGAGGGCTCGGCGTCCCGGTCCTCGATCACGTCAAAGACCGCGTCGAAGTCCTGCAACGCTTCGAGGATCACAGGAATATCTTGTTGAGCGAGAGCGCCTGCATCGGCTTTGGTGTTGATGGAGCGAACTAGATCAAAGATCGCGGCCCTGGCTTCCGCAGTATTCAGATCATTCGACAACGCTTCGCGGAATTTCTTCCTCGCCGTTTCTGCTTCTTCTGCGACAGAGAGATTCATGCCAACCATCTGGGAGGAAGCTCCTTCAGGCCACTTCGTACCGGTCAGCCGGTGATGGAAGGTGCGCAGCCGCTCGATGGCATTGGTGGCCTCGGTCAGCACGTCGAAGGTGAAGTTGAGCTGGTGCCGGTAGGGAACCGAGATCAGCGCCAGCCGGATGGCCGAGGCCTTGAAGCCCTTGAGCAGCAGGTCGCGCAGGGTGTAAAAGTTCCCTTCGCTCTTGGACATCTTGCGTCCGTCCGCGAGCAGGAAATGCACGTGCATCCAGTGCCGCGCGAACTGCTTGCCGGTGGCCGTCTCGCTCTGCGCTATCTCGTTCTCGTGGTGCGGGAACATCAGGTCTTCGCCGCCGGCGTGCAGGTCGAAGCTCTCGCCCAGGTACTCCATGGCCATAGCCGAGCACTCGATGTGCCAGCCGGGCCGGCCGCGGCCGATTGGCGTGTCCCACGAGGTTTCACCGGGCTTGGCCGCCTTCCACAAGGCAAAGTCGCGGGCCGAGTCTTTCTCGTACTCGTCCACATCCACGCGCGCGCCGTCCTCCATGCCGGAGAGGTCTTTCTTGCTCAGCTTGCCGTAGGCGGGAAACGAGGCCAGCCGGAAGTACCAGGAGCCGTCCTCGGTCTTGTAGGCGGCGCCGGCCCTTTCGAGTCGCTCGACCAGCTCGACCATCCTGGGAATATGCTCGGTGGCGCGCGCGATCTGCTCGGGCCGCTCCACGCGCAGCGCGTCCAGATCTTCGAAGAACGCCTGCTCGTACCTGGCCGTGTACTCGCCGATGGGCAGGCCCGCGGCAGCCGCGTTGCGGATGATCTTGTCGTCCACGTCGGTGATGTTCATGACGTGGCGGACGGCGACGCCGGTGAGCCGCAGGAACCGGCGCAGCACGTCAATTTCGAGAAACGTGCGGAAGTTCCCGATGTGCCCGTAGTCGTAGACGGTGGGCCCGCAGGCGTACATGCGCAGCGCCTTGCCGTCGGCTGGCGTGAGCGGGTCCGGTTGTCCCGAAAGGGTGTTGAAGAGGCGGAGGGTCATCGTTCGCGGAATCGTGTCCTGGAGTCGCGTCTGGGCCTACCTGGAAATACAGAAAGTAGCGGATTTTCACCCCTTTCGATTGTAGCAGCGGCTACACCCGCAGCTCGCGCCGGGCCGTCTCCGCCACGCGGCCGAGGTCGGAGGTGGTGAGCACGCGGATCTGGTGCTCCTCCATGGTTTCCACGCCGAAACGGTACATCGACAGCCGCTCCGGCTCCTCGTCGCCGGTGCCCTGTCGAGATAGGCCGAGCTGGGTCGCCGGCTCGACGATCGCCGTCAGTTCCAGCTCGCCCTTTTCCACGCGGGCCACGCCGGCGCGCAGCTCGGCCGCGGAAAAGGCCAGGATCTTGGCCGTCTCCACGCCCGCGGCGATTCCCGGATCGAGGCTCACGGCGTGAAACATGCGGATGAGCCCGTTGGGCCGGTATCCGGCGTCGATGCGCAGCGGATCGCCGGGGCGCGTATACTCCGCGGCGGCGATGCGCTTGCGCATCAGGTCCCACACCCCGGCGCGCTCGAACTCGCTGCGCATCCGCGCCTGGATGGCGGCGCGTCCGCTCAGCCGCGGCAGGCGCTCCCTGGGCGGCGGGTCAACATACAACCGCATCAGCTCTTCCACGCCAGCGGGCAGGCTCTCGGCCAGGTAGGCGCGGGACTCGGTCATCTGCACGCTCAGCGAGAGCGACTCCTCGAGCAGTCGCATCAGCCGGCCCGCGGATACTGCTTCGTTGTTCGAGGCCAGCCGGTGCCTGAGCTCGCTCTCCATCCCTTCGAGCAGGGCCGTGTCCGCATCCGGGTCGAGACAGCGCACCCGCCGCCAGTCGCGCGTGAAGCGGACTTCCACTCGCGCCGGCCGGTCCGCCGTGGCGGACTCGCGCAGGATCACGCCTATGTGCACAAACTCGTTGCGCACCGCGTCCGGCACATAGCGCAGCAGTTGAAACTCGCAGGCCCGGCGTTGGCTCTCTAGGCTCATCCCGCGTGTCCCTCGATTCGCTTATTACTCATGCTAGTCCCACGGCGCTCCGGATTCCAGCCGGTTGCCTCGGCTTCCGCACCCTCTTTTCCCCATTGCGGAAACGGCCGGCGGTCAGAGCCGGCAAAGGCCTCGATCAGCTCACGGATGCGGCTGCGCCGCGCCAGCAGCTTTTCCACCAGCGCTTCCATCTCGCCCATATCCCCGCCGTACCATTCGGGAGGAATCTCGCCGGCCGCCGCCCACAGCGTCTCCGCCGGCATCCGCTCCATGCTGCTCAGCCACGGCTCAAATGCGTTCCAGGCTTTTATGTTCCGGTAAACCGTATTCCGAAAGTACACCCCGCGCAGTGGCGCATCCTCAAAGCGCCACTCGCCGGCATGAAAGCAGTAGCCGAAGTCGATGAAAACCGCCTTGTAGCGCCGCTCCCGCCGCCGGCGCACGAAGACCGCCTGCCGGCCGTTGGCGTTGCCGGTCCACTTGTCCAGGGCCAGGATACCGGCGAACTCGGCCAGGTTGCGGACCTCCAGAAGCTGCTCTTCAGGCAGGTAGTCGGCCACCTGGCCGGGCATAAGCCCGCCCGCAAACCGCGACCCGAACTGCAGGCCCGGCTTGCAGCGGACCAGAGTCTTGCCGATTTCCATCACCAGGTCGGGCGTGTTGTCGATCAGCCAGCTCGACACCTCTACCAGCTCGACCTGCGGCACCGTCAGCCCCACCGCAGCGGCCAGTTTCGAAGCCAGGAACTCGTTGGCCAACACCCGCGTGTGCTGGGGGTTGTTTTGGAACTTGACCACGTAGAAGTGCCCGTCTGCGCCGAGCATCAACTGCCCCTGCGCGCCGCCGCGCATTTTTCTGATCTGCTGCACCGCCAGAACCGCCAACCGCACTCTCCTGAATCTGAGAGGCATTCTAGAGCATTTTCGGAATACACGTAGACCTTTTGAGATGTGTGGAAGGTGGCTTTTTCTTGAGGAAAAAGCCACTCGGCGACATCGACTCTGTAAAAACTTGAACCGAAAACGCTGTAGCCGTAGCGAATGCACGGAGGACTTCACCACTCACGCAAAAACATCGAAGCATCGCACTGCGAGAAAAGAGCTGGAGGCTGGAAGCCAGTGTGGTGCCCCCGAAGTTCCTATCAGAAAAAACTGCAAGGCAACCGCGGATTCTTCACTCACCACCCCCAGACTGAAAAGCGTTTGGGGCCCCGTTCGCTCAAAATGACACCTGCTGTTATGTCATGAACTTCAGAGACGGGACACCAGGAACTGGAAGCTATCTTTTCCTCTTTTCCAGCAGCTCTGCGCGCGCCGCCAGTCCGATAGCCATGGCCATCACCCGGTCGTCGTGGGCGCCGGGCTGCGCGCCGATGCCGCCGTTGGCCAGGCGCACAAAGCTGCGACACTCGGCCAGCAGGCGGCGGCTCTGGAACCGTTCCGGCGCGTCTACCAGCGCCGCGCCCAGGCGGCCCAGCGCTGCCGGCCGGCTCATGGACGTAGTCAGCCAGCCCGGCTGCCCGTCCTGCTGGTAAATGCGCCTGTAGCCGCACGGCGCGTCCAGGTAGGCCAGCACGCCGCTGCCGTGGTTGTTCCGCTCCACCACCAGCATGGCCTGGTTGTACTCCGCGGCCAGCGCGCTCACCAGCCGCGCCAGCTCCAGCCCGCCCACGTGTCCGGCGAACTCCGCGCACTGCAGGCCGCTTTCCATCTCGATAACCTGCGCCGCCGAGTAGTCTCCCCGGCTGCCACCTC
This sequence comes from Acidobacteriaceae bacterium, assembly GCA_030038195.1. Taxonomy (GTDB): domain Bacteria; phylum Acidobacteriota; class Terriglobia; order Terriglobales; family Acidobacteriaceae; genus Telmatobacter. The sequence goes on from JASHPJ010000140.1 coordinate 16,019, forward strand.
CGGCCGGATCGACGGCCATCAGGTAGGACTTGCCGGGCACGGGCGGTAGCCAGATTTCGAGCGCGCCGTTATGCCGCCGCTCCACCGGCTCGGCCACGTCTTTGATCCGCGCCTCGACGGCGGCAAGCTCGAAGACCGGTTCGCCACTGGCCAGGAAGCAGCTCTCCGCGTCTTCGGCGTACTCCTGCGCGGTGAGCCCGCGAAAGCTGGCGCGAAGCTGCCGCCGGTAGCCGATCTGCTCCAGGGTAAGCCCATGCCGCTCGATCAGCGCGCTCTCTTCCGCGCTCAGCGTCGGTTCTTCCACCGCCCTGGCGCGGTAGCTTCGCTCCATCCACCAGGGGAAAAAATGCCGCACCATCCCCGTCTCGGGAGCCTTTTGCCACTCCTCGTAAAAGCATCCGCCCACGCCATCCGGCGTGGACTCGATGATCAGCTCCGCGTCGGGCGTCATGGCCGCGCGTAACCCGGCAAGGGTCTCCGCTGGATCGCCGGGCCAGCGCGCCAGCTCGGAGCAGTGCAGGTTCTGCACCGTCAGCCCGCGTCCCGCGTTCCGGTCGCCGGCTGAGACCACGCGATACTGTGCATCCATCTGCGGAAAGACGATCTGCCGCACGTTGGCGCGGCCGGTCCTGAGCGGCCCTTCGCGCAGCTCGCGTGGCAGCCAGTCCACAAACCGGTGCACGATGCGGAAGATCTCCTCGGCCGCCTCGCGTGTGTGCGCCACCTGCAGGGTCAGTGTTCCGGGCCGGGTGATGGTGCGCAGGAAAAACTGCGCTGCCGTCCAGGTGGTGATGCCCATCTGGCGTGCCTTCAGCACGATATTTCTCTGGCCGCGCTGCCTCTCGAAGGCCTTCTGCGCCGCATTGGCCTTGAGCGGAGCCGTCCACCCCGCCCGTGTCCTCACCAGAAGAAGCTTGCCGGTCAGCGCTGTTCCCAATGCCTGGCCGCCCAGGCTTCTTGGCCTCCTGTCCAGCGCCCTGCCGAACCACTCCAGTTCCTCGCGGCTGTAGTGCTGGAAGTGCAGCTCGATCGCGCTCCCCTTTTCTGCCAGCCACTCGCATTCAGTCACCCATCCCCCGCATTCGTGCGATTCCTCGCCGCATAATCCCTCCCCTCACTGGCTCAACCCGGCCCAGATCGGCCCTCCGGCAATCACCGTCAGCCCACTGCTATTCACGTCCAGCGTAATCGTCCCGAAGTCTCCGCTCGTGCTGGTTCCCGCGCCGGTATTCACCAGCGGCGTGAACTGCTTGTTGGTCGAGTTGCCCTGCGCAAACTCCGCCGTGGTCGCACTCCCCGTGGTCACCATGTAATACATCCCCGGCGTCACCGTCGCCGTGCCGCCCCCATTGGCCGCGCAGAACGCTCCCGTCGAACTCAGCGTCTCCCCCTGCCAGTAGGCCACCGTGGTCGTCGCGCAGCCTGACCCGGTACAACTCGGCGTAGTCAGCTTCACCAGCGCCAGCCCGTACAAGCCGCCGCCCGTGTCGTCGGCCTGGATGTACACGCACAGTTCCTTGAACGTCACCTGCGCCGTCACCGGAAACGGCCATGCATACTGATTGTTGGCCGTCGCCGAGAAGCTTACCCCCGACGAGTCTCCCTGCATGTTCCAGTAGAACGGCATCACTGATCCCGCCGCCGTCGAAATCACCCCGGACCCGTTCACCGTGATCGTCGAGTTGTCCGGCTGCACCACGCCCGGCGTCGAACTCGTGGCCAGTGACGCCCCCGACTCGCCCAGCTCCACGTGCACCGGCGGGTCGATCACCCCCACCGAGTACGGCGCGCCGCCCACCGGCACCCCGATCAGCCCGTTGTCGGTCACGCTCGATGTGGAAATCGTTTCATACAGCCAGCCCGTATATGGACCCGCTGTCTCGAACAGTTCACAGGGACTGGTGCTCGAAGCCGTCGCGCACCCGGAGATGGTGTTGGTCACCGTGCTGGTCAGCGTCGCCGCGCTCGACACGCTGCCTGCGCTCGATGCCGCAGACTGCGTATGGTCCAGCGGATCGTTGGTCGCCTTCTGTACCCACACGTAGCTGTAAGTCGTTGTGCAGCTCGATGAGCAGCTCGTGGTGACTGTCGGTGCACTTGGAGCCGAAGGCGCACTGGCCACCGTCTTCTGCACCTTGCCGATATACGGCCCGCTTGCCGGCGGACTGCTCGATCCCGTGTCGTGGCAGGGCACCGCGCTCGTACTGTTCCACGCCGTCGAGCCCACCACCACGTAATCGTTGGCCGTCGTCGCTCCGTCAAAGATGCAGTTTCCCGGCCCATGTCGCGTCAGCGCCATCGCGTGCGGCGTCCCGCCCGTCTGCGCCTGCAAGTCTCCGTTGGTCGCCAACCCCTCCGGCAGCAGGCTCGCGCTCGCATCCGCTGCCGTCATGTACTGCGTGCCCATAAACGTGTTGCTGGAGATGGTCATGGACACCGTCTTGGCTGGCAAATCCACGCTCGGCCACGCCGCCGCATTCGAGTACGAGTCCCCAAACTTCAGGTTCGAGTTGGCCACCTGCGGCGAGTCAGTCAGCACCGTCGCGTTGCCCGAGTTCGCCCCGGCGTCGAAGGCGTAAAATCCCAGGTCCGAATCCCCATGCAGTGACCGCACTGTCGCGCTTGGCTGGTTCGACTGCAGAAAGTTCGTGTTCGGCCCGGTGATGTGCATCCAGGTCGACCCGCCGTCCGGCCCGGCATTATCGTCCCACGCGCAGATCGGCGACGCCGCATTCGCGCTTGAGCACCCGATCTGCTCGTAGATATTATTGTGGTTCCCTGC
>JASHPJ010000141.1 GCA_030038195.1 Acidobacteriaceae bacterium
GGTCCGACTGCCGCGGCGATGGCCGGAACACCTCGGCCCCGAAACGCGCCACATCAAACCTGGATGCGCCCATCGACATCATCTCGATGGCGCAGCAGGCCAGTCCGAAGGTCATCGGCCATACCGAGTTTTTCCGCACCCAGTTCACCGCAAAGTCGAGCGAGGTAAGAAATACGCCCTCCGGCTCCTCGAAGCCGTAGTTCACTTCCTTCAGCTTGATGCGGTTTTTCGCGCTGCTTTCCAGCGTTCCGAACAGATAATGGTCGTGCTCTGCCGTGGCCACCATGTATCCACTATAAACCCGCCGGGCCGCGCAAGCTCCCCTTTCCCTCAGGCCGGACAGGATTTAGCCCTTCCCCGTTGTTGCTGGCCGTGACGCCCGGCCGCCACGGATCAGGACGCGCTTTTACGCCTGGAGCATAAGAATTCCAGCAGAGCTTGCCGAAAGACTTGCCTCGTTTCGGCCTTCTTGATGAAAATGGAGTGAAAGTAAAACTCATCCGCGTTTGTCCGCCTGCATGGCCGGCAGCCGTACTTGCTGTCCGCCGGGCGATCCGCCAACTGAGGCTCACCACCGGCCGCGATCACTCATCCTCATGTCTTCGGCGTTTTGCCGTCGCTAGGCATCTTTGGGAGCGCAAAAACATCATGTACCGTTGCTGTGCTTTTCTTCTGCCCGTGTTCGCTTTCTTCTTGTCCACGCTACCCGCACACGCCCAGGCCGCCGGCTCCGCGCCGGCCACGCAAGCCCAGGTTGCCGCGTTGCAGCAGGCCGTGCAGAATGCGCAGTCGGCTGGCGACAACGCCTGGATGCTGGCCTCCGCCGCGCTTGTCCTGCTCATGACCGGCCCTGGGCTGGCGCTTTTCTATGGCGGACTGGTGCGCAAAAAGAACATCCTCGGCACCATGATGCAGAGCTTCGCCATGATGGGCCTGGTCACGGTGATCTGGGCCGTCTGCGGCTACTCGCTGGCCTTCGGCCACGGCAACCTCTTCATCGGCGGCTTCGAGCACCTGTTTCTCCGCGGCGTCTCGCTCCAGCCCAACCCCGATTACGCCGCTACCATCCCCGAGCAGACCTACATGGTCTACCAGCTCATGTTCGCCATCATCACTCCGGCGCTGATCACCGGCGCCTTTGCCGAACGCATGAAGTTCAGCGCCATGGCCGTCTTTCTCTCCCTCTGGTCGATCCTGGTCTACAGCCCCATGGCCCACATGGTCTGGGGCGTGGGCGGCCTGCTCAACGCCACCGGCACGCACATCCCTTCGCTCGACTTCGCTGGAGGCACCGTGGTCCACATCACCTCCGGCGTCTCGGCGCTGGTGGCCTGCCTCTACCTGGGCAAGCGCATCGGCTATCCGCACACCGCCATGCCGCCGCACTCCATGGTGCTCAGCTTCATCGGCGCATGTCTGCTGTGGGTGGGCTGGTTCGGTTTTAACGCCGGCAGCGCGCTGGCCGCCAGTCCGCTGGCTACCAGCGCCTTCATCAACACCCACTTTGCCGCCGCCACGGCGGCGCTCGGCTGGACCATCGCCGAGTGGCTGCACAACGGCAAGCCCACCGCCCTCGGCGCCATCTCCGGCGCGGTCGCCGGGCTGGTGGCCATCACCCCGGCTTCCGGATTCGTTCAGCCCTTCGCCGCGCTGGCCATCGGCCTCTGCGCCGGCATCTTCTGCTCGTTCATGGTCTTCAAGGTGAAGAGCTTCTTCGGCTACGACGACTCGCTCGACGCCTTCGGCGTGCACGGTGCCGGCGGCACGCTGGGCGCGGTGCTCACCGGCATCTTCGCCACCAGCGCCATCAACCCCATCTACGGCAAGGGTGTTCCCACCGGGGCCATCGACGGCCATTGGGGTCAGGTTCTCAACCAGCTCACCGGGGTCGCCGTGGCCTGGGGCATCTCCATCGTCGGCACGCTCATCCTGCTCTTCCTCGTCGACCGCGTCATCGGCCTGCGCGTCTCGCCGGAGCACGAATCCGCCGGCCTCGATCTCTCGCAGCACGGCGAAGAAGGCTACGACCTCAACGCATGATTCTTCACGGACGCGTCTGCGCGAATACCTCCGTGCCCATCCTTTCCATCCGCCGCGGCGGACGAAAAACCGCACCCGCCCCAGGGGGCATATTGACAATCAACACCCAAAATCTCTACGCCCGCGCTGCAGACCGGCCCTCCCGCCTGATACGCTAGCGAACGAGGCATTGTGCGTATGCTCAAGATTGAAGCCATTCTCCAGCCTTCTAAACTCGACGCCGTCAAGGATGCCCTGCTCGAAGCAGGCATCGAAGGCATGACCATTCTCGAAGCCCGCGGCCATGGCCGCCAGAAGGGTCACACCGAGTTCTATCGCGGCCGTGAATACACGGTCGATCTCCTGCCCAAGGTCAAGATCGAGATGGTGGTACACGACGAGCTCAAGGAAAAGGCCGTCCAGGCCATCGTGGGCGCCGCCCGCACCGGCCGCATCGGCGACGGCAAGATCTTCATCAGCCGCATCGACGAAGCCATCCGCATCCGCAACGACGAGCGCGGCGAAAACGCGCTGTAGGCAGGGCCGGCCCTTCCGGAGAAGGATTACACTGAATCCAGTAGGCCGGGCATGAGCATTCTTGCAGAGGCCTTTCTCGCTGCATTCGATTCAGACGCTGAACTGGCTTGGCTGACCGAGGGGCCGAAGCAGGTTATCGTGCAAATTGGATGTTTCCGGCACGCGCGTCGATACGACTTTTGCCGAAACCGCCGAAGGCGATTGGCGTGTCGGATTCAAAGTGATCTCGAAGGCCAGCGCTACGGAAAATATTCACGCCTCCCTTCGCATTTTCAGCGGAGTCTTCCAGGCCGTGCGGGAGTTCCTTGAAGTGCGTCAGCCGCAACGGCTCATCTTCGCCTTAAAAGAGGAGGCTCTCGGCCAGCTTTATGAGCAGTATCTGCAAAGACAGGACACGTCTTTGCGCCAGCTCGGTTACTGCATGATTCCTCCCATCAGGAGCTCGCCGCTGACAGAATTCACCCTTGAAAAGACCACCCCATCGGGCTGGATCAGGTATAAGCATTCTTGATTCCTGCAAGAAAATAATACCCTGGCTGTCATCCTGAGCGGAGGCCGCGGCTGAGAGTCGAAGGTCGAAGATCCGCCGTGGCGGGCCAAAGATCCACCGTGGCAGAGACCTGTGGTTGTCTTTCCTCACCAACAGGATTTTATTTCTGCAGCATTCAATAGCCGTTCGGCGGCTGCCTGCGCGCTCACTCCGCCGACTCCGTCTCCAGCGCTGACCTGCTGACCCGCTTGTTATCTTAGACAAGAGATTTCTTTTACCCGGCCGCAACGCCCGGCCGGCAGCCCTGCGGAGCAATCTTCATGATTTCCCGTTTTCTTGCTTCTCTTCTCTTGCCGTTCAGCCTTGTCTCCTGCCTTGCGGCCCAAGACGCCCGCACCGTCATTGAGCCCATCCTGCCGTCTCTTTGCACCACCCTCGACGCGCATCTCCAGGCCGTCGGCAATACGCTCGCTCCGGCTGACGAGCAGAAGCTCGACACGGCGCGCATTCAGAAGGCGATCGACCATTGCGGCAAGGAGCGTGCAGTCATGCTCCGCGTCGACGACACAAGAAACGCCTTCCTCACCGGCCCCATCGAGCTACGCCCTGAGGTCACGTTGATCGTCGGCCCCGGCATCACGCTCTTTGCCTCGCGCGACGCCTCGCTTTACGCCACTTCGCCCGGCAGTTGCGGCATTGTAAGCCACACGCCCGGCATGCACGGATGCAAGCCGCTCATCTCGGCCCATCACGCCCCTGGCTCCGGCATCATGGGCGACGGCGTCATCGACGGGCGCGGCGGCGAGAAGATTCTTGGCTCGCAATACTCCTGGTGGGATCTCGCCGAGCAGGCCCGCGCCGGCGGCGGCCAGCAGGTTCCGCAGCTCATCGTCGCCGACTACTCTGACAACTTCACCCTCTACCGCATCACGCTCAAAAACTCGCCCAATTTCCACGTAGTCTACGACCACGGCGACGGCTTCACCGTGTGGGGCATCCGGATCGACACGCCGCAGCGCTTGGCCCGCAATACGGACGGCGTCGATCCCGGCGACGGCGCAAAAAATGTCACCATCACCCACACTTCCATCCGCACCGGCGACGACAACGTAGCCATCAAGGGCGGAGCCGGCGGCGCCACCAGCATGACCATCAGCCACGATCACTTCTACTGGGGTCACGGCATGTCCATCGGCAGCGAAACCTTCGGCGGCGTGAGCAAAATCCGCGTCTTTGACCTCTCGCTCGACGGCCCCGACAACGGCATCCGCATCAAGTCCAACGGCTCGCGCGGCGGCTTGACGCAGGACGTGGTCTATGACGACGTCTGCATCCGCAACTCGCCCAATCCCATCACCTTCGATACCGGGTACACCGCGGCCGGAACGCTCACCGGCAACTTGCCGCCCTCCATGCGCGATATCACGCTCAGAAACATCCGTATCTCCGGCGGCGGCAAGTTCACCTTCAACGGCTATGACCACGATCATCGCATCGCTGCCCGGCTCGACGGCGTCCAGATCACCGACGAGGCCAGCTACACCTACGCGCTGAACCACGCCGACCTGACCCTCGGCCCCGATCCCACGAATCTGCACTTCCCGGCGGGCGAAGATTCAACGGTGAGCGGAACGCCGGCCGAAGGCAACCCGGCATCCTGCGCAGAGAAGTTCGTGCCCTTCCGGCAATGATCGGGCTGATTCCGTCTCGGTTTCAGAACAGGATTGAGGGCAGCCAGGCGCCGGCAGGCTCGTTGTAGAGTCCCATGGACATCAGCGTCATGGGCTGCATCACGCGCAGCCCCTGGGCAATGCACCAGCGGAAGAGCGTGCTGTTGCGCGAGGGCACCAGGATGCCGGCCCCGGCGAAGGCGTCGGCGGAGGCGATGAGTGCCTGCAGGTCGAGGTTGGTCTCCGCCACGGCGTGACCGAAGAAGGCCAGCGCGGAAGCGTAGCCGGTGATGTGGCCGCCGCGCTCGACCACCAGCGGCGTTCCCAGGGGCAGCGCATCGGCAAGCTCGTGGCTGCGGTCAAAGCCGTGCACCCGTCGCGCAAGCGCATTGCAGGCGTCGAGATCGCCCGGCTGCGCGGTGCGTACAACGCAGCCCGGCAGCGACCGCTGCGTAGTCCGGCCCTGCATGCACGAAAGCGGCTCGCGCACATCGAAGCCGAGACTGGCGTAAAGCGAGAGCGAGCGGTTGTGAAAGGCAGCCTGGACCAGCCGGACGCCGGCGAAGCCGCGTTTGCGGGCGCGTTCCAGGACGGCCTGCATCAGCCGGCGCCCCACGCCGCTGTTCTGCAGTTGCGGATCGACGGTGATGGGTCCGACGCCGGCGATGATCGACCGCTCGTCGAGTCCATTGCTGCCGGCGATGCGCCCGCCAGCCTCCGCCACCACGGCGTAAAACTTCGGGTGAGTGAAGATCCTCGTCAGAAGGCTGGTGGTTGCCTCCGATCCAGGGAAATCGCAGGGAAACCCGTGACGCTGATTGATCGCGCTGAAAGCCTCGAAGCAGATGGGGCCGCAAATCGTAGCATCTTCCGGCCGCGCCTGGCGGATGGTCACTTCGTCTCCGGACGGCATCAGTAGGACCTCGCTTTGGGGGATCAGGGATGGCTCGTACCACGCAGAGACGAGCCGCTCTCCGCGGCAGTGCGGACGCACTCCAGAATACAATGCGGCCCGGCGGATGGGCTGGGCCACTCATCACTCCGCTATAGCATTTCTCCGCCTGCTGTACACCGAAAGCACGCCCCTCAAGTTGCGTTTTCCTCAAGAAAACGCAACCTTGCAGGCCGATGCAAAGGCTACATCTGAAGGAGAAATGCCTTAGATTTAGGCATGGCTGGAGAACCGCTTTATTATTTCGGCGATTCTGTTGTTTACGAATGAGACCCGTTTTCCCGAAACCAGACCTTCCGGATCTGTCTTGCTCAAAGCGAGAATCTCCAATCCGGAAGCGTATGATTAAGGTTGTGCCTGCAGCGCGATCGCAAGAAAAGAACCTGGCTCGATGAGGAGTATGGGCCGTGAGAGCTTTCCTATGTGAGACGGTAAAAAGATTATTGTTTGTGGCGATCCTCTCCGGTGCGCTCGCAGCCCAGGGGCAGCAATACTCAGGCGACCAGCCCTCAATGGGGAAAGTGGCTCAAGAGCTTCCGTCTTATCTGAAACACGCCGGAATCGAGCAGCACCTCAACCATCCGTTGCCCTTGAAGACTGTCTTCACGGATGAGCAGGGTAATACCGCCGCGCTGGAGCACTGGATCGGTAACGCGCCTGTCATTTTGGTCATGATGTATTACAAGTGCAGGTCTCTGTGCCCCGAGGTTCTCAACGGACTCGCCGCGGCCCTGAAGGACTCCCGCTTAGTGCCTGGCAAAGACTACGATGTCATTACGGTGAGCATTGACCCAAGCGATTCGCCATCGGACGCGGTCGCCGAAAAGGCTCGATTTGTCCGCGACGTCGGGCTTCCAGGAATTGATAAGGCTACGCATTTTCTAACCGGGAATGAAGCAAGTATTCAAGCGATTTCTGGTGCAACAGGCTTTCATTTCATCCGTGTTCCTGGCCCAGATGGTCGAATGGACCAGTTTGCTCACCCCACGGTCATTATGTTCGCCACATCGGACGGGCGACTCTCAAAGTACATTGCGGGAGACGAATATCAATCAAGAGACGTGCGTCTGGCCGTCCTTGACGCCTCTCGACACAAGATTAGCAGTCCGGCCGATCTGCTTCTTCTCTACTGCTGCAGTTACAACCCGGTGTCGGGTAAGTATTCCGTGTCTGTGCTTCGAATTTTGAGTATTGCTGGTCTGTTTACGCTGATCGTGGTAGCAGGCATGATCTGGCTGTTGACCAGGAAGCCCCAAGGCCATGGGTCGGCCTAAATGCGCGCGTCGGCACCGCAGTTTTGAAAGGGCATGGCTTCAAAGCTCTTGCCTTGCCCAGATGAGTTTTTGGACAGGTTCTCAAGAGAAAAAGCCACTTAACCTGGTAGCTCCGGGATAGAGCAACTCTGGAACCGCTGTAGCGGGTTACCCCTCATAGACGGACCAGCTTGGAGGCAAGCACCGCCTTGCACATCTTCAGGATTGCTGGCGCGGCTCGAAGACTTCTCGTCCCCCGATCGTCGCCAAATCTTCGCCATTCTTCCTCTGCAGTATCCCTCTCAGCCAAGATGTCTTATTCTGTTAACAATTCCTTCTTGCTGCGGCAGGCCAAGCAGACAACTTTGCGATGAATCCAATCGTTCTAGCGGTAGACGATCTTCGGGAGCAGTATCTGCGGGAAATGGCCCTGGTGCGCCAGACCTGCGAGCGCACCGGCGACGGCACCGCGGCCATTCGCCGCCGATCCGCCGTCGTGGACCGTATCCTGATTGAGATGTGGCGCCGGGCCTTCGTCGGCCTGCCCCCGCTCAGTGTCGCCCTGCTGGCCCTCGGCGGCTACGGGCGTAAAGATCTCTTTCCCTGCTCCGACATCGACGTCCTGTTCGCCTTTGCCGACGAAAAAACCGAGGAGCAGTCCCGCGAAGCCGTCCGCGCCATCATCCAGGGCATGTGGGACATCGGCCTGCGCGCCAGCCCCAGCTCCCGCACCGTGAAAGAAGCCGGCCGCTTTGAGGCCGACAACCTCGAGTTCACGCTCGCCACCCTCGACCGCCGCTTCCTGGCCGGCCAGTTCCCGCTCTACCAGCAGCTTCACCAAGTCACCTTTCCAGGCGTCGTCCTGAGCGAGTGGACTGCCATCACGCAAAAGCTCGGTGAAATCGCCCGCGCCCGCCACGCCAAGTACGGCAACACCATCTTCCACCTCGAGCCCAATATCAAGGAGTGTCCCGGCGGCCTGCGCGACTACAGCCTGGCTGTCTGGTTCGCCGTGCTCTTCCATCTCAAGGAAACCAAGGAGTGGCCTCGCCAGCGAGGCGGCGTCTTCCAGAGCGCGCGCGGCGACGCCGAGGCCGCCTTCGACTTCCTCGCCGCCGCCCGATGTTTCCTCCACTTCCGCCACGGCCGCGACGACAACACGCTCGACTGGCAGTCGCAGGACGAAGCCGCGGCCAGGTCGATCGGCCTGGAAACCCGCGGCACCGCCGATCCCTCCTACTGGATGCGCACCTACTATCGCCACGCGCGTGTCATCTATCGCCGCGCCGCCCTGCTCATGGAGCACCTGCCTGCGCCGGTCAGCTTCTATCGCCAGTTCCGCCGCCGCCGCACGCCCATCGCCGGCACCGACTTCCTCCTCGACCAGGGCCGCATCGACATCCAGCCCGGCGCGCAGTTCCATGACACCGCGGCTATCCTGCGTATCTTTTCGCTCATGGCCACGCACGGCTACACCCTCTCACAGGCCGCCGAAGACCGCATCACCGACGCGCTGCCCGTGCTCGCCATCCACATCCCCGAGGGGCCGTATCTGTGGAACGCCTTGCGCGAGGTGCTGCTGGGGCCGCACGCCGCGCACGCGCTGCGTACCATGCACGCGCTGGGCGTTCTCGAAATGCTCATCCCCGAGTTCCATGGCATTGACGCGCTGGTCATTCGCGACAGCTATCACCGCTATACCGTCGACGAACACACTTTCCTGACCATCGACAACGTCCACAGCCTGCGCGCTCCCGTTCACGACTACGAGCACCGCCTCGCGCAGTTGCTGCCTGAAATCGACCGTCTTGACCTGTTCCTGCTTGCGCTGCTGCTGCACGATACCGGCAAAGGCCGCCGCGCCGGCGACCACGCCGTTGCCAGCGTGGAGCTGGCCGACAGCTTCCTCGCCCGCCTCGACTTCGACGCCGAAGAGCGCGAAACCGTGCTCAAGCTCATCCGGCTGCATCTGGAGATGTCGCAGGCCATGCGCCGCGATATCTTCGATCTCGACAACGTGCGCGGCTTCGCCGAAAAAATCGGCAGCCCACAGGTTCTCAAAATGCTCACCCTGATGACCTTCGCCGACATCAAGGCCGTCAACCCCGACGCGCTCACTCCCTGGAAGGCCGAGAACCTCTGGCAGTTCTACATGTCCACGTCCAACTTCATGGACCGCTCGGTGGACGAGACGCGCTATCACGCCGCCATCGATCCCACCCTGCTCAATCGCATCCGCTCCATGGTGCCTCCCGCGCAGCACGACGAGCTCAGGCAATTCCTTGAGGGGCTGCCGCAGCGCTATCTGCAAACCCGCCTGCCCGAGCAAATCCGCAACCACTTCCAGATGGCCCTCAATCTCGATAAGGATAGGGTGCAGCTCGATCTGCGACCCAACCGCCAGCTATTCGACCTCACGGTGATCACCCGCGACCGAACGCGCCTCTTCGCCGACGTTGCCGGCGTGCTCGCGGCCTGGGGAATGAACATCGTCCGCGCCGGCGCCTACTCGAACGATGCCGGCGTCATTGTTGACAGCTTCCAGTTCACCGATGTCTTTCGCACCATCGAGCTCAACCCCAGTGAGAAGGACCGCTTCCTCCAGAACATCCGCGAAGTCG
>JASHPJ010000142.1 GCA_030038195.1 Acidobacteriaceae bacterium
AGCGATGGCTCCTACCGCTTCAGCGGCCTGGTCGACGGTCAATATGCGCTCTACACCACGCCCACGTTCGACAGCGAGCCCTATGCCACGCTGGTGGCCAGGGGCAAGGCCGCGGCTGCGCAGCGCTGGGGCTACGCAAGCGTCTACTATCCCGATGCGCGCGACCCCTCCGGCGCGGCGGTGATCCCGGTTTCAAATGGGTCTGAGGTCCAGGCTAACTTCATGCTCACCCACGAGCCATTCCAGACCGTCTCCGTTGCGGTGGACGTGCCGCAGCCGGCTGCGGCACGCGCGCCGGTGAGCTATTCGGCAGAACTGGCTGACGGAGCGGGCAACGAGCTCCCCTATCACGCGCAATACGATCCCAGCTCGCACACCATCCAGGCCGCGCTGCCTGACGGCACGTATTCCATCGTGGTCACCTCCTTGCCTGTCATGCAGCGGCTGCAGACGCAGGGCGGCATCCTGGTGGGCGAAGCCGATTTCACCGTGGCCGGCCAGCCCATTGCCAACCTGCGCGTTCCACTTGCGCCCGTTGCCACCAGCCCGGTGCAGGTGAACGTGATCCGCAGCGGCGCCGCGACGGCCGCAACCGGCAACACGCAGGCTGTGGTAATGCTGAGCCCCGCCGGCAGTTCGACGGGAGTATCGATGGGCGGCACGGTGATGGGCCAGTTTGCCAGCAGCGCCACCGACGGCCCGCTCCAGTCGAATTACATGGCACCGGGTCGCTACTGGGCGCACACCTTTGTTGCGGGACGCGGATTGTGCGAGTCGTCCTTTACCGCCGGCGGAGCCAGCCTTGGCCGCGAGCCGCTCATCATCGGCCTCACCGGCCAGACCGCGCCCATGGAGTTGGACCTGCGCGACGACTGCGCAAAGCTTGCCCTCAGCCTGCCGGATAATCTCATGGAACTGGGCTCGGGCGAGGAGAAGTTCTACACCGTCTTTGTCGTTCCCGACTTCGACTTCACGTGGGACATCAGCCCGATCGTGCTGCGGCCATCGTCAGGAGGTTCCTACACGCTGGACAACCTCACGCCGGGCAGCTATCACGTGTATATCTTCACGGGCAACGCAAACCTCGAATACCACAACCCGGCCGCGCTGGCTGCGCTGCCCAATCCGGGCCAGGCCGTTACGCTCTCCCCCGGAGCAACCGCCAGCCTGGTGCTGGAGGCGCCGGCCCAGTGATGCGCTGCCATCCAATCTGCGAGTCCAGGCGCAAAAAGGAGCGCCTCAAATCCCTCTTTTGGGACCTGCGGGAACACATCTGTCTGCCTGCCGCCATTTTGCTGCTCTCAATGGCCGTCACCGCCGCAGCCCAGGCCGGTCCCTACCGCGTTGCCGGGACGGTGGTGAATGCAGTCACCGGCGAGCCGGTCAGCGGCGCCATGGTCGCGCTGCTCACGGTAGAGGACAGCAGCACCTTCGCCGCCACCGAAAGCGATGCGGACGGCCATTTCGATATCGAGCATCTGTCGGCGGCCAAGTTTCAGCTCACCGCCTCCAAGCGCGGCTACTGCACCAGTTTCTACAACCAGCATGAGGACTTCAACTCCGCTGTGGTCACCGGCGAAGGGCAAGACACCGGGAGCCTCGTCTTCAGGCTCGCGCCCGAGGCGGTGCTGAGCGGCGAGGTCACCGGCGACGGCGGCGATGCCGTGGAAAGCGCCACGGTGCTGCTCTTCAAAAAGCCCAACGGCCACGATCCCGGCGCGAAGATTCAACCTGCCGGCGCCACAACCACGGACGACACCGGCTCCTACGAGTTTCCCGGCCTCACCGCGGGCGAGTATCTGCTGGCTGTGCGCGCACGGCCCTGGTACGCGATCAGCCACTTTTCCACCAGCCTCAACCGCCAGCCGGAGACCGAGCAGCAGGCCGCGCTCGACGCGGCCTATCCGGTGACTTTCTTCGATTCCACGACGGACGAGGGCTCGGCTACGCCTCTTGTGTTGGCCAGCGGCAGCCGCCAGCAGGCGAACATCAACCTGCATGCGGTGCCGGCGCTGCACATCCAGGTGCAGACGCCGCGCAGGGCCGACGGTTCTATTGCCCAGCCCGATCTGCGCCAAACCATCTTTGGGCTCGATATGGCCGGCGACAGCCAGATCATGAGCGGTGGCCGCGACGGCATGGTCGAGTTCGGCGGCATTGCGCCGGGCGAGTACGAGCTTACCCAGGGCGACCCACCGCGCATTGCGGATCTGAATGCGACCGAAAGCCAGCAGGTGGATCCCGGCGCCGGCGCGCCCGCCTTCGCCGTGAACGGCACGCTGCAGCCCGCGCCCGGCACTGCGCTCAGCGGCGCATACCTGCTCACGCTCGAGTCGTCCGGCGGCGACGCGAGCCCGCAGCCGCGGTCCACATTTGCCAACCAGCGCGCCTTCACCTTCAATGCGGTTCCGGCCGGAACATGGAAGATGCACATCTCCAACGGTCTCGACATCGTCTCGATTACAACCGGAGGGCACACCCAACCGGGCAACCTGCTCACCGTGCAGGATCACGCGCTGAACGTGACGGTGACCGTTTCCGCAGGCCGCACCGTGCGCATCGAAGGTGTAACCCGCAAAGACGGTAAAGGCTTTGCCGGGGCCATGGTTGTCCTGGTGCCCAAAAACCTGGCGGCGATGGCTGGCCTGGCCCGCCGCGACCAGTCCGACTCCGACGGCAGCTTCGCCCTGCTCAACGTGGAGCCCGGCGACTACACCGTGGTGGCCATCGAGGATGGCTGGAACCTCGACTGGGGCAATCCGGTGGTGATTGCGCGCTATCTTCCCGGCGGCGAGACCGTCACAGTGAAAGACAGTCCTGACAGCCAGCCGGGCAGGCGGATCGCGCTCTCGGAACCGGTCGCGGTGCAGCCAAAGCAGGTGCAGATCCCTGCCAGCGGGGGGCTTCGTGGAAGCGGGTGGTAGAGGATAGTCTATGGAAGTACAGAAATTTGAGTCAGGAAGCCTGTTCCGGGTGTCCCGGAGCAGCAAGGCATCGAGGAGAAATTCGATTTGAAGAGGATCTTTCTGCGTTCGATTCTAGCCGCAATCGCGGCCGTACTTTTATCCCTGTCCGCCGCCGCCCAGGTTGCTCCCGACTCAGGGCAGGCCCCGGCCGCCAAGGCGCAACCCGCTTACAAATACGAGGTCTACGCGGGTTTTGGCTATACCAGCCTCAACCAGGTGAATCAGTCGCGCTATGGACTCGCGGGCGTGGACATTTCTGTCACTCGTGACTGGGGCCGGTACTTCGGCCTCTCCGGTATTGTGAACTACTACAAGCCAGCACTGCATTTCGGAAGCAGCAGCACCACCACCCAGGGCTCAACCACCGTTACCTCGAATAATGGCAACCCCGGTGATCCTTCCGTCTATGAGATTCTGATCGATCCCGAGATTCACGCCACCCTCTACGGGCCGCTGAGCGGGTTCTTCCACGGCGGCATGGGCATTGAGCACACCGGCGGCGAGGGCATGAGCCCAAACATGTCGTTTGCCGGCGGCGTAGGCGGCGGCATGACTTACGATCTCAGCCCGCGCCTGGCCATCCGCGCCTCGGGCGACAAGATCGGCGCATCGTTCCCGCTGCGCGACAACCCCCCAGGCTACTCGCCCCACCGTACCTGGAACTCCAGCGGCACCATCGGCATTGTGTACCGGTTCTAGGCATGCTGGCTTGGCGGTATCCGCGCCGCCGGCGGCGATTATCATCGACTGAACGGACTCGATCCTTGTTGGCAAGGAACAGGCGGAGCTTCATCGGTGAAGAATCCACTGCGCGTGTTGGCGGCGGCTTGCATGGTGGCTGCGGGAGCTGCCCTGGTGGCCGGTATCTACGCTATCGGCATCACGGACAAGAACGCCACCGAGCGCGATTTCATCCAATACTGGGCCGCCGGCCAGCAGCTTGCGCACCGGTGCAATCCTTATGATGTCGCCGCCATCCTGCGCCTCGAGCAATCGATCGGCATGGAAGGCAACACACCCAAAGTTTCGCTCAGCCCGCCGGTCGCGCTTGAATTCGCCCTGCCGCTCGGCCATCTGGGTGCAAAGACAGGACTCATCCTCTGGCTGCTGCTTGAGCTCGCCTGCGCCGGACTGGCCGCGTGGGTCCTGTGGTTTCTGCACGGCCGTCCGTTGAGCCGATGGCACCTGCTGGTCTTCGCGTTTCCTCCCACGCTCTCCTGCCTCACGGCCGGCCAGCTCGGCGTCTTCTTCCTGCTTGGCATCGTGCTGTTTCTCCAGTTGCATGGCGCGCGCCCCTGGATGGCCGGCGCAGCGCTGTTCCTCTGCGCACTCAAGCCGCATCTTTTTCTGCCCTGCCTGGTGGTGCTGCTGTTGTGGTCGGCGTGCCGGCGCAACTTCTGCGTGGTTGCCGGCTTTGCGGCGTCACTGGCCGCAAGCAGTGCGCTCAGTCTTTGCTTCGATCCGCAGGCATGGACGCAATACTTCGCCCTGCTGCGCTCCGCGCGCCTGGTGGATGTCTTCATTCCCACCGTCAGCGTGGCCCTCCACTTCCTCGTCGACCGCAACGCACACTGGCTCGAATTTTTGCCCGAGGCCATCGCCTGCGCGTGGGCCGCATGGTACTACTGGTCCCGCCGCGACCGCTGGAGCTGGACTGAACACGGACTGCTTCTACTGCTGGTCTCTATGCTCGCGACGCCCTACGCGTGGTTCACGGATGAAGCAATTCTTTTTCCTGCCATCCTTGCCGCCATCTACCGGTCAGAACGATCTCTGCGCGCCTGGATTGTGCTTGGAGTCATCGCTGCTGCCAGCCTGATCGGCGTCTTCCGGGAGATTCCGTTGCCCTCGGCGTTCTACGTGTGGACCACGCCGGCGTGGCTTGCGTGGTATCTATACGCGATGCGGGAAAATCAGTCAGCGAGTGCGGCGATTTGAGTGAATGGAACAGAGAAGGATGTACCCGGTAGCTCGAAGATCGAACCTGGGATTAGCTGGCCCTCACGGTAGCGGAAGTAAAGCGGCTTCTTCGGCTCGATGAGCCAGATAACCCCAATGCCCATGCGCTCGTAATCGGCGAGTTTCTCCAGCATGCGGGTCATCGAGTCTTCCGGCGAGAGAATCTCGAAGACGGCGATCGGCGGATGAGTAATAATCTGCTCGCGTGGCGCGCTGCGGCTGAGGAGGGTTACGTCGGGAACGCGAAAGTTGTCGGGGCCAGTCTGCACGTGCAATCCGGGATATACCTTGACTTGCCACTCGGCTTCTTTGCCAAGGAACCAGCCAAGCAGCGCCTTTTGCCAACTGGCATGTTCCAATTCATCCATAGGCCGTTCCTCCAGCACGCCGCGCACGTACTCGCAGTCCGGATCAGTCACGGTCCGCAGATACTCTTCGACGGAGATGAGGGTCCCGGTCGCAGCCATCGTCTGGCCTCCGTGGATTTGATTGCTAGTGCAACCTTGAGGCTGCTTGGGTGAATAGGCCGGTTCTCAACTGCGCCCCAACTTACCCCTCTTCGGCTTCGCGCAGCTTGGCGATCACGCTGAAATCTTCGAGCGTTGTTACGTCGCCCTTGATCTCGCCGTGCGTGGCCAGCTCACGCAGCAGGCGGCGCATGATCTTGCCGCTGCGCGTCTTGGGCAAGGCTTCGGTGAAGCGGATATCGTCGGGCCGGGCCAGCGAGCCGATCTCCTTGGCGACCCACTTCTTCAGCTCGTCCTTCAGCTCGTTGCTCGGCTCGTTGCCGGACTCCAGCGTGACGAACGCCGCAATAGCCTGGCCCTTCAGGTCGTCGGGACGGCCCACCACGGCCGCCTCAGCCACCTTGGGATGCGCCACCAGCGCCGACTCCACTTCCATGGTGCCGAGGCGATGGCCGCTCACGTTGATCACGTCGTCCACGCGGCCCATCAGCCAGAAGTAGCCGTCGGCGTCCTGGCGCGCGCCGTCGCCGGTGAAGTAGCAGCCCGGCACCTCGCTCCAGTAGGTTTTCTGGTAGCGCTCGGGATCGCCAAAGATCGTGCGTGCCATCGAGGGCCATGGCTTGCGTATGACCAGCAGGCCGCCGTGCCCGGTCGGAACCGGCTGATACCGGCCTTTGGAGTCGGGGCGCGTCACCACCTCCGGCTGGATGCCGAAGAAAGGCCGCGTCGCCGAGCCGGGCTTGGTTGGAACGGCGCCGGGAATCGGCGCGATCAGGATCGCGCCTGTTTCTGTCTGCCACCACGTATCCACAATCGGGCAGCGGTTGTGGCCGATCTTCTCGCGATACCACATCCACGCCTCGGGATTGATGGGCTCGCCGACCGTGCCCAGCAGCCGCAGCGAATCGAGCTTGTATTTCTCTACGTGCTCGTCGCCCCACTTGATGAATGCGCGGATAGCCGTGGGCGCGGTGTAGAAGACGGTTACGCGATGATCGTCCACGATCTTCCAGAACCGCGAGAAGTCGGGATAGTTGGGCGCGCCCTCATACATCAGCACGGTTGCGCCGTTTTGCAGCGGCCCGTAGACGACATAAGAATGGCCCGTCACCCAGCCGATGTCCGCCGTGCACCAGTAGATATCGTCTTCGCGCAGGTCGAAGACATATTTCGTGGTGAGATAGGTCTGCACCGCGTAGCCGCCCGTGGTGTGCACCAGCCCCTTGGGCCTGCCCGTGGTGCCGGAGGTGTACAGGATGTAGAGCGGATCTTCGGAATCAAGCGGCTCAGCCGGGCACTCGGCAGCGGCCTTGGCTGCCAGGTCGTGCCACCAGTGGTCGCGGCCCTCCACCATGTTTACGGCCGAGCCGGTGCGCTTGTAGACGACGACATGCTTTACCGTGGGGCACGAGGCCAGCGCCTCATCCACGGTCTGCTTGAGACGGACCTCGTTGCCGCGGCGGTAGCTCGAATCCTGTGTGAGAATTGCCACGCAACTCGAGTCGTTCACGCGGTCGGAGATGGCATGCGCGGCAAAGCCGCCAAAGATCACCGAGTGCACCGCGCCGATGCGCGCGCAGGCCAGCAGCGCGATGGCCAGCTCCGGCGTCATGCCCATGTAGATGGCCACGCGATCGCCCTTTTGGATGCTGAGGCCTTTCAGTACATTGGCGAACCGCTGCACTTCCGCATGCAGCTCTGCGTAGGTCAGCCGGCGAATTTCGCCCGGCTCGCCTTCCCAGATGAGCGCCGTCTTCTGCGCGCGCGCGCCCAGCGCATGCCGGTCCACGCAGTTGTAGCTCAGGTTCGTCCTGCCGCCCACGAACCACTTCGCCCAAGGCAGGTTCCAGTCGAGCACCCTGTCCCACGGCTTGAACCAGTGCAGCTCCTGCGCAGCGCCGGCCCAGAACGCCTCGGGATCCTCGATCGACTTCTTGTAGAGGGCTTCGTACTCTTCCAGGCTCTTGATGTGAGCCCTGGCACTGAACTCCGCCGATGGCGGAAAGACACGGTTTTCACGAAGGGTCGAGTCGATATCCTGTTGTGTTGCAGTGGAGACGGGCGATGCGGACATGAGGCAATCCTTTAAAGGCGCATTCAATCGAGCTTTCGCGACGCCGGAGGGCGCTTTTGCGCACGCAGTCACTTTATCCGGCCGGATGGCCGTGCGGCAAGTTGTTTAAGAGAATCGAGGCTTACCAGTTGGACATTTCGCTGATCAGAATTTTGCTTTGGTAGTCCGGATCGAAGGTGGCTATAACATTTTCGGAATTGCTGTAGACCGAAGGCACGCACTCAAGTGGCTTTTTTCCTTAGAACCTGTCCAAAAACTCATTCGAGCCAGGCAAGAGCTTCAAGAGCTTTGAAAGGGCACGGCTTCAGCCGTGCCAAAAAGCGCGATTTTGATGGACATTTCACCCTCCGCTTCGCCTACAGGCGAAGCGGAGGGTGAAATAAGAGAAGTTGATTGACTCTAGCATCGGCACGGCTGAAGCCGTGCCCTTTCAAAACATCAAGTTTTTGGACAGGTTTTTAAGAAAAAGCCACCTTGCACGTATCTCAAAAAATCTACACGTATTCCGAAAATGTTCCAGCCTCACCAGCGCAGCAGCGGCAAAAGGCTGGAATAATCGTCCGTCCAGAGGCGCAGTCCAGCTTTCTCGACAAGCGGCCGCGCAGCAGCCGCAACCTCGGGCTGCGCAAAGAACGCCGCATTGTCGCTCACCAGCACCCAGGTGGCGCTGAACTCGCCGCGATCCTCGTTGGCCAGGCTCGATACGCGCATCGCCTGCATCCCCGCGCTCTGCGCCAGCAGCGCAATCGCCGGCCCCAGGTTTACGTGCTGGTTCGAGACGTGAAAGGCAACGATGCCGCCCGGCGCCAGGTGTTTGCGATACAGCGCCAGCGCCTCCGCCGTGAGCAGGTGCAGCGGAATCGCGTCGCCGGAGAACGCATCGACCACCAACACGTCGAACCGCTGCGGCTGCTCGCGCGCCAGCGAGGTGCGCGCATCGCCGGTGACAATATCGATCTGCGCGCCCGACTCGCGAATGTAGGTGAACGCATTGCGCGCGATCGGCTCCACGGCCGGGTTGATCTCATAAAAGCGGATGCAGTCACCGGGTCGTCCGTAGGCCGCAATCGTTCCCGCTCCTAGGCCGATCACGCCGATGTTGCGCGCGCGATCGGCGCAGCAAAAGTGCAGCGCCAGGCCCACGCCGGAGTCCGGAGCGTAATAGGTCGTGGGCGTCCTGCGTTGCTCGTCGGTGCCGAAGATCTGCGTGCCGTGCTGGATGGTCCCGTTGGTGAGCGTGCGCAGCGTGGCGCCGGGAAAGCCGAAGTTCTGCTTCACGCGCAGCGCGGCATAGAAGTTGCGCACGGCCACCATGGTGTCGCGCTGATAGGCAATATGCAGCCAGAAGACCAGCACCAGCATCATCACGCTGGCCACTGACCACAGCAGCCGCTGGCCCCAGTTTGAGCTCCACGTGGCTGCGAGCGCCAGCAGCGCCGTGACCGCAAAGGTGATGGCCAGGTCGTAATTGAACGAAAACACCAGCGGCGACCCGATGCCGATGAGGAACGCGCCCAGCGCGCCGCCGGCGGCAAACAAAAGATAAAAGATCGTTGACTCGGATGCGCGCCGTGGCCTGAGCGCATAAGCCTCGCTGTGGCAGAACAGGCACGCGGCAAACAACTCGAGGAGAAAAAATCCGATGCCGATGCGCATGGGCAGCGAGACATCCATCTGCGAAAGCATGTAGCCCAGCGCGGCAAGCATCACCGCCAGAAACCGCGTGAGAATGCCGCGCGGCACCATGCGCGGAAACTCGAAGGCCAGGATCAGCGTGATGAGATACGCCGCCAGAGGCAGAATCCACAGCAACGGAATGGGTGCAATGTTCGCCGTGATGTAGCTGGTCACCGCGCACAACTGCATCGAGGCGCCCATGGGCAGCAGCAGCCAGAGCAGCCTGTGTGCCAGCGGGGCTGCGGGCAGAGTCGATTCATGCGCAGCGTCATTCTGTACTGTTCCACTTGCCGCCGAGCGCGTGCGTGCCGCGAGTGCCGCTGCAATCAGCGCGAAGGCGGCGAATCCGCAGCACCACGCGACGCGCTGCGCGTGCAGTGTGAAATAGGGCTCGATGAGCGTGGGGTACGCGGCCAGCGCCAGCAGGGAAGCGAGATTCGAGAGCGCAAACAGCCGGTAGGGGATGCTCGTGCCTTCCACGCGCGACCAACACACCTGCAGCAGAGGGCTCGTGGCGCCCAGAGCGAGAAAGGGAAGGCCGATCCACACGCCGAGGGCGAGAAAGATGGTTGTGACCGGATGCTCAGGGCCGCTGGAAAGATCGAGCCCGCCGAAGGCCCAGAAAATCGCCAGCGCCAGAGCCGCGGCGAGCAGCAGAAAATGCAATCCCCACACGGGATGCCGCGCCAGCCAGTGCGCATAAAGATACGCGAGCAGCAAAGCCGTCTGAAAGAAAACCAGGCACGTAATCCACACCGCCGCCGATCCGCCCAGGAAGGGAAGCAGTTGCTTGGCGGCGATGGGCTCGACGAGGAAAAGCAGAAACGAGGCCAGAAAGATCGCACATGCAAAGAGCAACCGCGAACGCGCCACGCTCAACCTCAACGCCTGCGAGATGGAATCAGGCAAAAGCCGATGCTATCACAGCGGAAGATCGCGCGTCGCTTGACGTAGCTTGACGCACAGGGCAAACGCATCTTAATTTTTCGCGGCTAAAGATTACTATCGGGGTTCATTTGAGCGAGGTTGGCATACGAATTCATTTCCGTCGGCGTTGAAAATCGCTTCGCCAATCATCTCTTGGCCATGATCGGCACAGATCGAACTGGTTTTTGGCCTGCTACATCGCCCGAAAACGGCTACGCCGCAC
>JASHPJ010000143.1 GCA_030038195.1 Acidobacteriaceae bacterium
GCTGTCGCCGAGCCACCTTGCGGCGCCTGGGATGCTGCCTGATTCGGCGTGTAAGGCTGCAGAGCTTGCGCCGAAGACTGGGCCCAGACTTGGGATGTAATCACAACGAAGATGCCTGCGAGCAGGCATACACGGAAAAGCCCACGGACGATACCAATAAACATACCCGGATTACCTCACGCCACAGCCGCCGCGGAGCGACAGATGGTTGATGCGCTATTGAGAAAACAGCCGTCCAGCCGGTCAATGCCTGCTCTACAGCATAAGAAACAGGCGCCGCGGAGCGAGCAATGGGGAATTTAAGCTGGATATCCAGCATAACAGGAATGGCGGCCTGATCATAGGTCGTGTCTGAGCCAATCGATCAAACTGCGAATCGATTATCGTGAGGCACAGAACGCATGTCTTCCTCCAATCGGACGACATACTATTGATGGATATCAATGCACAACCTTTGGGAGAGGCGCCGCCGTGGCTACGGCAATGGTGTCCTTTGAGGACACCGGGCGGAAGGTTCAGGTTGATGAAAAAACTGCAGCTTTGAAAGGGCGCGGCTTCAGAGCTTGCTGAAGAAGTGCTTTTGAGAGGGGTTTTGTAACAAGGCACGACTTCAAGCCTGCCCTGAGCTTGCCGAAGGGTGCCGCAAAGCCTGCCAAACCAATGGAGGGCTTTAGCCTCTGAAGGATGTTTTGGTTAATCTAACGACTGTTTCACCAAGCTCTTCAGCCGTATCGCTTTGCATCGCCGGCAATCGGAGCTGCGCGTGCCCCGCGGTTGCATGAAACCGCTTCCTTTTACTGGCTCCGCGAGTCCATAATAAAATGGAAATATCGATCGCCCTGCGGCAACTGCCGCAGACACGACGATGATCTGCAGTACCGATGCGCGCGCCGGCGGCTGGACGGGCAAAGAGCAGGATGCAGCAGGCCTGGGAAAGTTCGCGAATCGGCTGCAGGATTGACAGGACAAAAGGTTGGTTTGTACGATGCTGTTGCTCGCCCGAAGCTCTCAGCACGCGCTGATAACGAGCTTCCATCTTTGCACGTCAAAGCCTTGGGACGATGATTGCAGTTAAGGAGCTTACCAAGCGGTACGCGCGCACGACTGCCGTTGATCAGATTTCGTTCTCCGTCGAAAAGGGCCAGATCGTAGGATTCCTGGGCCCCAACGGTGCCGGCAAAACAACCACCATGCGCGTACTTACGTGTTTCCTTCCGCCGTCTGCGGGCACCGCGACGGTGGCTGGATTCGATGTTCTCGAACAGCCGCGCGAAGTCAAGAAGCGCATCGGCTACCTGCCCGAAACGCCTCCGCTTTATCTCGAAATGGCGACGGGTGAGTACTTGCGTTTTGTCGGCAAGCTGAAGGGTCTATCGGGCGCGGAGCTTGACAAGCGCGTGGACTACGTCTGCGGCCGCTGCTTTATCTCCGATGTCAAGCAGAAGCTTTTGGGCAAGTTGTCGAAAGGCTATCGCCAGCGCGTGGGGCTGGCGCAGGCCATCATTCACAACCCTGAAGTGCTCATCCTCGACGAGCCCACGGCGGGCCTCGATCCCAAGCAGATCAATGAGACGCGCGACCTGATCCGGAGCCTTGCCGGCGATCACACCATCATTCTCAGCACGCACATCCTGCCCGAGGTGGAGCAGACCTGCGAGCAGGTCATCATCATCAACAGAGGCAAACTGGTGGCCACTGACTCCGTGCGCAACCTGCAGGCGCGCACGCGCGGCGTCGAATCCGTGCTGGTGGAAGTGGCCGGCCGCAGCGGCGCGCTGAGCCTCGAACAGGTGCAGCACAAGCTCGAACAGGTGGCTGGCGTAGCCCAGGTGATGTGCAAGGACCCCAAGGATCACCGCTTGGTCTTCGAGGTGCAGAGCCAGAAGGGGCAACTGGTCCGCGGCGACCTTGCGCGCGCCGTCGTCGAGTCAGGCTGGGATCTCAACGAGCTTCGCCCCGCGGGCATGAGCCTTGAAGAAATCTTCCTTGAGCTCACCGGAAGCCAGGCGGCAACCGAGGCGAAAGAAACCACACAGGAAACACAAGAGTCGCACACATGAGGAATATCTGGACGGTTTGCCGCAAGGAGCTGGGAAGTTATTTTGTCTCCCCGGTTGCTTATCTTTTGCTGACCATGTTCGGCCTGATCTTTGGCTTCTTCTTTTGGAATGCCTTGGGCGTCTTCGTGGTCGAAGGCATGGAGATGCAGTTGCGCGGAGAAGCATTCCCCATGAATGTCAACGAGCAGATCATCCGCCCGCTGCTCTCCAACGTCAGCGTGGTAGGGCTGTTCTTCATCCCCATGATTACCATGCGGCTCTTTGCGGAAGAAAAGCGGTCTGGAACCATCGAGCTGCTGGCGACCTCGCCGGTGCGCGACATCGAAGTGATCCTGGGAAAATGGTTCGCGGCGCTGATTCTCTACACCTGCCTGCTGCTGTTTACCGCGCTGAATTTCACGTTTCTCTTCCTCTACGGCAATCCCGACTGGAAGCCGCTGGCTGTCGGCTATCTTGGCCTGCTGTTGCAAGGCGGACTGCTCCTTGCCGTCGGCACGTTTATTTCCACCCTCACCAGGAACCAGATCATCGCCGGAGCGGCAACGTTCGGCATCTGCCTGCTGCTCTGGGTGCTTGCCTGGGTCAGCGACTACAACTCGGCCGCATGGGCTACTACGCTTGCCTATCTTTCCGTGATCTCGCACTTTGACTCTTTCGCTCGGGGAGTCCTCGCCTCGAAAGATGCGGTCTTTTACCTCAGCGGAATCTTCCTCGGACTCTTCGCGACTGCGCGCTCGATGGAGTCCCTGCGCTGGAGGTCGTAGATGGCAACCCGATGGCTCAAAGCGCGGCAGACAAAGTACGTGGCGTACACCTTGGTGTACGTTCTTGTGGTCATTGCCGGAATCGTGGTGCTGAACGTTCTGGCCAACCGCTATAACAAGTCGCTGGACACGACCGCAAACAAGCGTTACAGCCTTTCACCACAGACCGCCAAGATCGTCAGGGAACTCAGGCAGGATACGACGATCACTTACTTCAACCAGAGCACGCGGTTCCGCGAAGGGAAAGACCTGCTCGACGAGTACGCGAATCTCTCGCCGCGCGTGCACATCGAGTACGTCGATCCGGATAAGAATCCTCAGCTTGCGCGCGAAGACGGAGTTCGCGACTTCGGCACGGCCGTTGTGCAGATCGGCGACAGAAAAGAAACGGCAAAAGACATGACCGAAGAAGGCATCACCGGGGCCTTCATTCGCGACATCAAGGGCAACACGCGCACCGTCTGCTTTGTGGCTGGCAGCGGCGAACACCAGATTGACGACACTGACCGCGACGGCCTTTCCCAGTGGAAGGACCTGCTGGCCAAGGACGAATATCAGGCCAAAGCGGTTGATCTGTTGCAGAAAGCCGATGTGCCCGGCGACTGCACGACTCTTGTCGTCGCCGGCCCGACACACGACTACCTGCAACCCGAAGTCGACGCCATCGGAAAGTACGTGGAAGACGGAGGGCGCGCGCTCTTCCTGATCGATCCGCCGCTCCAGATGGGCGCTTCACCCATCGCGACGAATGACGCGCTTGCCAGCCTGCTGGAGAGCTGGGGCGTCACGCTGGACAAGGATCTGGTCCTTGACTTCAATCCCATCGGCCAGCTTGCAGGGCTGGGTCCGCAGGTAGCGCTCGTAACGCAGTACACTTCGCAGCCGATCGTGAACGAGTTGAAGGGAACGGCCGTTGGACTCCCGCTGGCACGCTCGCTCGAAATTAAGGACACTGGAAAAGCCTCGGTACAAAAGCTGTTTGACTCTTCCGACAGCAGCCTGGCAACCAGCGACCTGAACTCCGCCGCGATCAACATCCGCGATCCCAAAAACAAAAGGGGGCCGCTCACGCTGGCCGCGAGCGGCAGTTATGACACCGGCAGGCCCAACGCCCAGGGCCGCTTTGTTGTGGTGGGCAGTTCGTCGTGGGTCGCCAACCGTTTCATCGGCTTCAATGGCAACAGCGACCTGGCGCTCAACGCAGTCAACTGGCTTTCGTCGGACGAGGATCTCATCTCGATCCGCCCCAAACCGCAGGACGACCGCCGCATCACGATGACCCAGGCCCAGTTGCATCGCGTGCAGCTCACGAGCCAGTTCGCCCTGCCGCTGGTGGTGATCCTTGCGGGCGTCGTGATCTGGTGGAAGCGCAGGTAACAACCAACGCTCGCACGAATTTGAGCTGAAATTCGAAAAGAGCTATGAAATTTCGCGGCCTGATGATTGCTGTCTTGGCTCTCGTCGTTCTCGGCGGGTTGCTTTACTGGTCGAATCACCATAAACCGCCTGAGCAGAGCGCGGCCTCGCCGTCCAGTGTTTCACCCGTCATCCTCAAGATCGACCAGGGAAGCGTCGCGCAGCTTGCGCTTACGCACAAAGGCTCTGCGCCGGTCACGCTGGTGAAAGACGCCGCGGGCAAATGGCAAATCACTGCGCCAGAAGCCTGGAACGCCGACCAGGATGAGGTCGCGGGCCTGCTCTCGACCCTGTCAAGCCTGAATGCCGATCGAGTGGTGGAAGACAAAGCCGCCGACTTGAGGCCCTATGGCCTCGACGATCCCTCCATGACCGTTGACCTCGAGTCCCGGAACCACAAGGAACAAAAACTGCTCCTGGGTGACGACACGCCGGCCGGTGGAGATGTTTATGCCATGCTCTCCGGCGATCCCAGGATCTTTACCATCGCTCAATACAATAAGACCAGCCTGGACAAGGGGCTGAATGACCTGCGCGACAAGCGTCTGGTCACCATGGCTCCGGATAACGTCAGCCGCGTCGCCCTGGATCGCAAGGGGCAGTCCATCGAGTTCGCCCGCATCAAGGACGGCTGGCAGATTTTGAAGCCGAAGCCATTGCGGGCTGACAGCTTCGCGGTGGACGAGTTTGTGCGCAGCGTGAGCGATGCGCGCATGGATCTGAGCGGGAACGGCAGCGCGCCGGCCGCGTCTGCATTCGCCCAGGCGACTCCCGCGGCCGCCGTTACCTTGACTGGAAACCAGGGCGCGCAGACTCTCGACGTGCGCAAGAGCAAGGATGACTATTACGCAAAGTCCAGCGCCGTCGAGGGAGTTTACAAGGTTGACGCAAGCCTCGGAACGGCGCTTGATAAAGGCCTGGATGATTTCCGCAACAAGAAGCTCTTCGACTTCGGCTTTGAAGACCCCGGCCGGATCGAGCTGCATGCAGGAACGAAGTCATGGTTCTTCACCCGCAGCGGAACCGACTGGTGGTCGAACGGAAAAAAGATGGACAGCGCGGCAGTGGAATCCCTGGTTGACAAGCTGCGCGACCTGAGTGCAACAAGCTTCCC
The DNA here is from genome assembly GCA_030038195.1 of Acidobacteriaceae bacterium. Classification (GTDB taxonomy): domain Bacteria; phylum Acidobacteriota; class Terriglobia; order Terriglobales; family Acidobacteriaceae; genus Telmatobacter. Next base: position 5,355 of record JASHPJ010000143.1, read on the forward strand.
CGATACAGGGTTTTCGTCGGCTGATTTTGAGGCGACCGTGGTCTCCAGCGATGGCAAGCAGGTGGAGAAGGTGCAGATTTCGAAATCGGGCAATGGCTGCATCGCCAGGCGCGGGAACGAGCCGGCTCTCTACCAGTTGGACTCAACCACTGTAGCCGATCTCACCACTGCAGCCGACGCAATCAGGCCCGCCGCTGCGGCTGCCAGGTAAGTATCCAGGTAAATATCCTCGGGCATAGCCTGGGGCTTTGTGATTGCCAGGACGGCTCGTGTGCCTGCTTGTGGCCAACGGCGCCTGGCGCGGCTCAGCCCTGCGGAACGCGCCCGCAAATCGCCGTCCATGCCCGCTGTATCCAGACAGCAAGCACAAGTTGTAGGATGGTCCGGCAGAGATTCGTTGCGGCGCTCGCGGCGACCCGATATCCGGCCGTCGCAGTGAACTGCGCTGCGTGAAATGAGGCTTGTATGAACGATAAGCTGCGGTGTGCGGCGCCGGCGGGCGACATGTGCGGCGAGGGTGCGGTGTGGCATCCGGAACAGAACGCGCTTTACTGGACTGACATCAACCGTTTCCTGGTGCATCGGCTCGATCCGACCAGCGGAGCCGTGCACACGTGGCTCTTCGATGAGCCGGTCACATCGGTCAATCTGACCGGCGATGAAGATGTTTTTCTGCTGGTGCTGGCATCGCGCATCGGATTCTGGTCACCGCGCAGGCATCCGGAGTTCAGGGCGATCCATACGCTCGCCGACGCTCCGGTGATGCGCTTCAACGATGCGCGCGTCGATCCACGTGGCTCGCTGTGGGTGGGAACCATGCGCAACAACGTGGGCGAGCGCGGCGAGCTGCTCGATGTGGAGTTCGCGGGCGGCATGCTGCGTCGCGTCGATTCCGGCGGAACGGTAACCGCGTGGAAAAACGGCATCGGCATCTCGAACACCGTGGCGTGGAGTCCAGACGCGAAGACGTTTTACTTCGGCGACTCCACGGCGAATGTGCTGTGGGCTTTCGATTACGATGCGCGCACGGGTTCGATCTCCGGCCAGCGGGACCTGCTGGCAGGTTTTCAGCGCGGCGCGCCCGACGGTTCGGCGATCGATGCCGATGGCTTTCTGTGGAATGCGCGTTACGGCGGCGCGTGCGTGGCAAGAATCGCTCCGGATGGGCGCGTGGACCGCGTGCTGGAGATGCCGGTGGCCAACCCCACCACCTGTGCCTTCGGCGGCTCGGATCGAAAGACGCTTTACATCACCAGCGCGCGGTCGGCGGAACAGCATTCGGGCAGCGTCTTTGCGCTCAAAGTGGATGTGCCCGGCGTGGTGGAGTGGCGATTCCGGCTCTCATAAAAATCCTTGGCTATCTGTCCATAATTTCCGTGTCGATTGCTGTGTCAGGCCAGACACACATGTGTCTCGCGTGACACGCACTCGATGTGCCGCTGACGCATAACTCGTTTATTTCCTCGCAAAGATTTCTGGATGGTCCCATGCAATGGCCTTGTGCGGCGGGAATACCGCTGCGGGGCCAACATGCTCTTTCCCACCGTTGAATTCGCGCCCTTCTTTCTCGCTGTGCTGTTCATCGCATGGAGCCTTTACCGGTTCAATACCGTGCATAAGCTCTTTTTGCTCCTGGCCAGCTACGTTTTTTACGGCTTCTGGGACTGGCGCTACGTTCCGCTGCTGTTCGGCATCTCGCTGACGAGCGGCATCGTGGCGCGGCGCATCCAGGCAAGCGAAGCGCAATACGTTCGCAAGACTTGGCTGACTGCCGGCATCGTCCTCTGCCTCTCCACGCTCGCCTATTTCAAATACACAAGCTTCTTTTTTACCACGGTACTCGATCTCTGGGCGCGCGTGGCGCATCCTCCTCGGATTCGCATTCCTTCGCCGCTCCTGCCGCTGGGCGTGTCGTTTTTCATCTTCCACGCCATCTCGCTTATGCTGGACGCTTGGCGCTGCAAGCTGCGGGAACGCGTGCGGATGCTGGACGCTCTGCTCTACGTAGCCTTCTTCCCGCAGTTGATTGCCGGGCCCATTCTGCGCGCTTCCAGTTTTCTGCCGCAGTTGAGCACGCGCCGCAACTCCAACGCAATCCGCGCCAATCGCGCGTTGCTGCTCATCGTTGCCGGACTCTTCAAGAAAGTCGTCATTTCGAACCTTCTGGCCACGCGCTTGGTAGAGCAGGTCTTCGCCGCGCCGCAGGCCTACAGCCGCGTGGACACGCTGCTCGCCATCTACGGCTACGCCGCGCAGATCTACTGCGACTTCTC
>JASHPJ010000144.1 GCA_030038195.1 Acidobacteriaceae bacterium
ATCCAGATCTACTGCGACTTCTCCGGCTACACCGATATCGCCATCGGTTGCGCCATGCTGCTTGGCTACCGCTTTCCGCGAAACTTCAATGCTCCTTATGCGGCGGCCAATCCGCAGGATTTCTGGCGGCGCTGGCACATCTCGCTCTCAAGCTGGCTGCGCGATTATCTCTACATCCCGCTGGGCGGATCGCGTGGCACGGCATGGCGCACCCGCGCCAACCTGATGATCACCATGCTGCTGGGCGGCTTGTGGCACGGCGCGGCATGGACTTTCGTTGCGTGGGGCGCGCTGCACGGCTTTTATCTCGTCGCGCATCGGATGTGGCACGCAATCTCATGGGAGCCGATCCAGCGCATGCGCGCAACCGCTGCGTGGCGCTGGACCGCGCGTCTGCTGCTGTTTCACGCGGTCTGCCTGGGTTGGGTCTTCTTTCGCGCGCCGTCCTTCGGCATCGCTTTCGACATTCTGCATCGGCTGACGGCGCCCGGCACGGCAACACTTGCCACTATACCGGTCGTTCTTGCGCTGCTGCTCGGCCTGGCCGGCCAATATCAGCCGCTGCGCTGGCGCAAGGCTCTCGAATACGAGCTCTGCTGCTGGCCGGCGATGGCACGCGGCGCAGCGTTTGCCGGCGCAGTCTTCGCAATTGAACTGCTCGGACCTTCCGGCGTGGCTCCCTTCATCTACTTCAGGTTCTAAGACCATGCGCGCACAGAGATTCAATTCTCTCTCTCAGCTGGCCGCGGTAATGGCCGGATTCGCTGTCACCATCTTGCTGCTCGAATCGGAGGCGCTCACCGTGTGGGCCGGCCGGCTCGAGGTCAGCCGCGTGTCGATGATCGCCGGCGCGGCGGCTTCTGCGATTCACAATGCGCTGCGTCCCCTCGGCATCGAGGATGTGCGCCGGGCAAGTCTTACCGGGCTCGACCGCCTGGGATGGAGCGACGACCCGGCGCGGTTGATGGCCGCGCGCAACGCTTACCTGGGCAACTCGATCTGGCCGGAAAAACCGTGCAACGCAACGGTCGCCCCGGGACGCACTCCATCGTTTGCGTCACCGCGCGGAGCCAGCGCCCCGCTGGTAAGCAGCGTGCCGCTGCATACCGCCCTGCCGCAGCTTCCGCCGCCGACGGCGGGCAAACCGCGCGTGCTGGCCCTGGTGGGCGACTCGATGATGGCCGTGGGACTGAGCGATATCCTGCTGCGCGACACGGCAGCCGATCAGGACGTGCGCGTAGTGAAGGCCTTCCGCTCCGGAACCGGGCTGGCGCGGTCAGACGTCTTCAACTGGATGACCGAGTATCCGGCGATGATCGGAACTACGCAGCCGGATGCAATCATCGTTGCCATCGGCGCAAACGATGCGCAGGGATTCGTCGACAACGGCAAGGTACTGGCCTTCGACAGCGAGGGATGGACAAAGGTCTATCAGCAGCACACGGCGGCATTCCTCAACATGCTCACGCAAAATGGCGCGCACGTAGTGTGGATGGCGCTGCCACCCATGAAGTCTGCCGCGTACAACGAGAAGATAGCCAGGATCAACCGCATTATGTACACTGTCGTGAGCCAGTATCCGCAGGTAAGCTGGTGGAACCCCGCTCCCTATCTGGGAACCGATGAGGGTGCGTATCGCGACTTCGCTACCACATCGGACGGAAAGACCACGCGCATCCGCCAGCCGGACGGCATTCACATGTCCGATGACGGAGCGGCGCTGCTGGCGCCAGCGCTCATGCACTGGCTGAATCTCGCACCGCCCGTGCGCGAGGCGCAGGCTGAGCCCGCGCCACAAAATCCTTCCCACCATGCGCGGCGCGAAAGACGCCCGCGCTGATTCGCCGCTAACTAATCGGACGCATGCACCTCGAAGGGCACGATCAACTGCGAATGGTCGCCGCTGAGGGTGGTGGCCGTGATAGTCATCTTGTAGCGGCCGGGCGGCGCAACCACGCGGCCCTTGTCGGTAAAGAAATCGGTCGAGATGGTCAGGCTGTCTTCCTGCGAGAGCGTATCGGAGAAGTCGACGACCGAAGTAGCCAGCGAGCACGCCGTGGTGGCCGGCTCCGTGGAGCAGGCCAGGTGCACACGGCCCGCGTAGCTCCGCGCGTGCAGCGTGATGATGCTGGCCACAGACGAGCCCGCCTTCACCGGCACGGGCTGCCACTGAATGGCCGGCGTCGGGATACTGGGAATCTTGTAGACACGCACATAGTCAACCAGCATCTCCGCAGGATTGGGCGTAGTGGCATTCGGGCTGCCCGGCCAGTCGCCGCCGATGGCCAGGTTCATCACCAGGTAGAACGGGTGGTCGAAGACCCACTCGCCGCCTTCGGGCAGGTCGCTGGCGTCCTGCACCAGGTAGATGTTGGCTGGATCATCGACATAGAACTGCATCATTCCCGGCGACCAGATGATGCCATACGTATGAAAGCTGCCGTCGTCCACGCGCGCGCCGTTGGGCAGCTTGTAGTCGTGCCACAGTCCGTTGGCGCCAAAGTAGCGTGGCCCGTGCAGTGTGGAGCGGATCATCGTGGGCCCCAGCCCGTTGGAGCGCAGCGTGAGCGAAATATTCTCGGCGATGGTCACCGAGCCCGACGCCGGCCAGCCCACCGACGGAAAATTAGCACCCAGCATCCAGAACGAGGGCCACAAGCCTGTGCCCACCGGCAGCTTCATGCGCGCCTCGATGCGGCCATACTGAAAGTTCTTGAGCCCGCGCGTAGTGATGCGGGCCGAGGTCCACGCGCCCTCCGCATTCTTTTCCGCGCGCAGCACCAGGTGGCCGGCTCCATCCTGAAAAGCATTGGGCCGATGCGGATCGCATCCGCGCGGATTGGCGCCGCGCGGCGAACAGTAGGTTTCGAGCTCGTTGTTGCCCCAGATCGATGAGTTGCCCGTGTCGTAGGCCCACTTCGAAGGATCGGGCAACTGCCCGGCACTGCCATCGAACTCGTCGCTCCACACCGGATCGCCCCATTTGAACCCGCGCGTAACCGGCTGCGGTGGCGGTTCCGTGCGCCGGCCGAAGAAGTAGCCTGCAAAAAAGATAAGCGGCACCACCAGGAGCGCGAGAGCCAATTGTAGAATGCCGCGCCGGTGCCTGCTGAAAAATCCCGCTTCTGTCCTTTCGCCTGCGGCCGCCTCAACCGCAACCGCGTCTTCCGCCTCGGCGGCGTCCAGCGCCGCTTCTTCAGGCGGCGCCGGAAGCTGCGCGCCCGCCTCGGGACGCACAAACTGCGGCACGTAGTGACCCAGCGGCAGCACAATCTGCAGCGGATGGCTCCGGCCCTCGGCCTGGTAGAGGTTCCAGAGCCTCTTGCGCAACGACCGTGCAGTCACGCGGACGATCGGATCGATGTGCGAATCAAAGCTGGATTCCTTGCGGCCCAGCGCTTCGACGGCAATGCTGTACTCGCGGATATCGTCGGCTTCGCCGTCGAAGTACTTGTTGCAGATATAGGAGAGAAAACGAACCAGGCTCTGCGAGCGGCTGATCTCAGGATGCTTCAGGATGCGCTCGAGTTCTTCGCGCTCTTCTTTGAAGTCCGGCCGCGCAGGCTCGCCGGACGCAGCGTCGCCGTGCTTCTCCACTCCCTCGCACGATGCATCCAGTTGCATGCTCGCCCACCGGACCGGCGCGGCAATCGGCACAAGTCAGCTTCGCTGCCGGTCATGCTGCGTTCAGCCTGAGATTTACAAGCTCGAATCATAGCATTTTCACAACCTGCAATTGAAGGGTGTGGCTCTTCCGGCAGCAGCTCAGCTTGATGTACGGGCCTCAGCCCCGGGGGAAAGGCCTTCCCCAAGCCCGGCCGCTACCACTTTTCTCGCAGCGGGGCCGTGGGAAGACGCTGCGTTCGCCGTCAGGGTTTACCTTTTTCGGCGCGCTCCTCGCCCAGCCGGTAGACGCGCACGTAATCCACCAGCATGTTGAGCGGAAAGGGTGTTGTCGCGTCCGGGTTGCCCGGCCAATAACCGCCCACGGCCACGTTCAGCACCAGGAAGAACGGATGATCGAAGGCCCACTGCGTGCTGGGAGGCAGATCGGCCGTGCTGCGCGTCTCGTAGAGAACGTCGTCCACGTAGAAGCGGATGGTTTGCGGAGCCCACTCGATAGCGAAGACATGGTAGTCGTCGCTGAAGCGTTGCTGGTCCCGCAGCGTGTACGTGCCCGTGAGCGGGCTGCTGCCGGAGTAGCCCGGCCCGTGCAGGCTGCCGTGTACCTGCGACGGCTCGAAGCCCACGTTTTCCATGATGTCGATCTCGCCACAGGCCGGCCAGCCCACCGAGACGTAGTTCGTGCCCAGCATCCAGAACGCCGGCCAGATGCCCTGGCCGTTCGGAATCTTGATGCGCGCCTCGATGCGCCCGTACTTGAGCTCGAACCGCCCCTGCGACTCGATGCGCCCGGAGGTGTAGGCGTGCGGGCCGTCGGGACCGGTAAAGGACTCCCTTCTGGCCGTAATCACCAGCTTGCCGTCTTCCACATGGATGTTTGACGACCGGTTTGTGTAATATTCCAGCTCGCGGTTGCCATAGCCCGAGCCGTTTTCCACCATCTTCCACTTCGCGGGATCGGGCATGGAGCCGTCCGGGCCGTTGAACTCATCGCTCCAGATGAGCGTGTCTTTCGTGGCGGCGTTCTGCGGCTTTGCAGGCCCGGCGGCGCGCGCAGCCAGCGTGCTCAGCACCAGCAAAAAGAGCGTGCACATGCCAGCGCTGCGCGCCAACCAGGATCCGGCCCTGGTATCTTCCGTTCTGCGTGAGGGAATCTGCATCCGTATCCGGCCATCCTTGCCGTATGAAGCGTTTTCTCGCGTATGCATGAAGCAAAAAGTACTCTTCAGTTCGTGTAAATACGCACGTAGTCCACCAGCATCTGCGACGGAAACGGCGTGCCCGCGTCTGGTGAGCCGGGCCACGAGCCGCCCACGGCCAGGTTGAGAAGGATGAAGTTGGCCTGGCCGCCATCGAAGGGCCAGACCGCTCCGCTCAGCCCGTTCAGGCTCGACGACGTGTAGGTCACATATGGCTGTGACGGATCGTCCACGTAGTAAGAGACGCTGCCTTTGCTCCAGATCATGCCGTAGATATGCCATCCTGCTGCCGTCTGGCCCGCGGGGAAGTCGTATCGCGTGCCCAGGTCGCTGCCGGTAAAGCCGGTGCCGTGCACCGAGCCCTCGTTCCAGTCGGGCGAGCCGACGGCGTTTACGCGCTCCAGCACGTCCATCTCGCCGCAGGCCGGCCAGTTGGCGGTAGCGATGTTGTTGCCCAGCAGCCATGCCGCCGGCCAGAAGCCCTGCGCCTCCGGCACCTGTGCGCGGAACTCGATGCGGCCGTACTGAAAGCTGAACAGGCCCTCGGTCTTAAGCCGCGCCGAGGTGTACACCCCCACCGACGGCTGCTCGGCCACGATGTGCAGGTAGCCGTCTGTGCCCACATACGCATTCGGGCTGGCCGTGCTGCACGGCGAAGCCGAGGAGCCCCAGCCGCAGTAGTCTTCCAGCTCGTCGTTGCCCCAGCCGCCCGCGCCGGCGTCATACGTCCAGACGAGCGGATTGGGCTGAGCGTTCGCGTCGGTCGAATTGTTGAATTCATCAGACCAAACCAGCGTTCCCGAGGGAATGTTGGGCGAAAAGCTCTGCGTCGCTGTGTTGCTGTTGGTATAGCCCGGCGCCTCTGCGACCGCGTTGACGGTCAGGTTCGACGCAACCAGAAACGGCGCCTCGTATACCGGCGATGAGGCAGTAGGCGTGGTGCCGTCCACGGTGTAGTAGATCGTGGCGCCGGACGTGGTGGAAGCCAGCGTCACCACCACCGCGCCGTTCTGCGCCGCCGTAGCGGAGAGGGTGGGCGTAGCCGCCTGCGGGTTGGTTGGATTGGTGGGCGTGGAACCGCCCCCGCTACCGCAGCCGGCCATCAGCAGTGCGCACGCTGCCAGTGCGCAGCGCAGCCGCAACTTGAAAGTATCTGCCATGCGAATCGTCTTCCCCTGGGTCCTGCTCTATCCTCTGATCAGCCTGCGAGGTTTTGCAATGGACGGCTCGTAGCCCTGGGCCTTGCTGTTGTCGACATCCAGCGTCCCGCCCCTGAAGTTCGCCGCATCAATACTGCTGTCATCCTGAGCACAGCAAGCCGCGTTTTGTGCGGCTTGCGGAGTCGAAGGGGACCTGCGGTTGCTTTTCGCAAATGATGCCAAGAACTTCAGACTCAGGACACTAAGTGTGGTGAATCCAAAAGTTCCTTGCAGAAGCTGAGGTCCCAAACCACAGATCCTTCGATTCGTCGCCGCGGCGACTCACTCAGGATGACAGCAGTATTGATGCTGCGAACTTCAGGTTCTTAGATGCTAGAAGGTGAGCCGCGCGCCGAACTGGCCAACGCGCGGGCCTGTGCCGCCGTAGCTGACGATCTGGCCGAAGGTTCCATCCGCCATGTTCGTATCCGGCCCGCCCAGCGCATCGCGGTTGAACACGTTGAAGAACTCCAGCCGGAAGGTCAGGTTGTAGGCGCGATCCGGACCCATTGCCAGGCTCTTGTGCACACCGAGATCCTCGGTCGCCAGCCCCGGATTGCGCACCTGCTCCTGGAAGTTGCCGCCATTGCCCAACTGGTAATTCGTCGGGTTCTGGAAGCAGCTCGAGTTCAGGTAAGACTGGAAGAGCTTGCGCGTTCCCGTGGTCAGCTTGCAGCCGGAGACCAGATTCACATAAACCGAGTTGAACCCGTCGTAGTAGTTCGTGGAATGCACCGAGATCGGCGTGCCGGTGTCGTAATGGAAATCACCGTCCAGGCTCCAGCCGCCGATGAAGGCATCCGTCAGCCCGCTGACCGCCGAGCCGAACATCTTACCGCGGCCAAAGGGCAGGTTGTAGATGATGTATCCCTTCACGATGTGGGTCTCGTCAAAGTCGGAGATGTCCTTGGCTTCGTCCTTCAGGTCATAGGTATTCTGCAGCGCGCCCGTTCCCCACAGCTCCTGGAAGTCGCTGTCGATGTCGCCATGCGTGCGCGACCAGTTGTAGCTGGCCATCAGCGAGAGCCCGTGCGCAGCGCGGCGGGTCACGCTGATCTGCAGGCTCTTGTAGTCGGCATTGCCCAGCGGCGCGCCTACTGAAAGCATCGGGCCGTAGCCGGCCTCGGCCTGCGGATAGGGCGTGAGGCCCTCCCAGCCAGGGCAGCTCGACGCAGCATCGCAGGCGTTGTAATACCCGTTATACGAGGCTGGGAACACGTGGTTGATGTAGTAGTTCTGCATGTTGGCCACGGTCGGCTGATTGGTCTCGAAGATGCCGCTCTGCAGGTGATAGCTGTGGCTCTGGATCCAGTTCACGTCCAGCTTGGTCACTGCGTCGAGTTCGCGCTGCACGCCTACGTTGTACTGCTGCACGTTGCCCGGCGTCAGCGAGCGGGGATCGACGTGGATCACATCGGATTGCGTCCAGTCGGGCGTTTTCTCTTGCACGCTGGTGGGGCTGTAGCCGTTATCCCAGTTGAAGTTGTGCAACTGCGTCACCGGGTGGTAGCCCACGTCGCCCGCCTGCTGATAGGGCACGCCGCCCCAGGTATTCATGTTCAGCGGCGTAAAGAAGATGCCGAAGTTGGCCCGAGCCACCGTCTTCTCGTTGATCTTGTAGGCCACGCCGATATGCGGCGAGTAGTTGAAGTAGTCCTGCCGTTTCTCCCACGACTGGCTGCCGCTGGTCAGGTACTGGTACTCGCCCATCAGCCCGGTTACCGGATTCTGCACATTCAGGACAAAGTTCGACCAGTGGCCGTACTTCTCCTTGTAGGGATTGTTGAAGTCCCAGCGCAGGCTGATATCGAGCGTGAGCCGCGGATTCACGCGGATGTCGTCGCTCGCGTACCAGGAAAAGACCTTGCGCCGGCCGTACTCGTTGTCGGGGTTGTTGTTCTCGGCGTTGTACACGTCACCCAGCAGGAAGCTGGCAAAGGAGTTGCCCACCAGGTCGTAGGCGTTGAAGTCGTACCAGTTGGGCGCGGTCTGCGTGGGGTCGAAGAGGATCGGATAGCCGCCGGTAAACGTGCCGTCGTCGGTGTGATAGTTGAACTGCATGGCGCGGAACTCCACGCCCGCCTTCACGTTGTGGCGGCCGTGACTCCACACCAGCTCGTCGCTGTAAATGTAGGTATTGCCCGCGTAGTAATCGTTGTACTGGCTGCCCAGCGGCGAGAAGTTCCAGCCGTTCTGGTAGTTGGCGCCGCCAAAGTACATGCCCGAGTCGAAGTAGACCAGCGGGAAGTTGCCGGCGCCGTTGAGCAGGCCCAGCTTGCTGTCCCACTTGCCCACCTGCGAAACCGCCATGCTGGGATTGCGGAAGCGATTGAACGTGGCGTAGACGGTGTTGAGCAGGTTCGGCGAGATGGTGATAGCGTCGCTCAGCCGCGTGCCGGGCGCGGTCGTGTTATGCCAGTAGGAGTTGGCCATCGGCCCGCCGTCGGCCGCGGTCACCGACCATACGCCGCCCTGGTCGGCGTTGATGCGCGGATAGTTGTCCCAGTAGAACGAGCCGGCCAGGTGCTGCTTGTTGCTCAGGTAGTAGTCCATCTTGACGCTGGACTGCGTGTTGTGGAACCAGGGATCGGGCTGATAGGCCGGTCCGGCATCGTTGGCCGTCAGCGATGATTCTGGCTGGTAGTACTGGTGATAAAGCTGAAGGATCTGCGCGCTGATCTTGCTGATGCGGTTGGTGGGAATCTGGTTATTGACGAAGACGCATCCGAACGCGCCATTTGTCGCCGTCGCCGGATCGACGATCGCGCCTTTATAGATGGGATTGCCGCAATCATCCATGGCCGGCGTGTTTCCATACGTCAGTACCGGCGTATTCGTGCTCAGCATCGGGCTCAGGTCGGCATAAGCGGTCACGTTGCCGCTCGAGTCCAGGCCCATCATCGCGTCGGTGGGAACGGTGCGCGAGTTCGCGCCCACATTCCACATCGACTGCATGTAGCGCTCGAAGGCAACGTAGTAAAACAGCTTGTCTTTCCTGATGGCGCCGCCAAAGCTGCCGCCCCAGTCAGAGAGCGAATCGCTTTTGCGCAAGTACGCAGCCGCGTTGGCCGGATCGGTAATCGCCGAAAGATGATTCGATGCGCTCACCGCATCCAGGTCGGTGGAGTGCAGGAAACCGAAGAGCGAACCGTGCATCTGGTTGGTGCCGGATTTGAACTCGTAGCGGAAGACGCCGCCGCCCGAGCGGCCCGCGTCCGCGCTGATGCCCGCCGTATCGGCCTCGAACTCCTGCACCGCCTCCATGGGCGGCTGCGACTCGCTGATATAGCCGCCAAGCTGCGAGACAGCCGAGGTGCCGTCGATAAGCACCTCCTTGGTCATGGCCATGCCGCCGTCGATATGCGAGCTGTAGTCGGAGCCCTCGGCGCCCGGCACATAGGCAAAGATGAAGTTGGAAAGATTGCGGCTGCCCTGCACGTTCAGCGGCAGCTCGCTCACCGCCTCGCCGTTCAGGTTGGTGGAGACGGTCGCATCCTGCGTCTGCAGAATCGGCGCGCCGCCGTTCACCTCCACGGTCTCTGTCGTTCCGCCCACCTTCAGTGCGGCATCGATCTCCGCCACCTGTCCGATCAGCAGGGTGATGCCTGCGCGGTTCAACGTCTCGAAGCCCACCTTGGTGAACTGCACCGAGTAGCTGCCGATGGGCAGGTCGCCCACGCGGTAGAGCCCCAGGTTGTCGGTGGTGGTGGTCTCCGCCTGGTTGGTGCCCAGGTTGGTCACCCGCACCTCCACGCCCGGCAGCACTGCCGAAGACGAATCCCTGACCGTACCGGTAATGGTTCCACGGTCAGATTGCCCGAACAGCGGTCCCGCCAAGCTGAGTATCGCCAGCGTCAGAACTGCCGCCGGCATCCTCCAGGTCTTTCTCATCCATTTTTCGATCATGGCCATTCCTCCATAAAGCCGCACCCCGAAATCCGTACTCGGGGTGCGGGTCATTGCGCCCACTTTCGTCGTGATTGTTTTCACAGTGCCGGTCCGCAGCAGCGTGTTCCTCGTTCCGGACGGGCGCATCTCTCTCCTTCAACTTCCATTCACGCTACCCGGCCATCCTGCCGCCGCAGTGACCCGCGGCATGCAGGAAGGCCTTTCTTCAAGCCAAGAGGCATTGAACGCGCTCGATAGAACCGCTGAAAACGTAAGGGGGTGATAAATTTACGAGTGGGTTGACCGGGGAGGGTTAGCCGTGCCGGGACTTGCAGCCGCACCTCCGCCGGTCCTCTTGCCCTGCAACCATCGGCGAATGGGGCTCTCCAACCGCCTTCCGGGTCCTATTTACGGGTAAACGTGCGGCTTGGAGGCGGAAATTTACGTGTAAAGCGCAGCGCGCTTCGTATTTCTCCAGATTCGGAGTATCCATATCTGCGGGTTCTCGCTCACCCGATTTTCTCCCGCAGGGAGAGCTACGGTGGCAAGAATCATTGCGCTCTTGCCCACATCGTAACTGCCACGTATAGCCACCAAACGCAACGAAGGCCGTCCGCTAGGCGGACGGCCTTCCTCCAAGAGAACCAGGGCAGAGAACGATCAGTCTCCAGCCACCGGCTCGGCTTCCTTCTGGACCGCCGGCCTGGCGGGCGCAATGGAATCCAGCGTCACGAGACCCTCGGCAGGCGGCTTTTCGCCAAGGATGTGCTCGCGGTAGAGCTTGGCCATGCGCGCGTTTTCGGCGTCCTGCTTGATCTTGGCTTCGGTCGACTGCTTGTCGCGCGCGCGCAGCCGCTCTTCGCGCGCATTCTTGGCAATGCCCAGCTCGTCCAGCGTGTGGTTGGCCTCGGCATTCACGTGGTCCATGTTGAGCTTCAGGTCGTGGCCTACGTGGGTCATGCCCACCTTCTTGCCGCCGGCGAAGATCTCGTGGCGTCCATGCTCGTCATACCACTTGGTGAGCGTGGCCGTCATATGCATCTTTTCGATGATGTTGCGCCAGCCGATGCCGGTGTTGTACGCGCAGAAGCTGATCTCGCCCTCCTGCGTGGCATAGGGAATGATGCACTGCTCGGTGCGGCGGAAGTCGTAGTTGAACAGGTCCTGGAACCACATGCCGGCGATGAACAGGAAGTTCCAGCGGTCGGAGCGGCGCTTTTGAATATCTTCCATGGTCCGGTCGCCCTTCACCGAGCCGTAATTCTTGCCGGTGGCGTTGAAGGTCTTGTCCATCTTCTTCAGCATGTCGGTGATCTTGAAGTGCGTCGGCGCCTGGAAGGGATCGTAGTTCCTGAGCAGCGCCAGCCCGAAGCCCATCACCGAAAGCCACTTGCCGCGGGCGGCGTCGTTGACCTTGGCGACATCCCTGGCCACCTGGTCCATATTCAGAAACGCAGTAACCGGCACAGCCTCCTTGGTTTCCTTGTCGATCATCAGGGCCATGCCGATGCCGCAGTTGGGATGGCATCCGCAGCTGAGCTGTCCCCAGTCGGCATTCGGCCCATGAACCAGGTCGGCCCAGTCGGAAAAGGTGCTCATAAAGCTGATCGGGAACCAGTCGCGGACCGGCTCGCCGAAGCCGCACTGATTCTTGATCTCGTGCGCCATGTGGCTGAGCGTGTAGCGTTGCGCAACGCGCCGCTCGTCGGTGATCTCCTCGTCGCGGCCGGTGAAGCTGACCGGCTGGAACGAAATGAAGCTGATCCTCTTGGGGTTGTCGAGCGCGAACTGGATGATGCGGCCCACCTGCTCGTTATTGATGCCGTTCACGATGGTGGTGACCGGAACGATCTCCACGCCGGCTTCGTGCAGGTTGTTGATGGCCTGCAGCTTCACGTCGAAGAGGTTGCCGACCTTGCGGTGGGAGTTGGCGGCGTTGCCGATGCCGTCAAACTGGAGGTAGACATAACGCAGCCCGGCCTCGGCCGCCGCGCGGCACAGCTCCTTGCTCTTGGCGAATTCGATGCCGTTCGAAGCCGCCTGCACCGAGTTGTAGCCCACCTTGCGGGCGTAGGCCACCGCGTCAAGGAAATACGGCGAAAGCGTGGGCTCGCCGCCCGAGAACTGCACGCTCATCTGCCGCCTGGGCTTGATGGTGATAGCGTTGTCGAGCATGGTCTTGATATCGTCCCAGGTAAGCTCGTGGACGAAGCCGACCTGGTTGGCGTCCATGAAACAGGGATCGCACATCATGTTGCAGCGGTTGGTCAGATCGATGGTCAGCACCGAGCCGCGCCCGTGCGTAACCGTGGACGTGCCGTGGTTGTGCAGCTTCTCGTCATTGTGGGCCCGGATGTCGCGGCCGGGGAAGCTCTCTTCCAGGTGCTTGTAGAAGGCCGGGTCGATCGACATCACGTCTTCAAAGTGGCCGTGCTTGGGACAATCCTTCACCATCAGGATCTTGCCGTCGCGCTCGATGATCTGCGCCTTGATCTCGCCGACCTTTTCGTTGAGCAGGATCTCGTGCGGCAGCTTGCCGTCGAGGATCTGCTTGCGAATCTCGGGAACGCACTTGGGGCAGAGCGAATCAGTGGTGCGCGGCCAGCCGAGGGGTGGCTTTTCTTTCTGCCAGCTCTTGAGCAGCGGCTTGTCGCTCCACTTGGGCGTGAAGGACGGGTTAGGGCTGATCCGATTCAGCCGCTCATAAACAGCCCACGCGCCCTTCGCCGCGTAAACCACGGCCCTTTCGGCGTACTTAATCGCTTTCGACATGACTGCGATCTCCTTTAAAAAGATTCACTTGGCGGTAACCGCTTGCCTGGCCGGCCCAGGCGGGGCAACGCCCCAGGGCGCCAAAACTCACGACTAAGGGTATACGCCCCGTCCCATCCCCCCAAACAAGCTGCAGCGAATGGAGATATCTGCCAGCGGACGGTGAAGAAGCCGGGGGGAACGGAGGCGCACAGCAGCGGATCACCCACGAAACAAGTAGTCAGCCACGCCTATCTTCAAGAATCCGCTTACTCTGCTCCCTCCCGCAGCAGGCTGCGATTGGAAGCCCTGCACCCCAGGGCGGACGGCGGCGGAAACCTCCGGCTATTCGGCCACCGGCGTCTACGTTCACGCATGGTTTTCAAGGGAATCCCCGGTGACCGCCCGCTATTGTGCGCCGCCGGTGTCCGGCTTGGCCACCTGGTTGATAATCCGCTGGATCACCACGATCTGCACGTGGATGTGGCTGGCCACGTCGGGCAGGAACTCGGTGATGAAGTTGTCCACCGGCGCGGTAGCCAGGCCGATCCCGTAGCGCGACGCCGTAGCCGCGGCGTCGGTTTCCCGGTCGGGGACATAAAGATTGCTGACCTCGTCGTCAATGGCGAAACCCACCAGGTCGGCATAGTTGAGCATTCCCTTGCCGTTGTCGCCCTGCGTCCAGGCAACCTGGTAGATGGCGTGAGCGATGCGGCGCTTAATCGAGGCTCTGGGCATGCGGTGGTAATGCGGGTCCTGGTGCACAATCGACGGAATCAGGAAGGTGCCGACAAATTCGCCGGTCATGTCCTGGGTAAAGCTCACGCCCGCATCCCGGCCAAAGCCCGCCATGCCCGGCCCGTAAGGGGAGTGCGAGTCGGCGGCCACAGCGATACCGGCCTCGCCAAAGATGGTGAGCAGGTTGAAGGGATCCACCAGGTTCCGCGCCGCCAGGTGCGCCTTCTCAAGCGGAGTGAGCGCCTTCACCTGCGGACCGGTCAGGAACCGCGCGTACCAGTTGATGATAGGCAGGTGCGGAACGCAGACCACCGTATCCACCACCTTCGGGTTGACCGCAGTTGCATCCCCGCGAGCGGCTGCGGCCGCCTGGATGGCAGCCGACGCTGCCATGCTTGCGCCCGCATTTCTCACGTCGCAGGGATTCGGTGGCGCTGGAGGCGCATTCTGGGCCTTGGGCGCATCGGGTAGCGCTGCAACCGCTTCCGCTCCCTCGGCCGGACCGGCCCACGCCGGCGCCGCGCAAGCCGCCAGTACCGCGAAAACGAGCGCCGACACCATCCAGGAGCCGCCTGCGGCGCGCATCCGCCCGTTGCCTGAAGATCTGCTTGCCAAACGCCGAGCCCTCGCTGCCGGGAGGCCTGGTTCCGTTCCTCATCACCGGCCGGGACCGGATCGGTTCCATGGCTTTCGCCTGCAAGTGTGACGCACTTTTGCGGAAAAAGGTCGCTGAATGAGCGGCGCAATGCCACCTGCTGCACGTTACAACTTGCGCAGGCGCTCGCAGGCCTCGTCCAGGTCCGCATCCTGCTTGGCGAAGCAGAACCGTAGCAGGTCCTCGCCGCGTCCGGGACGGAAAAACGCCGATCCGGCAACAGCGGCAACCCCGCTGACGGCAAGCAGATGACGCGCCTTCTGCGCCGCGGTCTTGCCGGGCAGGCGCGTGGCGCGCGCCAGCGCGTAATAGGCTCCGGGAGGAACGGACGGCTCCATGTCGGCGGCCACCAGCGCGCTCACCATCCGCTCGCGTTTTGACTGGTGATCGGCCGCGATCTGCGTATAAAAGCCGGGCGGAAGCTGCTCCAGCCCCACTGCCGCAGCCACCTGCAGCGGCGCCGGCGCGCACACATAGGTCAGGTCGTGGAAGTGGCCCATCGCCGGCATCCAGCGCGCGTCGGCCACGGCGTAGCCGATGCGCCAGCCGGTGATGGAAAACGTCTTGCTGAATCCCGAGATCACGATGGTGCGCTCGCGCATGCCGGGCAGCGTGGCCGGGCAGATGTGCCGCGCGCCGTCGTAGACAAAGTACTCGTAAATCTCGTCGGTGATCAGGAACAGATCGTGCTGTCGGCACGCCGCCGCAACTTCTTCCAGCTCGGCCTGTCTGAAGATCTTCCCGCTCGGGTTCGCCGGCGTGTTCAGCAGGATGGCGCGGGTGCGCGGCGTGATGGTCGCGCGCAGAGCGTCCACGTCGAGCTGCCAGTCCGGCTCGGCCAGCGCCACGATCACCGGGTTCACACGCAGCGACTTGAGCGTGTTGATGTGGTAGCCGTAAAACGGCTCGAAGACAATCACCTCGTCGCCGGGATTGAGCAGCGCCATGACCGCCGCGTGATAGCCGGCGGTGGCGCCCGAGGCCACCAGCACCTCGCGCTCCGCGTCGTAGCGCAGGCCGTAGTCGCGCAACTGCTTGGCCGCAATCGCCTCGCGCAGCCGGGCAATGCCGTCGCAGCGCGTGTAGATATTCTGCCCGTCGCGGATGGCGCGGATGGCCGCTTTCTCGATCACCTTGGGCACCGGCGTATCGCATACGCCCTGCGCCAGGTTGATGCCGCCGATGCGGTCGCATTCGGTGGTCATGGCGCGAATCTCGGACTGGAAGGTTGCCGGCGCGAGCGCGCTCAGGCTCAGGCGGGAAGCGGTTGCAGAAGCTGACGTGTTGGGCACGGGGAAGATCCTTGGCTTCTATCTTACAATCGCCGCCTGTTCCCGGAATGCGCGAGTCCGGAGAACCTCAATGATTGCGCCGAAGGCATGGATCGCTTCCGGGATAGCTGGAGAACTGCTGCAAAGACGGTCCATGTGTTACATGCCGCCCTTGCCCAGCAGGATGCCGATACCATAGGTCACCGCACCCTCAAGAGCGCCGACCACCGTCATCTCCAGTCCCGACGCCCACCACGAGCGCACCGTGACCAGGCTCTTGGCCGCGCCCACGGCAAAGTGCGCCGCCAGCGAGACGATAGCGGCAGCGATCACCGCCGGAACTCCCTGCATGAAGAAGAACGGAATCACCGGAATGATGGCGCCCACCGCCGTCGAGAGCGCGCCCGAACTGGCCGAGACGATGGGGTTCGACAGCGCTTCCTCCGATGAGCCAAGCCGCTCGCTGGTCAGCGCGCGCAATAGCTGCTCGGGATCGCTGGCGATGTGGTTCACCATGTGGAGGGCGTCTTCTTCGGGCAGTCCCTTTACTTGGTAGTAGAGCGAAAGCAGCTCGCGCGCCTCGGGTCCGTTCATCCGGATGGCCTCGCGCTCGCGCTCCACTTCCGCCATGTAGATTTCGCGCTCGCTCTTGGCCGCCAGGTACGCGCCCGAGCCCATCGAAAGCGCCGAGGCGATCATGCCCGAGAGCCCGGCCAGCAGAACGTAGTGGCTGGTTTGCGCCGGGTCGCCCAGCGTTGCGCCGGAGACGCCGGAGACGATGCCGAAGATTGCGCCCAGGCCGTCGTTCACGCCGTAGATGGCGTCGCCCACCCACGCGCCCGGCTGCCTGCGGCCCTGGCTGCGCTTGGCCAGCAACTCGTCCAGCACCGCCTTGGGATCGATCCTGGGTGCGCCCGCCGGCGCTGAATAATGGCCGCGCAGCAGCGACCCCAGCTCGCGGTAGTGTTCCTTCTCGTCTTCGACCACGTGCTCGAGAATGGCGATCGAGCCCTCGTCGCCCAGCTCCTTGAGCTGCTCGCCATAGCGCGCAATGTCGCGGCTCTCCTCGATCTCCAGCCGCCGCAGGGCCATGCGGATGCCGCCGGCCCGGCTGGCCAGCGAGTCGGCCGCGCCGCCGGAGCTGCCCGCGTACACCGGATCGGCACCGCCCAGCTCCTTGATGCGTTCGGCCCACAGCGCAGCGTGCTCGCTCTCCGCCTGCGCCAGGTGACGCAATACCTGCGCGCGCACTGGATCGGTGTCGCGATCGGCCAGAGTTTTATAGGTGTGGCACCCCTCCATCTCGGCCTGCCAGTTGGCCTCCAGCGCAGCCAGCACTTTCTTTGTGCGCGCGCCGCCCAGCATCCCAATCGGCATCTCGGGTTTCCTCGCTTTCCCATGAGCATAGCGGAAGTCGATGCGTCTCCGGTAGGGTTGCGCCCGGTCACTTTCCATCCGGTGGGTCTGCCGTATAGTGTTGTGTGCAGCCGAAGGCCGGTTTTCGCGCGATGGTAACGATCTACACCCTCGCTGGGCCAGGCGCCTTCAGCGCAAAGGGCTCGATTCGCCGCCAAAGAGAAAAAACCCATCGCCCGGGCGCGAATCGAATCGGAAGGAAGTGGAGAACTCTACTTTATGGCTACAGAAGCACGACCGGCCTCAGCGCTCACCTCGCCCGGATACGCCGTTCCGTTCATCACCGTAACCGCGCTGTTCTTCGTCTTCGGATTCATCACCAACCTGAACATGGCGCTGGTGCCGCACCTGCGCTCCATCTTCAGCCTGTCGTATGGCTTGGCGATGCTGGCGGAGTCGGCCTTCTTCCTGGCCTACTTTGTCTTCTCCTCGCCCAGCTCCAAGCTGATTGAGCTGATCGGCTACAAGCGCACCATGGTGGTTTCGCTGTTCGTCCAGGTGGTGGGTTGCCTGCTGTTTGTTCCGGCCGCCAGGATGGTCAGCTTTCCGCTCTTCCTGACCGCCGTGTTCGTTGTGGGCGCGGGCATTACCGCCCTGCAGACGTCGGCCAATCCTTACGTGGCGATCCTGGGACCGGAGTCCAGTGCGCCGGTCCGCCTCACGCTGGCCCAGGCGCTCAACTCCCTGGGCGGCAGCCTGGCTCCGCTGGTGGCTGGCGCCTTTATCCTCGCCGATCCGGCCAAGGTGGAGACGCAGGCGGCCATTGCCGATACCGTGCGCGGCCCTTACATCGCCATCGCCGGCGGCCTGCTGATCCTGGGCCTCGCCGTTGCGTTTTCTCACCTGCCTCCGGTCACTGCCAGCCAGGAGTTCCGCCCCGGCCAGGAAGGCGACGCGCTGCTCAAGCGCAGCATCTGGAGCTACCGGCACACGGTGCTGGGCGCGCTCGGCATCTTCCTGTACGTGGGGGTCGAAGTGGGTCTGGCCTCGATTGCCGTGAACTACTTCAAGCAGCAGGGCATGAGCTCACTCAAGACGGCGTCGTTCCTGGTATCGCTCTACTGGTTCGGCGCGCTGATCGGTCGCCTGCTCGGCTCGTGGATTCTCACCAAGGTCAAGTCGGGCAAGCTGCTCGGCATCTTCGGATTCGCCGGTACCCTGCTGATTGCCGTGTCGATGTTCACCGCCGGCAGCGTGGCCATCTGGACGCTGGTGTTGTGCGGCTTCTTCAACTCGATCATGTTCCCGAACATCTTCACGCTGGGCATCGTCGGCCTTGGACCGATGACCAGCAAAGGCTCCGGCCTGATCATGACCGCGATCGTCGGCGGCGCGGTCATTCCCTACCTGCTGGGCGCTCTCGCCGATCGCGTAGGCATCCAGCACGCCTTCGTGATCCCCATGATCTGCTATCTCTACATCGCCTGGTACGGCCTGTGGGGATCGAAGCCGGCGCGAACCGTGACGGCGTAAAAGCAGTTGTCAGGGGTCAGGGATCAGGATTGGTTGCGACGTGAATACCCTTCGGCTGAAGCCGAAGGGTATTCCTGCTTTTGCGGAAAGGGACTTCAATGAAGCGCAGGGCCAGTCCGCGCAATCGGAGCCTGCTCCTCGTGCTCTTTGCAATCGCCGCCGTGCTCATCCTGCTGCTGCGCCTCATGATCTTCGTCGCCGGCCACGGACATCATCGGTTGTAAGGCGCGCGACAGGCCCGCATCCACGCAGCGCACCGTATTCCCGTGCCGTCCACCAGATCGCCGCAAGAGCAGTACTGCATAGAGTTCCAGGCCTGTGTCGATGCGACCGATTATAGGCGGAAAGCACGGGTCTGCCCGTGATGCAAAGGTGTCACGCGGCTGATCCATTCGTAAAAACAATCCGTAAAATAGATTCTGGATGCCCTTCACCGAACAATACGATGTTGCCGTGGTCGGCGCCGGCCACGCCGGGTGCGAAGCGGCCATGGCCGCGGCGCGCATGGGCCTGAAGACCGCGCTGATCACCATGAACCTCGACCTGATCGCCCAGATGAGCTGCAATCCGGCTATCGGCGGTGTGGCCAAGGGCCACCTGGTGCGCGAGGTCGATGCCCTGGGCGGCATCATGGGCGAGGTCGCCGACGCCGTCGGCATCCAGTTCCGCCTGCTCAACTCTTCGCGCGGGCCGGCCGTCTGGAGCCCGCGCGCCCAGTGCGACAAGCAACTCTACCGCGTGAAGATGCGCGAAGTGCTCGAAGCCCAGCCAGGCCTGCACATCCGCCAGGCGGAGGTCGTGAACCTGGTGATTGAGGACAGGGATCAGGGATCGGGAATCGGGGACCAGAACCAGGGCGCCGACAATGCTTTGGCGCCGTCCTCCCTTCTCCCGGAGGGAGAACACGAGAATAGCCCAGGGTGGAACCCTGGGAACGAGCCGGCATTGAATGCGTCCAGCCCCGGAGGGGCGGCGCGAAACGGAATTGAGCCGCGTCCACGCCGCCGGGTTCTGGGATTGAAGCTCCGCGATGGGCGCAACCTGCTGGCCGGCGCCACCATCATCACCACCGGCACGTTCCTCAACGGCCTCATTCACTGCGGCGAAGAGCAGTACCCCGCCGGCCGCAGCGGCGAGCCGGCCAGCGTCCTGCTCGGTGAAGCCCTCCGGGCTCTGGGCCTTCGAACCTGCCGCCTCAAGACCGGCACGCCGCCGCGCCTGGACGGCCGCACCATCCACTGGGAGCGCTTCGAAGAGCAGCCCGGCGACGCGGACCCCACACCCTTCAGCTTCCGGACTAAAAAAATCGTCCAGCCGCAGGTGAGCTGTCACATTGCTTTTACCACGCCCGAGACGCTGCGCCTGATCCGCGAGAACGTGCACCGCTCGGCCATGTACTCGGGTCGCATTGAGGGCATCGGGCCGCGCTACTGCCCGTCCATCGAAGACAAGATCGTGAAGTTTCCCGACAAGACCCAGCACCAGTTCTTTCTGGAGCCGGAGGGCCTGAACACCCACGAGGTCTACGTCAACGGCATGTCCACCTCGCTGCCCATGGAGGTGCAGTGGCAGATCGTCCACTCCATCCCCGGCCTGGAAGATGCCGAGATGCTGCGCCCCGGCTACGCCATCGAGTACGACAGCGTGGACGCCACCGAGCTGGACCGCACCCTGGGCGTCAAATCCATGGAGGGCCTGTACCTGGCCGGCCAGATCAACGGGACCAGTGGTTATGAAGAAGCCGCCTGCCAGGGCATCATGGCCGGCATCAACGCCGCGCTCTGGCTCAAGGGCCAGCCGCCCTTCACCATGGACCGCAGCGAGGGTTACACCGGCATCCTGATCGACGACCTGATC
Organism: Acidobacteriaceae bacterium; assembly: GCA_030038195.1. Lineage (GTDB taxonomy): Bacteria > Acidobacteriota > Terriglobia > Terriglobales > Acidobacteriaceae > Telmatobacter. Next base: position 20,072 of record JASHPJ010000144.1, read on the forward strand.
TCCAAGGGAACAAATGAGCCCTACCGCATGTTCACCTCGCGGGCCGAGTTCCGCCTGCACCTGCGCATCGACAACGCCGACCGCCGGCTCACCCCCCACGGCCGCCGCCTGGGCCTCATCAACGACCAAGCCTGGGCCGAATACGAACAGAAGCAGGCGCGCATGGCGGCGCTCGCCCGTCTGCTGACCACCAGCAAGATTACTCCGGAAAAACTGGAGCGCGCCGGCCTCGCCGGCCTGGCCGCGACCGCCGGCCAGACCTGGGCACAGCTCCTCAAGCGCCCCGAGATCACCATCGAATCTCTGCTCCCTGTTTTGTGTGAAGATCTCGTCAACGATCCACAGCTAGCAAGCTGGGCAGAAGACGGAGCGCCGGGCTCCAGCCCGGCTGTCGTGGCAGCGTCCACGCTGTCACCCGGCTCAATAGTTCGCGCCACTCTCCGCAACGAAGCCCGCGCCGTCGAAACTGAGATCAAGTTCGCCGGCTATCTCGACCAGCAGAGAAAGTCCATCGAAAAGCTCAAGGCCGCCGAATCGGTGCAGATTCCCGGCTGGCTCGAATACAGCGCCATCAGCGGCCTCTCCCGCGAGATGCGCGAGAAGCTGGAGCGCGTCCGCCCCGGTACCATCGGCCAGGCCAGCCGCATCCCCGGTGTCACGCCCGCCGCGTTGAGCCTGGTGCACGTGGCCATCAAAATACAGGGCAAGATGCAGGGCGAGGCGCGGGACGCAAAGACATTGGCTAGCTAGCCTTGTGCAGCTTCGGCAGCAAGCCCGTAAGCAGGCCGATGGCCGGCAGCCAGGCGCAAAGCTGGTAGACAAACACGATGCTGGTGAGGTCGGCGATGCGTCCCAGAACGGCCGCGCCAATGCCGCCCATGCCAAAGGCCAGCCCGAAGAAGATGCCCGACACCAGCCCCACGCGGCCCGGCATCAACTCCTGCGCGTACACCACGATGGCGGAAAATGCCGACGCCAGCACGAAGCCGATGACCGCCGAGAGGATTCCGGTCCAGAACAGGTTTGCGTGCGGCAGCATCAGCGTGAACGGCAGCACGCCGAGGATCGACACCCAGATGACATAGCGCGGGCCGATGCGATCGCCGATCGGACCGCCTAAAAACGTGCCTGCCGCCACCGAGCCCAGGAAGATGAACAGGTGCAGTTGCGAGCTGCGCACGGAGACATGAAAGCGGGTGATGAGATAGAAGGTGAAGTACCCGGTCATGCTGGCCAGGTAAAAATACTTCGAAAAGACCAGCGCGGTGAGCACCGCGATGGCGCGCGCCACCGAGCCGCGCGACAGGTTCAGCGCGGGCTCGGCTTGCGCGCGGCTTCGGGTTACGCGAGCCAGGTGATGCGAGCGCCAGCGCCCCACGCCGATCAGCACCACGATGCCTGCAAGGGCTGCGATGGCGAACCAGGAGACGCTGTGCAGGCCCAGCGGCAGCACGATCAGCGCGGCCAGCAGCGGACCGATGGCTGAGCCGGCATTGCCGCCAACCTGGAAAAACGACTGCGCGAATCCATGCTGGCCTCCCGAGGCAAGGCGGGCAATGCGCGAAGACTCGGGATGGAAGACCGCCGAGCCCGTGCCCACCACCGCCGCGGCTAGCAGCAGGAACCGGAACGTGGACGCCGTAGCCAGCAACAGGATCCCCGTCAGGGTAAAGCACATTCCCACCGCGAGCGCGTACGGCATAGGCCGGCGGTCAGTATAGAGGCCGATGAACGGCTGCAGCAGGCTGGCGACGATCTGGTAGACCAGCGTGATCAGGCCGATCTGCCCGAAATCCAGGTGAAAAGAGGTTTTCAGGATCGGGTAGATGGAGGGCAGCAGCGACTGGATCATGTCGTTCAGCAGATGACACACGCTGACCGCCGCCAGAATGTTCACCGCGGCCCTGGCCGCAGCGGGCGCTGCGGCGGGTGGCTCGAATTCCTCTGGGATGACTGGAGTTGCGGTGGGCAGGGACATGGCGCCGCTTTCAACTTAATGATAAATGCGACACAGGTTGAGAAGGATGCAACTCTCAGGCGCCGAAATAGGCCGGGAGCGTATTGCACTTCGTCGATGATCACGGGGGTGGATGGCACAGGAGAAAGCGCTCCGGCTCCTTTTCAGCCTGCTCGGCTTCGATGGGAAGATCGAGAGACACAAATCCGTAATCCGAAAAGAGATGCAGGAAGGTGGAAGTCTTGCCGATTTGTCTGGCTCCGGTCAGGACGATCACGGGCCTGGTCTTCGCAGAGCGCTTCAGGCAGTCCTCAACATCGCGCGAAATCCATATACGCAAGGTATACGATACAATCGCATATTTTGCACAGGCCGGGAGATAGGGACTCGTGAACAGCCGTATGGCCTATGTTTCAGTGTCGCGCGCTCAGTTTGACGTGCAGATGTACACAAACGACGCGAAGGCGCTGGGATACGAGCTGAGCCGCGACGTCTCGCACCTGACCACGATCCAGCAAGAGCCAGTAGCAGCACAGAAAATCGAGCCGCAATCGGAAAGTATACAAGCCGTACAAGGCTTGAGCGTGGGCTAAGGAATGGTTTCCAGCGGCTTGACAGGGGTTTGGCAAGCAGTACGAGATTGGGCTGGCCAAGGTCATGGCCTCGTGATTATCGAATGCTTGGGCGATCTCTTGTGAAATTGATTGATCTGCCGCCGATAGCCATTCGCAGCGGCGGCCTACGCGCGGCAACAGGGTCAAATAACTCACGGCTTGCAAGATGATTTAATGTGTGGGGAATGAGTGCTATGGATGATCCAAGACGTCTGGTCGGCAGGTTTGTGGAGGAGTTGTGGAACAAACGCCAGTTCGACGTGGCAGATGAAATCTTCGCTGACGATTGTGTGACCCACCAGCTACGGTCGGGTGCGCCAGCCGATGCGGTGCCCCGTGGCCCAGATGCGATTAAGGAGCATATCGCGGGCTGGATCGTTAGCTTTCCCGATCTTCGTTTCAACATTGAGCAAATGCTGAGTGAAGGCGACCGTGTGGTGATGCAACTGTTGATGGAGGGCACGCACCAGACGGCGTGGCTGGGAATTCCTCCGAGCGGCAAGAAGGTGGAAATTCGGATGTTCACGGTGCATCGCATCGGACGGGGCAAGATCGTCGAAGACTGGGTTCTGGTGGAATCTCTCGGACTTTTTCAACAGCTCGGGGTGCTTCCTGACACGGCAGAAATAATCCGCGACTTTGGTCAGCATGCCGAGTCCGAATCTCACTAAATTGGCGCGACCTGGCGAGACGCTTGTCATGCGCTCAATTTGACTTGCAGATGTACGCAAACGACGCGAAGGCGCTGGGATACGAGCTGAGCCGCGACGTGTCGCACCCGACCGCGATCCAGCAAGAGCCAGTAGCAGCACAGAAAATCGAGCCGCAATCGGTGAGCATTTAAGTCACGCAAGGCTTGAGCGTGGGCTGAGGAATGATCGTTTGTAACGGGAAGATTGACGGACAGAGTTTGGGCAGCCAGAACGAGATTGAGCAGGCCAAGGGTAGGTTCCCATGGTTATCGAGTGCGTTGGCGATTTAGCGTCAATCCAGGCTGTTGGGCGGTCATTCACTCCGCTCGCAAGGCTTCCACCGGGTTGATGGAGGCCGCACGACTGGCGGGAACAACAGCGGCTAGCATGGCAACGATCAACAGAGCTGACACGGATATGCAAATGGAAATCGGGTCGGCACTGCTGATCCGGAAAAGAAGGGTGCTTGCCAGATGGGCGCCTGCGAAAGCAGCGACCAGTCCCGCGAGGACTCCGATGCCTGTAAAGGAAGCAGCATCGCGCAGCATTAGAAGCAGGATATTTGCCCGGCTCGAACCAACCGCCATCCGCACGCCAATCTCGCGCGTACGCTGGGTGACAGAATAAGCGACAACACCATAGATGCCGATGGCTGCAAGCGTCAGTGCGAACAATGCAAAGATGCCGAGCAAAACAGCGACCATCCTTTGCCGGGCCAGGGAGTCGGAAAGCACCTCGTCGATGGTTTCAACGTGATAGATCGGCTGAGTCGGATCAAGGTCTCTCACCGCCTTGCGCACTTCCGAGACTACGCTCATGGGGTCGATATTCGTACGAATGAGAAGCACCGCATGCACGTCAAAGCCAGGAAAATAAAGTACAGGCTCAGCCTCGGTCCCGACCCCCAGATCGTGAGCGTTCGAAACCACTCCGATCACAGGCATCTTCTCTGGATGCGGGCTAAGGACATTCATCAGGATGCTTGAAGTAAGCGGGTTTTTACCCGAGAGATAACGCCGCGCAAACGCCTGATTGACGATGATCAGATTCGAGCTGTTTTCGACGTCTTTCCGTTCGAAGACTCTGCCCTGTTCCAGTCCGAGTCCCATCGCCTGGAAGAATTCCGGACTGACCTCGCGAATCTGTTCCATTGGTAAGGCTCCTGGAGCACGGGCAGGTTCACCGGCGATGAGAAATCGCGTCATCGCATGGGATGCCTGGAACGGAAGGGCAATGGTGGTTCCCGCTGACACAATACCTGGCGATTGCGTCAGCTTGTCTATCAATCTCTCGTAGAAGTGATTCGTTGCCGGGGTCCCATACTGATAGCGAGGTTGCGGCAGTGTGATCTCAATGCTGAGCAGGTGATCGGTACGGAAGCCCGGATCGACCCGGATCAGCTTTTGGAAGCTTCGGATCAACAGCGATCCCAAAAAGAGCACAACAATGGCAATTGCGATTTCTGTGGAGATGAGCGCACGGCTGCTCCAGCTTCGTCGGCCTGTACCGCTGCGGTCGCTGGGGCGGAGCGAATCAGCTAATCCGTTTTGTCTCTTCCTCGTTGGCAACAGCGCGAAGAAAAAGGCCGTGGACAGACAGACGCCTGCTGCCACCAACAAGACAGGAAGATTAAGCTCAACCGATTGGATCAACGATGGGTCCGCTCCTGCGGTATGTGCAAACGCCACCCGCAGGAGCGGAAGAGTCAGCGCGGCGAATCCCGTCCCCAGCAGACCTCCCAGCAGACACAGAATCAGGGTTTCGGAGAAGTATTGAGACAGCAGACGGAGGCGGCTTGCTCCAAGAGCCTGCCGAACGGCGGTTTCGCGAGCGTGAGCAGCCGAGCGTACCACCAGAAGATTCGCCACATTGGCGCAGGCGATACACAAAACCAGTACGACACAGCCCAGAAGTGTGAGAATGGCAGGCCGTAGCGAGCGTACAAGCTGCTCACGTAGCGGAGTCAGCAGCACGCCGATGTTTCTGTTTGTGGCTGGGTATGCCTGCGCAAGTCTCGCCGCAATGGTCTGCATATCGGCTCGGGCCTCTGCTAAATCGACACCAGGCTTGAGCCGTCCCAGAACATCCAGCGTGTGCCCAACACGCCGGGTCTGCGACTCTTTGTCCATCAACGAGAGCGGCATCCAGAATTCACCGGTCGCAGGATAGGCGGCTCCGGGCCGCAGCACGCCGATCACGGTGAAGCTAACGCCATTTAGATCGATAGTGCGGCCAAGGATACCGTGATCGCCCCCAAAGTAGCGTTGCCAGGCTTCGGCGCTGAGCACAACGACATGATTTGCGTTCGGGGTGTCATCCTGTTCCACAAACGTGCGGCCCATAAGGGGTGACACGCCGAGAAGCGAAAAAAGATTGCTGGATGCGAGAACCGCGCGGACCTGTTCCCCATGATCTCCCATAACCAGCGACATGGTATCTGAGCCCGCCTCTGACCCGGCGACGGAATATGCGGCCATCTGCTCGAAGCTCGTCTGCTGTCTTAGCCAGTCCTGATAGTCCAGAAAGTTGACCTCAGCGCCGCCAACAATCTGGGGATGTGTCTCATAGACACCGATGATGCGATCAGCGTGCTGAAAGGGCAATGATCGGAGCAGCAGCGCGTAGGCCGCGCTGAAGATCGCTGTCGTCGCGCCGATGCCGAGAGCGAATGTCAAAACGGTAGTTACGGTAAATCCGGGTGATTTGGTGAGCCGACGGAACGCATACCGTAAGTCCATGCCGATACTCTTAAGCGTGAGCGCGGCATCCACGGCGAAGATTCGTTCCTTCATTACGGTCGGGTTGCCAAAGCGAAGTAAAGCGTCACGACGCGCTGCACCCGCCGACATGCCGGACGCTACATTGTCTGCAGTTCGCATTTCGACGTGGGACCTCAGCTCTGCTTCGATTTCGCGATCCACATTGGAGTGAGAAAACAGATTCAGGATGCGATGGACGAGTGACATAGAATCCCTCAGGCGTACCGCAGCATCGCCTGCACGCCTTTTACCAGCTGTTCGAAACTTTTTTCTGCTGCCTGCAATTCCTTTTTCCCGAGGGCGGTCAGCTTGTAATACTTCGCTTTTCTGTTCGTCTCCGTCAGTGTCCATTCCGAACTGATCCATCCGCTCTGTTCCATGCGGTGCAGGGCCGGATAGAGAGAACCCTCCTCAACACGCAATAATTCATCCGATGCTCTCTGGATGTGGAGGACAATTCCGTACCCATGGAGGGGGCCCGCCTGAGAGAGCGTTTTGAGAACTAGAAAACCGAGGGAACCCAGAAGATCATTTCTCGCCATACGCACCTATCTCCCGCAAGCGACGACGCGGGCAGAATATACCTAGAAAAATAGGGGTGTCAAGCAACGCGATTCCGAGCGAGAGACGGACGTGTCGAATCCGACCGCGATTCAGCAGCAGTCAATAGCAGCACAGAAAATCGAGCCGCAAGAGGTGGGCATGGAAATCTCGCAGGGGCTAGGCGTTGGATAAACGAGATGCTGTCGTCGGTAGTGGTGGAGTTTCCGGATAGCCAACTAACCGCTCACCCGCCGAATCATCTGGAGAATTCTACGTTGCACAGGGATTTGATAGACTCTGGTCAAGACGCAGACTCGACGACAGTCGACGTGCATAAAATCATTCTTTTTGAAGTGACCGCTGCGAACGCCCTGGGGGCTCGCCAGCCTTCCTGAGGAGCCTTTGGATGAGTCCAGCGACGAAGATTTCTCCTGCCTCAGCGAAGCCCGCAGCTTCCGCCAACATCAATCGGGAAGAGACTCCTTTGGAGGCACTGGCAAGCATCTGCTCAGTTCTGGTGGTGGGCCTGTTCATTCTGACCTTCTTAGCTCAGAACTACGTCATTCCGTCAGGTTCGATGGAGAACACGTTGCTTGTAGGCGATCACCTAGTCGTCGACCAGATCACGCTAATGCCGCCCGCTTCGTGGATGCCGCTAATAAGGTATCGCGAGCCGAGGCGAGGCGATATAGTGGTGTTCATCAAGCCCGTTTATCAGCCTGGTATTGATCCGACAGACGCCGATGGGACACCGAAGTACATTCCCCTAGTGAAGAGATTGATTGGCGTACCGGGCGATCATATTCATCTACGCAACGGCATCGTGATTGTTAATGGTGTCGCACAGCCTGTAGGATTTGCGCAGCCGACGACGACGGATAACTTCAACAAGTTCCTCGACGATTTCCCCGCAGTACCTCCAGCCGAGGTGCCTGGGTCAACAGAGTCGTGGGCCGTAAACTTCTCGAGTTATATCCAGGACGGCGACCTAGTGGTTCCGCCCGGCATGTATTTCATGATGGGCGACAACCGGCACGACAGCCTGGACTCGCGCTACTGGGGCTTCGTGCCACGCGCCAACATAATTGGCCGGCCTCTCTTCAACTATTGGTCGTTCAAGGCCGCAGATGGACAACTTGAACAAACAGGATTCGGTCACAAACTGGCGTGGATCGGCCACGTTCTGGTGCATTTCTTCCCAGACACGCGCTGGAAACGCACTTTCCACGTGGTTCGTTGAACTGAAATTGTAAGATCCCGATTTGATCTTGGTACGCTCCGATCGTACGACCAGCAAACCGGAAATTGCAGCATAACCCTGCCGTCGAGTTTCTGACCCGCAACGGTACAATCTTGATCGTGGCTGAGTGGTGAAATTGGCGGCCACAGCAGGCTCGTCTTTGGATCAGCCTTTTGTATGGTCTAATAGAGATGTTGGCTTGATGGCGGAATCGGCATACGCGGTGGTCTCAAAAACCATTGGGAGCAATCCCGTGTGGGTTCAAGTCCCACTCAAGCCACCAGATCAATCCAGCCCTTTGCCTTCCTCAAAAACCAATGCAACAGATTCCCACGGTAATCAGTCAGGGGCCAAGACTGATTCTTGTAAAAAAGTCGGAATTTACACATTTTCTTACACAGTTTCCAGCGCGTCACGTCTATCCAACAGAAAATACGATTGTTATGCGAAGACGCAGCGGACTCAAAATCCGCGCGGAGCACCGTTGCGAGGCGCATGCTTTGTACGGGCGGGCTTACTGGTCGCTGCTCTTGTCGCTCTTTGAGAAGAGCGGAATGTGGAATGGCTCCTGGGCCGTGGACTGCTTCCTGTCTTTTTCCTTCGCTTTGCCGGCTGAGTCCGTCCGCAGCAGGGTCCGCTGCGAGTTCACGCACAGCCAGCCGCCGCGCACCCGCTCAAAGACGTGCGTAAACACGCCCTTGTCGTCCACCGTCTGCGCGTTCAGCCGGTGATGCAGCGTATAGGTTCCGTTCACCACCGCCACATCGCCCAGCATGCGTACCGTGATCACCTTCTGCGCCAAGTTGAGCGTCTTGTCGTCGCTACTGATCGCCTGGGCCACCTGCTGGTTCCGGGTGGTCACGTCTCCACGCGCTGACACGTCCACCAGCAGCGGCGAAAGCACCAGCTCCAGCCCGTACTGGTCGTGCCGGTTCACGGCGTTGGACCAGGCGTCTTCAAGCTTCTGAAACTGGGCCACGGTAGTGGATTCGGTCGAGGTAACAGCGGGTGCAGCCGCCGTCGCGGTCGGAGCGGATCCCGCGGTTTGTGCCATGACGGTGCAGCAGGAGAAAAGTATCGCAGAAAAACAGGGAATAAGGCGCTTCATAAACGTCCTGAACTCCAGCCCGCAGAGGCCGGTCCTTAAAAAATCATATCTCTTTTGACTCGCCAGCCCGCTCGCAGGGAGCGGGAATTCGCTGCATCCAGCCGCCAGCCCGGCCTCGGATGATAGCCTTGCATGTTGCCCCAGGAGCAGGGCCTCGATGCACTCCAACCACAACCACCAGCCCAATCACACCAACCACCCCAATCACTTCGACCAGCCTCACCACAACGGCCACCCTTTTCATTTCAACTTGGTAGCCGCCGCGCGCACGATCATGATCGAGCGCGGCTTCCAGCCCGATTTCCCCGCCGCCGCAGCCGGAGAGCTGGCCGCCATCCAGGCCCGGACCGATCTGCCCTCCGGCCCGGACATCCACGATCTGCGCGCCCTGCCCTGGTCCTCCATCGACAACGACACCTCGAAGGACCTCGACCAGATCGAATGGGCTGAGCCGCTTGCCGACGGCCGCATCCGCGTCCTGGTAGGCGTGGCCGACGTCGACTTTCGCGTCCACCACGGCTCGGTCATCGACGCCCACGCGCAGTCCGAAACCACCTCGGTCTATACCGGCGTGAAAGTCTTCCCCATGCTGCCCGTGGAGCTTTCGGAGGGCGCTACCTCGCTCAACGAGAACCAGGACCGCGCCGCCGTGGTGATCGAATTCGTCGTCGCATCCTGCGGAGCGGCAAGCGATGGCAAGGTTTACCGCGCGCTGGTGCGCAACCACGCGCAGCTCGCCTACCCCGGCGTGGGCGCGTGGCTCGAGGGCAAAGCATCCGCGCCGCCCAAGGTAGCCGCCAGTGCCGACCTGGCCGCGCAGCTCCACCTGCAGGACAAGGCTGCTCAGTGGCTGGTTTGCAACCGCTTTCAGCATGGTGCGCTCGATCTCGAAACCATCGAAACCCGCCCCGTGATGCTCGAAGATGAGGCGGTTGAGATTACGCGTCTCGAAAAAAACCGCGCCACCTCGCTCATTGAGGAGTTCATGGTGGCTGCCAACGGTGTCATCGCGCGCACTTTTCAGGACGCCGGCGTCGCCTCCATCCGCCGCATCGTGCGCACGCCCAAGCGATGGAGCCGCATCGTCGAGCTGGCCGCCGGCCTGGGCGCAACCCTGCCCGCCGACCCCGACTCGAAGGCGCTGAACGATTTCCTGCTCGCGCAGCACCGCAAAGATCCCGACCACTTTCCCGATCTATCTCTGGCCGTCGTCAAGCTCATGGGCCCCGGCGAGTACGTGCTGGTCAAGCCCAACAACCCTTCGCCCGGCCACTTCGGCCTGGCCGTGCAGGACTACACCCACTCCACCGCCCCCAACCGCCGCTTTCCGGACGTCGTCACCCAGCGGCTGCTCAAGGCCTGGCTCGCGCACGGGCCGCAGCCCTACTCCGAATCCCAGCTCGACGCCATCGCCACCCGCTGCACTGAGATGGAAGACGCCGCCCGCCACGTGGAGCGCGACATGCAGAAGCGCATCGCCGCCGTCGTTCTTCACCCGCACATCGGCCAGAGCTACCCGGCCATCGTTACCGGCGTCAACCAGTACGGCATCTTCATCCGCACCCTCGCCCCGCCCGTGGAAGGCATGGTCGTCCAGGGCGGCAAAGGCCTCGACGTGGGCGACAAAGTCACCGTCCGTCTGGTCCACACGGATCCCGAGCGCGGCCATATCGACTTCTCTGTGTAACTGGATTTCTTATCAACATCTTATGCCAGGCCCGGCACAGCCTGGACGCGCCCGCCTGCGCTCTTCAGCCTTCCATCGCTCACCCGGCGTCTAACATAGAAACAGGCGCTCGCATTGAACGATGCCGACATTCCGGAGAAGCCCCGCAATCGCGAGGTTGATCCGGCCCGGCAGCTCCAGCCGTCACTCCTCTGGCTCGAACGGCGTCGCGGAACCTGCCTATTGCAAAAGCTGGTGAATCGAGTGGTTTCTGTTTTCAGGCCAATTGCCATGACGCTATCCTGCGCAATCGTTTCTGTGTTTCTGCCCCCGGTTGCGCGCGCACAAACTCCTGACGCTCCCGTTGAGCTTGCCTCGGTCAGTCTGCCCGACGCGCCGGCGCCGCAGTCCGGTTCCAGTTCCGCTTCGCAGCCGAGCCAGGCAGACCGGAACCCGTCGAGCAAGACGCCGGACTCCTACGCCGGACAGCAGCCCAAGCGCATCCTCGGCCTGATGCCCAATTACCGCGCCGTCAGCGCCGGCACGATTCCGCCGCCGCCCACGCCGAAGCAGGCCTTCAAGATCGCCACCCAGAACAGCTTCGACTACTCCTCTTTCGTGTTCGTCGGCCTCACTTCGCTCCTTGCCGAGGGCAGCGACGCGCACAAGCAGCTTGGCAAGGGCGTGTCCGGCTTCGGGCGCTACTACTGGCGCGGCTTCGTGGACAAGACCGACGGGAATTATTGGGTCATCTTCGCGCTGCCCACCGTCATGCACGAGGATGAACGCTACTACGCACGCGGCTCCGGCAAAATCTGGAAACGCGCTCTCTACTCCTCCACACGCGTGCTGATTACGCCGGACTACCACGGTCACAACACCATCAACGGCGCGGAGCTCCTCGGCCGCGGCATCGCGCAGGGCATCTCCACCACCTACTATCCCAGCTCCGACCGCACCGCCGGCGCACTGGCGGCAAAGTACGGCTACGCCATCCTGCGCGACGCTGCCACCAACACTTTCCGCGAATTCTGGCCCGATATCGCGGTTCACGTACTGCATCGCCATCCCTGATCGTCTATGCAAGAAACAGGCGCGGATCGAAAAACGAGTGCCCCCTGCAACCGTGCCGCAAAACAGCTCCAAAGACGAATCGGCATGGATGCAACCAGATCTCAAGACAAAGGTGCCTTACATGCTTCTGACTTTGGCCCGTGAACTGGAAAATTGCTGTAGCCAACGTCTGCGTCCGCCGCCGCCGGCCGGTTGCGTCATTTCCGCCCGGCTGCGCGTCTTAGTAAGCAGAATCTTCGCGCCGATCACGCCAGATTTTTCAGCGAATCCACCCGATGCGTGCGCTGAGGCTGTACTGTGGTGATTACATGCAATTGCGCAATTGCTATCTTCCCCTGATCGCCTCGGTGGCCCTGTGCTTCTCCATGCGTTGCGTCGCCTCGACCACGCCTGATTCGGCTCCTCCCACAGCCGCAGCCATTCCCGACGCACCCACGCCACAGACTTCCACAGGCAACGCGCAGGACAGCCAGCAGAGCGAGCACGAGAAAGCCGAACAGCAGATGAAGGCCCAGGAAAAGCAGCGCATGGCGGGCATCGTGCCGTCTTTCAACGTCTCTTACATCAGTAATGCGGCCACGCTCTCGCCGGGGCAGAAGATTCGCCTCGCTTTCCGCAGCCAGATTGACCCCTACACCTTCGGCATCGCCATGATCGTCTCCGGACTGGGCGAAGCCGAAGACGACAACCCCGGATTCGGCTGGGGACCTTCCGGTTACGTGGAGCGTGCCGGCGCGGCCTACCTGGACGCATTCGACGGCGCCATGATCGGCAACGGCTTTCTGCCCGCGCTGTTGCACCAGGACCCGCGCTACTTCCGCCTCGGCCATGGCAGCTTTCACCACCGCTTCTTCTACGCCGTAGCCACCAGCGTCATCTGCAAGCACGACCACACCGGCAAATGGGAACCCAACTATTCCAATGTAGGCGGCAATATCATCTCCGGCGCGATCTCCAACCTCTACTACCCCAACCATGGCGGCTGGACGCACACCATCACCGATGGCATGACCGTCACCGCAGAGGGCACCTTTGGCGGAGTCCTGCAGGAGTTCTGGCCCGACATCTCGCGCAAGCTCTTCCACAAAGATCCCACCCATGGCCTCGACGCCAAGGCGCGCGCGGAAGATAAAGCCAGGCAGCAGGCCGCTTCCTCCGCCCGCCAGCAGTGAAAGCAGCTTCGGGCTTCCGCAGGACGGCGCATTTTTCCGTCAAGCCTCTGCAGCCGCGTTCTCAGCCGGGCAGCGGCGGCCCAGTTCCTCCAGCCGCGCTACCTTCATCCGCAGTTCTTCATTCTTTCTGAGCAGCTCGCCAATCAACTGCAGCAAGCCCTCCTGCCGCGCCTCCAGCAATTCCATCTCCTCCGGAGCCCGGCCAGCGTCTGTCAACATTGGCTCCATCGTCGCGTTCCTCCGCTTCAGCGTTTTCGATCCTGCTCGTAACAGAATGCGAGAGGATGAGTGGCTTTTCCTTCCAGGGAAATTGCCCAGGCTGGTGATAAGGGCCTCGTTCTTGAAGGGTACGCCCCGCAAAATCATCGGGCCTGCAGGCTCTGCGGAAATGCTTCCTGTTTCGTCAACGCTTTTAAACCTCGTCGATCACCCGTGCTGCTGCGTCGATGGCCTCGGCAATCTTGCTCACCTGTTCCTGGTTCAGATCGCCGCGGCTCAGCCGCATCTTCAGCGCGTATCTCAGGTTCATGATCGCCCGCTTCACCTGCGGCGACCGCCCCCGCCCGAAGGCCCGGCCGGCTTCCTCAATCCGGCCAAAGATAGCCTTCAGATGCGCTTTGTTGGCCTTCAGATACTCCTTACCCTGCTCGGTGGCCGCGTAGAGCTTGCGATTGCCCTCGGTGGAAACCACCGCCGCCAGGCCCTCCTCTTCCAGCAGCGTCAGCGTGGGATACACCACCCCTGGGCTGGGCGCATACGCCCCGGACAGCCGCTCCTCAATGGCCTTGATGATCTCGTAGCCATAGCTCGGTTTCTCCGCAATATGCTGCAGAATCACCAGCCGCAGGTGCCCGCTGTCAAAAAAGCGTTCGCGCAGGCCGCCGCCAAATCCCCGCTCGAATCCCTCCCAGTGGCGTCCAAAGCCGCCATGCCGGTGCCGGCATCCGGGATGCCGCTCGAAATCCTCGCGCATCTCTCTCCAGTGTTCAAACATCGTCTTGTTCTCCGATCTATCAAAGATATATCTTAAGATATATCGAAATACATCGGGAGTCAAGTCAGATCCCCGCCCGAATTCAAGGTCCCGGTTGGCTGGAACGGCGGCATCCACGCCGCCTTTCCGCCCGACACGCTATAATCGCTTCAGTGCAAAGTTCACTCCATCCCGCACTTCCTATCGCAGCCGCAGCCCGCGCTGCCGCGGCGGCTTCGGCCGCCTGAATCCAGTTCCGCCTCATTCCTGCATTGCACAAGCTGTTTCCGGTTCAGGGTCCTCGCGCCCCAAACCTTTCGTTGCCGCATTGGCAACGCCATTACACTGGAGTCATCATGAACGAGTTTTCGCGCATTCAACGCCTGCCCCCTTACGTCTTCAACATCACAGGCGAGATGAAGGTCTCCGCGCGCCGCCACGGGGAAGACATCATCGACTTCGGCATGGGCAATCCCGACGGCGCCACGCCCAAGCATATCGTCGACAAGATGATCGAGGCAGCACTCAAGCCCGTCACCCATCGCTACTCGGTTTCGAAAGGCCTGCCGCGCCTGCGCAAGTCCATCTGCTCGTGGTACAAGACCCGCTACAACGTCGATCTCGATCCCGAGTCCGAGGCCATCGTCACCATCGGCTCCAAGGAGGGCATCGCCCATCTCTGCCTGGCCATTCTCGACTCGCACGACACGGTCGTCGTCCCCAACCCCAGCTATCCTATTCATATTTACGGCCCGGTCATCGCCGGCGCGCACGTGGTCAGCGTGCCCGTCCACAACCAGGAAGATTTCCTGGCCGAGCTCGAGCAGCTCATCCCACGCATGACCCCGCGGCCCAAGGCGCTCATCGTCAACTTCCCTTCGAATCCCACCACCGAGTGTGTCGAGCTGCCGTTTCTCGCCCGCCTCGTCGAGATGGCCCGCGAGTACGGCTTCCATCTCATCCACGACCTCGCCTACGCCGACATCGCCTTCGACGGCTACAAGCCGCCCAGCGTCCTTGAGGTCCCCGGCGCCAAAGACGTCGCCGTCGAGTTCTTCACCCTGTCCAAGAGCTACAACATGCCCGGCTGGCGCGTCGGCTTCATGGTGGGCAACTCCCACCTGGTGGGCGCGCTCGCCCGGCTCAAGAGTTACTTTGATTACGGCACCTTCACGCCCATCCAGGTCGCCGCCATCCATGCCCTCGAAGGTCCGCAGGAGTGCGTCAGCCAGATCTGCGCAACCTATTGCAAGCGCCGCGACGTTTTGATCGAGGGCCTCAACCGCGCCGGTTGGCAGGTGCCCAGTCCCAGGGCCACCATGTTCGTCTGGGCCCGCATCCCCGAGCCCTACCGCGATCTCAAGTCTCTCGAGTTCTCGAAGCTGCTGCTCACCGAGGCCAAGGTCGCCGTCTCCCCCGGCATCGGCTTCGGCGACTACGGCGACGGCCACGTACGATTCGCCCTGATCGAGAACGAAGAGCGCACAAGACAGGCCATCCGCGGCATTAAGCAGATGCTGGCCAAAGGCGTGGTGCATGCGTAGTGATTGATCCGGCCCTGGCGGGTGGCCCAGGTCTTGAAGATGCAAACTGGGTCACAAGACAAGGGTGCCCCAGGTCTCGTCCGCCGCGGCGGAAGACCTGGGAAAGCACGCCGCCAACCCCATCACAATTAGGTTTTCTCGGTCCTTCATCGCCCGTTCTACCACAACCGCGGGTGCCCCACCCTTGACGCAGCTGCATCGCGTCAAGGGTGGGAGGGCAACATCTTAATCCGGCCGTCCTATGGCGTAGTAACGGAAACTCAACTGGAAGCGGACAGGTGATTGTGGAAGAACGAACCGCTAAAAGACAAGGTACGTCATCCGCCGCCGCATATAAGTCGTGCCCACGAGCAGTCAGTGATCCCCGGAGGGAAAGCCTTGCGGAAAGTAACTCCGTTTCGGCGCAAAATAGGATCGAGGGAGAGCGGCGCAAGACCACCCCGCAAAGCGGCAAACAACCCGCGGCTGTGAAACTGTGAAGTTTCCCCGTCTCTTTGATTTCAAGTGCTTACGGCCGGAACCCTCACGGTTTCCCAGTTTCTGTGCAACCGTGGAGCCCAGCCCGGCAAAATATAAATTACCTTCGGGCTGTCACTCTTTGCCCCATCCACGTCACTATTCCTCAAAGCAACACGCAGCAACGCGCACCCAGGAGGCACCGCTATGCAAGCCATGGGCTCCGGGTCACTCGCAACCGCCAGGCTCTTCCATCGCCGCAGATTCCTCGTCCGCACCTCGGCGCTGGCTGCTGCCGGTCTGCTCGCTCACCCGCTTCGTCTGCCCGCGCTGCAGCAATCGGATGCCGCAAAGCCACCGCAGCCACCGCTCACCGTCGACGAGAAGATCACCAAGATCCTCGTCGAGCATCTCGGCGTCGAGGAGAAGAAGGTTGTTCCTGCCGCGCGCCTCAAAGAAGACCTTGGTGCAGACTCGCTCGACGTGGTGGAGATCGTCATGGCCATGGAAGAAGCCTTCGATCTGGAGATATCGGACGAGCTATGCGACGCATGGAAGACGGTAGCTGACATCAGGCACACCATTCACGCTGAGCTGGAAAAGGAAAAGGCCGCCACTCCCAACTGAATCGGATTTTGACCCGCGTTCGGTGCACATTTTCAGATGATTGCCACAGGTTTTACACGCGCAAAATCACTGTTTCTGGTGCATCGGCTCACTCCCGGTAATAAGTTGCACCAACCCTGGTGATATCCACAAATAAATCTGATTTTTGCACTTGCATGCACAGATTCGCCGGGCGTACTGTCTCTTTCAACTGATGACCGCGTAGGTAATCGGGAACGGATCGACGGCTGAGTGAGAGAGGCTGGCGGAGGGCGCAAGCCGGAAGTTAGCCAGGAGACTTGGCCGAAAGGATCAGGCCACAAAGGAAACCGGAGGCCGATCATGCGGCGCAAGCCGGATGAAGCGATTGACGGCGGAGAGTGAGGGCTGATCGCCTGACAGACAGGAGATGGCGCGGACGGCGCAAGCCGAAGGTTTCATAAGATGTCTGGCTGGGGAAGGTAACTGGCGGCGCAAGTCGCGAGTGAGCTGAACCGGGATAACCGGAAGATGCGAGGAGCGGCGCAAGCTGCGAGACGAGGAAGCCGGGAGAAGCGGGAAGACGAGATTCCGATGAGCCGGGAGTGGATCGTCGTCGAGGCTGTGGGATACTGATCCAGCGCAAGCTGGAGAGGGTTCGGCGGTTGAGGCGAAGGACTCAGAACCGGGCGGCGGCAGGGTATCGAAGGTCTCCGGCGAAAACCGAAGGACGCGATGCCGGGCTGACGCAACGGGCTGGTCGCCAGCTTAGCCGGAGCAACGCAGCAGTCGGCGCAAGCCGAGGGCTGAGTTACCGGCAATGCCAAAGCCTGTAACATCCGGCGCAAGCCGGAAGTTATGTGGCGGGCGAGTTGGAGATCGAGTTCCGGTGAAGGCCGAAGGTTGGCCGCCAGTCCAGGCGAAGAGTGAGGTAAGCGGCGCAAGCTGCGGGCCGCATGATAAGTCTGGCCGGAGTAACGAGCGAGTGGCGCAAGCCGCGAGTGAGATGCATCGGGCAGCCGAAGGATAACATCCGGCGCAAGCCGGAAGTTACTCCAAGGGCAGCACTGGAGAAAGTGACTTACCGGAGAAATCCGGCGAGTTACCGTGGCAGGGATGACTGGACGCGTACCAACTGGCGCAAGCCAGCCGGTTACGAGGCCAGCGTGGCGGAAGGATACGGCAACCGGCGTGAGCCGGAGGTCGCCCGGCCGCAGAGGAGCAGGAGAGCGCGACCGGCGCAAGCCGGGGGCACAAACCTGAGCCTGACCTGAGGACGCGACGCCGGCTGATCTGCGAGATCACCAAGATATGAGGCGCCAGGGATCGCAAGGTCCCTGGCGTTTTCGTATTTATGCGGTATTTTTCCGTGCCGCTCTTCCCAAAATTTGGACGCGCGAGGCAGCCGGCCATCCTTGCGGCGCAACTTAACATGTATCCATCCAGGTCGAGCCAGATCGAACAGGACGGAGCCCATACAAAAATCGCTTGAATAGACCGGAGATCCCTATTCCAATGCTCGCCGCGGACGCTTCTCAAAAGCTCACACCGAATACTGTTCTCTTTGCCACCGATTTTTCATCCGCCTCTGCCAATGCCGGGCGCTACGCGTCGCTGCTGGCCCGCCAGTTTGACGCCAGCTTGCTCATCTGTCACGCCTTCGAGCTTACGCAGCCGGCCCTGGAAGTGGAGGCCGAAGGCCGTCCTGCAATGAAGAGCGAGCAGCGCCGGGAGCTGGAGCGCGCTCTCCAGGATGCCGTGGAACAATTCGGCGGCGGCGCGCGATGCGTTGTGCCCAGATTGCTTGAAGGCGATCCCCGCGAGAAGGTTCCCGATCTGGCGCAGGAACTCGCGCCCTCTTTCATCGTGCTTGGAACCCAGGGGCGCGGACGGATCGGGCGCGGACTCATCGGCTCGGTAGCCGAGGGCATCCTGCGCCGGGCCACTGTGCCCACGATTACCGTAGGACCGCAGGTTCCGGACTTCGATCCGGCTGCCTCGCCGATCCACCGCGTGCTCTATGCCACAGGCCTGTCACCCGAAGCGGCGCACGCCGCCAGGCACGCGATTGCCGTCGTCCAGGCCTCGCGGGCGCGCCTGCATGTTCTGCACGTTATTCATCCCGAGGATGTGGAAGATGAGAATCGCATGCGTGAAATCCGCAGCCGGTTCGCGGCCATTGTTGCGGATGTCACACCCCGGCATGCGGAGTCCCTCCTGAATCCCGAGGGTTTTGTGGAAGTGGGCAGCGCGCATTGGCAGATTCTTCACCATGTGCGCGAGTTCTCCGCCGACCTGCTGGTGCTCGGCGTCAGAAAGACTTCGCATCTCTGGCTGGAGTCCCGGCGCTCGGGCGCCTTCCAGATCATCGCGGAAGCGCCATGCCCGGTGATGACAGTCGTGCGCTGAAAAAACGCCTCCGCTCGCGCCTAAGCTTATTTTTGTGCGGTAGGCGTAGCGGCCTGCGGCTTTGAGAAGCTGCGGATGTAGATCACCAGGTTCCACACGTCATCGTCTTTGGCGCGGCTCGCATCCTCGGGCGGCATCTTGTCTTTGCCTTCGCGGATGATCTTGAAGAGCTCGGCGTCTGACTTGTCGGCCAGCGATTTGGGATCGGTCCAGTCGTTGAGCGTCAGGCTCATGCTGGTAGCCAGGTCGGTTTTGCCGTTGCCATTGTCGCCGTGGCACATGGCGCAATCGATCTGATAAACATTCTTCGCCCTGGCCTGGGACTCGGGCGTAGGCTTGACGGGGTTTTGTCCGGCCGGCGCCGCAGAACTCGCTGCCGGAGCGGATGCCTGGCCGCCTTGTATGCGGGCTGGTGCGAGAGCAAGAAGGACACCCGCGAAAAGCAGCAGGACCGATTTCGCCATGACAACCTCCTGATCAGCAGGGTCAGAAAAAAGGCGTCTCAAATGGGACTGGATTTTTTCTGCCACGCATTATAGGCCGATTTGTGCGAATCGGAGAGCTAGTTGTGGACGGGAAATCGCATTGTGCAACACTATGCCGGCGCGAGCCCTGCGGCGAACCCAGAGTCGATGGATCTCGGCGCCACTGCCCTGCGGTGACGCGATCCTCAAGGAGCGGCAACTTTGCACGCCTCCCTGCAGAACACACGCACTCCGGGTTCCGCTCGCCATGAAACCACGCGTAGGGCCCTGTTGCGCCGCGCGTAGTTTCAAATGCCGGCTTGAGCGGATTCGAAGCAGCTCAGTGCATGGCACCTGCGCCCGGACCCTGTCCCGGACGGTTTTTGCTCAGCAGAAAAGACAGCGCGATCAGCACGATCGACATGTAGCAGAGCTCCATGTAGACATCCTGGTAGCCCTGCATCTGCGCCTGCTGGTTGAGCTGGTTGTAGATGGAGGCTAGGGCCATGTTGAGGCCATTGGACCCTCCGAACTGGCCGCCGAGAAAGCCGGTGAGCGCGCCCAGGTGCTGCTGGTAGGCGATGGAGCCCGGCTGCATGGCCTGTTGCAGGTGCTGCTGGTGCCACATGGCGCGCGTGGTCACCTGCGCGTTGGTAATCGCAATCAGGATGCTGCCGCCAACGTTGCGGACAAAGTTGATCAGGCCCGCCACCTGGTTGCTTTCCTCCTTGGGCATACCCACGTAGGCCGCGTTGGTGATGGAGATGAAGCAGAACGGCAGGGGCAGCATCTGCACCACGCGCAGCCACGAGGCTTCCGCAAAGCTCATCTGCAAATTGGTCACATCGGCCGCATAGCGGAAGGTGATCACGAACAGCGTGAATCCGGCCACAGCCAGCGTGCGCGCGGAAATTTTGCCGGTGGCAAAGCCGGCCAGCGGCATGACCACCACCAGCGCAATGCCGCCGGCTGTCAGCGCCAGGCCCGCGGTGGTGGCGTTATAGCCCAATAACTGCTGGGTAAACTGCGGCTGCAGCACGGTGTTGGCATTCAGCACGCCGCCCACCAGCATCATCAGGAAACAACAGATGGCGAAGTTCTTAAACCGGAAAAGCTTGAGATTGATGAGCGGATTCTTGTGCCGCCACTCCCACGCGATCAGGCCCGTCATGCCAAAGACAAACAGGAAGGCGAACAGGCGGATGAAACTGGAAGCGAACCAGTCGTTCTCTTCGCCCTTGTCGAGCATGATCTGCAGACCGCCCATGGCGACGGTCAGGAAGGCCAGGCCCAGATAATCCATGTTGCGGATACGCGACCTGTCGCCCTTGATCCACGGCGGATCGTCCACCAGCCGCGTGACCAGGATGAAGGCCAGGATGCCGACCGGGATGTTGATGAAAAAGATCCAGCGCCAGGAGAAATTGTCGGTGATCCAGCCGCCCAGCGTGGGTCCGATGGACGGAGCCAGCACCGCGACCAGCCCGTAAAGCGCAAAGGCCTGGCCACGCTTGTGCGGCTCGAATGAGTCGGCCATGATGGCCTGGGCCATGGGCTGCATGCCGCCGCCGCCCGCTCCCTGGATGACGCGGAAGACCAGAAGCAGCGGCAGCGAAGGCGCTATTCCGCAGAGAAAGCTGGCAATTGTGAAGATGGTGATGCAGAGAACGAAGAAGTTGCGCCGGCCCAGCAAGGTTGAGGCCCATCCACCCAGCGGCAGCACAATCGCATTCGAGACCAGATAGCTGGTCAGCACCCAGGTTGCCTGGTCGGTGCTGGCCGCAAGCGACCCGGCGATGTGGGGCAGCGCGACATTGGCGATGGAGGTGTCCAGCACCTCCATAAAGGCCGCCAGCGCCACCGTGGCGGCAATCAGCCAGGGATTGACCCTTGGTTTCCATTGCACACCTTGTGCCACATTGGGATTCTCCATGGACACGGGCTGGCTTTTGACGCCCACCGGTGCGGGCAATGCGGCTGTGTTCTCTGACAAAAGGCTCTCCTTCGATCTTCGATCGCCTGGTAGTTTGTTGCGGGTTGCCGGGAGGGTACAACTCAACGGCGCCAGACCCCGCGTGCCGGAGCGCGTCCAGCCAAGCGTCCAGCCAGGATGCGGGGAAAGCGCCTGGCAAATAGATTCGCGGGAGTGGGGTGGGGGTTCAGGGATTCAGAAGCGTAGTTCGCCGGCGCGGGAATCCGGTTTTATGCCGGACTCCGGCGCTGCTTTTCTCAAAGGGGTTACTGCTCGCTGCCAGCCGACTCGGAACCCATCACCAGCACCTGCTGCGGCGCATCCACCTTGGTTCCGGGAGCGTCGAGCTTGAACTTGAAGCTCGCCACTTGCGGCTTGTCCTTGAAGGGGGCCATAAAGCTCACTTCGTACTGATTGTCGAGCCGGCGTCCGATATCGCTGAAGTAAGGCTCCAGGCTCACCGGATCTCCGGAGCCGTACCAGTAGCTGTTGCCACCGGTGGCCTGCGTGAGCTCGGCCAGCAGGTTCTGCCCCGCGTCAGTGGCGTAAGTGCCGCGGTCCAGCCGGCCCATGTTGCGCCAGTAGATGGAGTAGACCATCAGATGCGCGCGGACCGCGTCGTTGATAGCTGCCTGCACATAAGGATCTTCAGGATCGTAGCGAAGATCGTAATAGTCCACGCCGTCAGTAACCATCACCACCTCGCGCCGTGCGCGGGGGTTGTTGGACGGCCAGTGCTTGGCAAGATCGGACAGGCAGAAGTACGGGCTGGCGCTTACGCCCGGCGTGCCGCCGCCGGGGATGTGGAGTCCGCGTAGAATCCCGGCACGGTCGGTCGTGAGCGGGCCGGTAAGTTCCGCGCGTCCGTTGTACATGTAGGCGATGGAAGCGCTGGTATTGGCGGGTAAGCCCTGGACAAAGTGCTGGATATCGCTCATCTGGCTGCCCAGGCTGGAGCGAGCGGCACCATCGATCAGGATCACCAACTCGACCGGCGAGTTGACGCCGCGCAGCGGCTGCCAGCCGGTGACGCTCGATGTCTTGCCGTTCACCTTGACGGTAACCTGCTGCTGGAGCGGCTGAACCGCCGCTGCATTGCCGGCGGGAAGGACAGTCACCACGGCCTGACCCTGACCAGGCTGATCTTCTGCGCTGGCGAAGACGGGTGCGGCGGCCAGCAGCGATGCGGCTGCCGCCATTGCAACAATCTGGATTGATTTTCTCTGCTGCATAACGGTTGCTCCCTGGGGCGTGCGCCCAAATTTGCTGCCGGGACGCATCCAATCGCCTCACTTCACCCAGTTAGATGAACGCAGGTGAAGTTTCGGTTACACAAAGAGTTTTCAGCGCGTGCGGAACAGGAAGAGGCATTGTGAAATCAGCAGCTTGCACAAGAATGGCTGGACGGGAAATTAGTGTCCTGTCCCAGAACTTCATGACATAAATACTGCTGTCATCCTGGGCGACTCGCAGGATGACAGATTGAAGCAGAGATGCTGTTCCTCATAGATTTCTGCACCGTGAAGACAATCAATCCTCTGCTGCGTGGGTGGTGGCCGACAATATCTGCGCGAAAAAGCCCGTTACCAGCGCAGCGGTGTGAGATTTGCCGCCTATTTCTTCGGGCGCTTGTAAAAGGGCAGCGGCACCTGCTTTGCGCGCACGCGGTTGCCGCGTACGTCCACCAGCACGTCGCTGCCGGAGCCGGCGATGGCTGTGGGCACAAGGGCCATGGCGATGTTGGTCTTCAAGAACGGCGCAGGTGATCCGGACGTGATCCGGCCGATGGGTTCGCCGTCGAGGGAGAAGACGGGGTAGCCGTCGCGGCCGATGCCGCGCTCGACCATATCGAGGCCAACGATCTTGCGTTTCGGACCGCCGGATTGCTGCACGGCGAGCAAGGCGTCGCGGCCGATGAAGTTGCCCTTGTCGAGCTTGAGCCAGCGGGTGAGGCCGGCTTCGAGAACGTTGATTTCTTCAGAGATTTCATGCTCGTAGAGGCTCATGCCGGCTTCGAGACGGAGGGTGTTGCGCGCGCCCAGGCCGCAGGGACGGATGCCGAATTCCTGGCCTGCTTCAAGGAGCGCGTCCCACATCTTCACGGTCGTGGCTTCGTCTGATGGGATGTAGACCTCGAAGCCGTCTTCGCCGGAGTAGCCGGTGCGCGCGATAAGCACGTTGGGAATGCCGGCGACTGTGCCCCAGGTGAACCAGTAGTTCTTGATGGCGGCGAGATCGACCTTGGTGAGCTTGGCGAGCGTGTCAAGCGCGCGCGGACCCTGCAGGGCAAGCTGCGAGTAGTAGCTGGAGTAGTCGCCGATATGGATGGCAGGCAATGCGCCCGCCTGCTGGCGAATCCAGGCGAAGTCTTTGCCGGTGGTCCCGGCGTTGACGACGAGGAGATAGTCGTTGGGGCCGAGGCGATGGACGAGGATGTCGTCAACGAATGTGCCGGCGGGCGTAAGCAGCGCGGAGTACTGCGCCTGGCCGTCCTGGAGGCGCGAAGCGTCATTCATGGTGATGTGCTGCACAGCGGCCAGCGCGCCACGGCCGCGAAACTGGATCTCGCCCATGTGTGAGACGTCAAAGAGGCCAACGCCGGTGCGCACGGCCATGTGTTCGGCGATGAGGCCGCCGCCCGGACATGGATACTCAACGGGCATGTCCCATCCGCCGAAGTCAACCATTTTTGCCTTGAGTGCGCGATGCGTGGCGTTGAGCGCGGTTTTCTTGAGCGGCGCGGGCGAAGCGGATGTAGACATGCGGATTCCTCGTAGGCGCTGCGGCGCCCTTACTCAACATAGGGATTCGATGGGGTCGGGGTCAATCTGGGTGCGGGCCGTGAAGGCCGGCACGGGCCGGGTTTAGGATGGACGAGCTGGAGCATTTTCGGAATGCACGTAGACTTTTTGAGATGGGTGAAAGGTGGCTTTTCCTTGAGGAAAAAGCCACTTAAGCGCGTAATTTCGGTCTACAGCCATTCCGAAAATGCTATAGAGCGAAACCAGAGTGAGCGAGTTCTGTGAGGAGACGCGCCAGGTTGCCGCTCCCTGCTGATTGCATCCACTACGGGGCAGTGGCTCCGAGATTCATCCACTCTGGTTTCGCTGGAGTTGAAGAACGAATGAAAAGGATGAGAGTAGAAGGCGTGAATCCGGTGCGTGGAGCGTTCATGGCGCTGGCTGCGTGCGTGGCCTTCTGGCGTGGCTGGCAGATTCATAGCGGGCGCATGGCGCTGGTGGCCTATGGACTGGGCGTGCTGGCGCTCGCGCTCTCCGCTTGGCATTGCACGCGGCGGTAAGTATGAATGGCTTCGTTCTGCGTACTCTAAAGACGGTTCACTTCGCCCATGGCGGGCCATTGAATGCCACAAAAGCAATATTCTGTTGATAGAAGGAAGGTAACCGCAGACCCTGCCACGACGGACATTATGCGGCGGTTAAAACCGCCGCCTCCCTCCGTATTTGTGTTTCTCCAGCCTCGAAAGCCCGTATTCTTCAAAACCAATCCTGCGTGATGCACGGCTCACATGCCCGGCGTTGTCGAGCCGGGATATAATTCCGCCATCTTCCGGCTATGGGATTCATTGGGCTCATCATTATCGCTGCGGTGGGGGCTGTCATCGGATTGCCTATTGTAGCGCTCGTTGTGGCACGCACCAACGCCCGCCAGCTCCGCGAGGAGATGGCCGGCCTCAGCGACAGAATTTGCGATCTGGAATCGCAGGTGGCCCGGCTGGCGCGGGAGCGCAGTGCAGCAGCCATTGAGCCGCCTCCGGTGAAGACGGCACCGGTCACAACACCGTCCCAGGCGGCCGTTCCAGTTGTCGAACCCGCTCCGACGCCGTTGGAAAGCAAGCCTCCGTCACCATTGCCGCCTGCGCCTGCCGCATTTATGGGACTGTCACAGACTTCGCCAGTCTCTGCGAGTCCAGTTGAGCCGCCACGACTGCAAGAGCCGCCTGCGGCACAACCTGCCGCTGCGCCCAGACCGGGTTTCGCGCCGGGCTCGCTGTTCCAGGCATCGCCGGCCAACGAGAGGCCGTCCACCGCAGAGAAAGCGTTCTCGCTCGAAGAGCGGCTGGGCGCAAACTGGCTCAACAAGCTGGGCATCGCCATTCTGGTTGTCGGCCTGGCGTTCTTTCTGGCCTACAAGCTGCAGACCATGGGTCCGGCAGGCAAGGTGCTGTGCGGCTTTGCGGTCAGCGCGGCGCTGCTTGCCGGCGGCGTGTGGCTGGAGCGCAAGGCGACCTATCGCATCTTTGCACGTGCCGGTATCGGAGGCGGCTGGGCGCTGGCGTTCTTCACCACGTTTGCAATGCACCACCTGCCGGCGGCGCGCGTGGTGCAGTCGCTGGTCGTGGACCTAGTGCTGATGTTGCTGGTTGCCGCCGGGATGGTGGCTCATTCGCTGCGTTATCGCTCGCAAACGGTCACGGGACTTGCATTCCTGCTCGGCTTTGCGACTTTGTTGACCAGCCACATGCAGGCGGCAAGCGGCACGGTGGTTTTCAGCCTTTCAGCCAGTGCCATTCTGGCCCTTGCGTTGGTTGCCGTCACCACGCGCCGCCACTATGCGGGCCTTGAGGTTGCAGGACTGTGCGCTGTTTACCTCACTCACCTCGTCTGGCTCACGCAGGTTCTGCCGGAAAATCGCGCTGCGTTTGCCGAATTCTGGCCATCGACTACGCTGATTCTGCTCTACTGGCTCATCTTCCGGCTGGCTTACGTGCTGCGCACGCCACTCACGCAGAGCGAAGAGAATCTGTCGAGCCTTGCGGCGGTGTTGAACTCAGGTGGAGTGCTGGGGCTGCTCAAGGATCAGTCGGCGCATCCGGAGTGGGCCTTCTGGGCGCTGGCGGCGCTGGGCGCGGTGGAGATGGGACTGGCCTTTGCGGTGCGCGGCCGGCGGCGGCAGGCCTTCGTGGTGCTTTCCACCATTGCGACGGTGCTGCTCATCGCGGCTGTGCCGTTCAAATTCCACGGCGTCAGTTGGCCGGTGCTATGGCTGGTTGAGGCGCAGGCGCTGGCTATCTGCGGGCTGCGTCTTGGCGAGCCCGTCTTTCGCCGGCTGGGGCTGCTGGTGGGCGTTGGGACGGGAGCGGTGATCGCGGTCTGCGATGTTGTCCCGCTGGCATGGTTCCGGCTGGATTCTCCCGATCTGGCGCGCCACGGTTCGCTGACTGCGGCGCTGACGCTGGCGGCGATTCTCTACTGGGTACATGGCGAGTTCTATCCGCGGCGCTGGCCGCAGATTGCCGAAAACGATGTGGAAGCGGTTGCACTGCGGCTCACAAGCTGGCTTGGCGTGGCTGCGGCTGCGGCGGCTTTGTGGGTGGTTCTGCCCGCAGCATGGGTGGTTGTGGGCTGGCTTGCCTTGATGGTCGCAATGGGATTGATTGCGGACCGTCTGCAGGCGCTTTCGCTCTCGCTGCAGGCGGATGCGCTGACCATGGCCGCCGTGCCTGGGCTGTTTGTTTGGAATTTGTGGAGCGGTGCGGGATGGAGCGATCACAAGTTGCCGCTTGCCGCTGCGGTGGCGCTGCTCTACGCGGGAATGCGCCGCAAGACCATGCAGGAAGGCGCGCCCAATTACGTGGCGCCCGCGTATTCGTGGCTGGCTACGCTACTGCTGGCGTTTGTCGCTCTCGATCAGGCTGCGGTAGTTGCGCTTGGCCCGGTGTGGGCCGTGCTAGGCGTGACGCTCTTTGCAATTGGCCGGTTCGCGCGCAAGGGTTTTCTGCGCTGGCAGGGATTCTTCCTTGCCGCGCTGGCTTTTGGCCGCTATCTGTTTGCGGATTTGCCGGACTCCTTCGGCAGCTTTGCGCGGCTCAGGCAGGCGCATCCGGCCGGCCACTTCAGCCTGACGAACTCGCTGCTGCTAGAAGTTCTTGTGCTGGCGGCCGCGGGATACTGGCTTGCCGAACAGACGCGCGGCGGAGAGCTACACGGAGATCAGGAGCAGATTGCCGGTTTGGTGGCCGGTGGACTGGGCACCTTCACGATTGCTGCGTGGTTTGCCTTCCGCTTTCCGTCCGATTGGGTACCGGTGACCGGTGGTGAGCATTGGGTGACGGCCATCTGGGCGGCGATGGCTGCATCCTTCCTGGGGCTTGCGTGGCTCCTGCGGCGGCGTGCGCTGCTTGCGCAGTCTATTGCGCTTGCCGTGGCTGTGGCTGTGCGCGGTGTCTTCCTTGATCTCTCCGAAACCACGGGAGCGAATTTCTGGCATGGACCGCTCTTCCCTGTCTCGGTGAGCGCGCTCATTCTGTTTTTTGCGCTGCCCTTCGCATTTCAGTGGCGCAAGCAGGAGTCCAAGGCTGTGCCGCAGGCGTCGAGCTTCGTCCTGGGCTGCCCGGAACAGTGGTTTTTCTTTGCGCCTTTCGCGCTCATGGTGATTGCGCTGGCCATCCGGCTCAATTCGGGACATATCACCATTGCATGGAGCATCCTGGGTGTGGCCGTGTTTCTATTCGCGCTTGCGGTGGGCGAGCGCAGCTACAGGCTCGCAGGACTGGGGTTGCTGCTGGTGAGCGTGGTGAAGATCCTGCTGATGGATGTGTGGGCGCTGGCTCCAGCTGACCGTTACACCACGCTCATCGTGCTCGGACTGGCGCTGCTGGCGGTTTCGTTCCTTTACACGCGGTTTGGCACGGTGATTCGCAGGTATCTTTAGACGAAAGGCACAATGCCGACTCTTTACAACCAGATCCAGGGGCGCAATCTCGACCGGCTGGCGGCGCTGAGCGATGGCATCTTTGCCGTGGCCATGACGCTGCTGGTGCTTGACCTGCATCTGCCCACGGTGGCGCAGGCGCACTCGGAGCGCGAGTTGGCGGCGGCGCTGTGCGCGCTGGGTCCGCAGTGGCTCACCTATGGCATGAGCTTTCTCACGCTGGGCATCTTCTGGGCCGGGCAGCAGACACAGTTGAACCACCTGGAAGAAGGCACGCGCGACCTGACGTGGATTCATCTCGGCTTTCTGTTTGCCATCACCGCGCTGCCGCTGACCACGCGGCTGCTGGCCGGGTTCATCACCTACCGGCTGGCGCTGGGCCTCTACTGGCTCAATATCCTGCTGCTGGGTGCGATGCTCTACTGGAGCTGGTCGCACGCCACCTGCCGGAACCTGATCAAGCCCGACACGCCGGACGAGGTGCGCGGCAGCATCTGCCGGCGGATTCTCATTGCGCAGTCGCTCTACGCAGGCGGCGCGGTGCTGTGCTTTATCAGCACCTGGCTGAGCATTGCAGCCATTGTGCTGGTGCAGTTGAATTACGCGATCGCGCCGCGGATATGGTGGCGAAAGGCGGAATAGTTGCGAGCCACGCTGATTTGCGAGCAACTTGCCTGCCGCATCCGGGTCTTTTCTAACACGGCTGGGTGCGTATCCCTGCCGGCGGAGGAAGACGATGGTGACGGCAGGGATGAACGGCCTGGCTATGCGGTTCGGCGGATTTCGCTTTGGCCACGGCGGAGACGGCTTTGTGCTGTTTCTTATGGGGGCGGTGGCTTTTGGAGTGTTGATCTGGGCGCTTTCGCACTCGGAGCGGAACCAGTCGGCGAAAAGCTAAGCGCGAAGACCCGTCACCTGCGGCGGGCGCGCAGAAACGATGTGATGCCGAGATAGGCGAAGACCACGACCACGATGGTGGAAGCAACGAAGGTGCGGTGATCGGGACCATGGGCCCAGCTCAGGCGGGTACGCCAGACGGTAGGGGTAAAGACAAGAACGGGAAGCAGGAAAAAAACGCCGGTGACCTCAAGCCACAGAATGCCACCTACGCGTCGGAAGGGGCGCAAAAATCCGCCGACGCCCTGGGTGACGCCGCGGCGGGCGCGGACTGAGGCTTCACCGGCGGCGCGCAGCGCGGCTCCGGTGGTCGCAGCCGTGCCTGCAACTGGCTGGGTCTGCGTGGGTTGTGCTGTGCCCGCCAGGCGCTGGCCGGCGATGCGTCCAGCGACGCGAAGCCCAATGCCAAAGACGCGGCCGATCTTCTCAGGTCTCATCCCGTTTATGATGGTAGCAGCGATCCCGTGCCAAACCGACCTTCGCTCCTGTGGCTGGGTTTGCCGGTTGCGACCGCGCTCTGTTGGCAGTAAGGTAGAGAAATCGCATGCCGGCTGGCCCCGGTCGCCGCTCATGGAGGTAGCCCTTTGACATCCCGTCTGCGTGAACTGATCCAGCAATTGGGTGAAGCCATCCACGAGTCGGTCATTGAGAGCGAGCAGATCGCCGGCGTTGTCCAGGACATCCGCAAGCACGGCTTTGACGTGCTGCTGATGCTGGAGGCGACCATCGGCCTGAACGAGGTGGGCGCCAAGAACGCTGAGTCTGCCGAGACCGGCGCTGAATCCGACGGCGAATCCGAAGGCCCCTTCACGCAGAACGATCTGCACTTCCTGCGCTCGCTGCGCATCTCCGTCGAAGGCGACAAGGACGACGAGAACGAAAACCAAGTGGGCAGCGAGTAAGCAGGAATATTCATTCTGTACTTAGCTTCTGAATATTTCCTCCGCTTGGAATCCGAGCAGCTTCGGAGCATGCTATTGCCATGGCCACGTTACCCACACCCGAGTTGAATGAGCCTTATGTGCCGGTCGAGGAGTACTTGAAGACCGTGTACGAGCCCGACTGCGAGTACATCGATGGTCGGGTCGAAGAACGGAACTTGGGCGAGTACGATCATGGCTATTTGCAGATCCTGTTAGGAACTCTCTTTACCAATCACCGCACAGACTGGGGTGTACGGGCAGTAACCGATGTGAGAACGCAGGTGAGTCCCTCCCATTTCCGCGTGCCCGATGTTTCGGTGCTGCGCGCGGATGCGCCAAAAGAATCGATCATCACGCATCCTCAGATGATCGCAATTGAAGTCCTGTCTCCCGAAGATCGATGGAACCGCCTGCAGGAAAAGATCGATGATTATCTCGCGTTCGGCGTGGAGAATATCTGGATCTTCGATCCTCAAACTCGCAGAGCGTGGACGGCGGATCATGTCGGCGTGCATCCAGTGCAGCATGACGTTTTGACCGTGCCGGGAACGCCGATTCGCGTTGTGCTCAGCGAGATGTTTGGGGAGCTGGATCGGGCGTAAATCAATGAGCGATCCGACTGCACGCAAGGTCTCTTTCTGGCGGCTATAGCATTTTCAGAGTTGCTGTACTCTTTCATCGCGTTATCATCCTGAGCGACCAAGTGTTTTCCCTCATGCAATGAGGGAAAGCGCGAGGGAGTCGAAGGATCTGCGGTTGTTTTTCTGATTCGAGATGGAGTACACCATCTGTGAAATTGCTCTAGGCGTAGGCCTGCTACTGATCTTTTTTGCGCTCAAGAACTTCGATACCAGCGATTCACCACCCGATTTCGTGCCCAGTAACCCAGATCAATGGATCGGCTATTATGCTGCTATCCTTGCTTTCCTAACAGGTGGTATTGTCCTAGTGTTTTTCGGCATACGCAGACTTCGGCGCAGGCCACCCGAGTCTTAGCTCTTCAGCGCCACGCGAACGTGCAGCTCGCGGAGCTGCTGCTCAGTCACTGTTGTTGGCGCGTCGGCCATCAGGTCGATGGCCTTTGCCGTCTTGGGAAACGCAATCACTTCGCGCAGGTTGGCGGCGCCGGCCAGGAGCATGATGATGCGGTCGAGGCCGAGCGCGATGCCGCCGTGCGGAGGCGTGCCGTATTCGAGCGCGTCGAGGAAGAAACCGAAGCGCTTGCGTGCCTCTTCATCGCTGATGCCGAGCGAGGCGAAGATCTGCTGCTGCACATCCTTGCGGTGAATGCGGATGGAGCCGGAGCCAAGCTCCAGGCCGTTCATGGCCAGGTCGTAGCAGTCGGCGCGCACGCTGGCCGGATCGCTGACCAGGTTGGCCATGTCGGCTTCGTAGGGCGCGGTGAAGGGATGATGCGCAGGCACCCACTTGCCCGAGGCCAGCTCATACTCGAACATCGGGAAGTCGACGATCCAGATGGGATAAAAGGCCTTCGAGCCGTCGATGGGATCGGCAGCGCCGTGCACGTGCGCGGCTTCCACCGTCTCTTCGGTCATGCGGAATGCGCCATGGCGGTCGGCGTACTTCTTCGCCAGCTCGGTGCGGAAGTTGCCGGCTGCGGCGTAAACGTTGATCTCGCGCTCGGAGAGGCGGCCGGGGAACTTGGTGTCGCTGGCCTTGATGTGGTGCGCCGGGTCGCCGGCAACGACGATGACAAAATCGGCGTCCGATGCGCCTGTGAGCTCGCGCACCTTGGCTGCGGCTTCAGGGAAGCTCTTGGCGAGGCGCTTGAAATCGTCGATGAACTTTGCGCCCTTCTTCTGGTCGAAGAGTGGATGGTTGTCTTCGCGCTCCTTGCGGCTGAGCTCGCCCACGTTGGGAATGCGCAGCGCGACCACGGGCAGAGCGGGATCGATCTGCAGCGTGGCGAGGTTCTCGTCAGTGAATGCCGGGCGCACGTCAGTGAGGCCGGGCAGGCGCAGATCGGGCTTGTCGCTGCCGAACTGGCGCATGGAGTCGTCATAAGTGATGCGCGGGAAGGGCGTGGGCAGCGTGACACCGGCCGCGGCAAAGCCGGCGGCGAGAAATTGCTCGACGACTGCGAAGACCGACTCGCGGCGCGGAAAGCTCATCTCCAGATCGATCTGGGTGAACTCAAGCTGGCGGTCGGCGCGCAGGTCCTCGTCGCGAAAGCAGCGGGCGATCTGGAAGTAGCGATCGAAGCCGGAGATCATGAGAATCTGCTTGAAGATCTGCGGTGACTGCGGCAGCGCATAGAACTCGCCTGCGTGTACGCGGCTGGGCACCAGGAAATCGCGCGCGCCTTCGGGCGTGGACTTGGTGAGGATAGGCGTCTCGATCTCAAGAAAGCCCTGCTGGCTGAGGTTGGCACGGATGGCCAGCGTGATCTCGTGGCGCAGGCGGAAGTTGCGTTGCATCTCGGCGCGGCGCAGGTCCACGTAGCGATATTTGAGGCGGACTTCCTCGTCCTTGATGGCTTCTTCCGCAGGGGAAAACGGCGTGAGGCGCGCGTCGTTGAGGATGCGCAGCTCGGTGGCCTCGATCTCGATCTCGCCGGTTTCCATCTTGAGGTTGATGGCTTCCGGTGCGCGCAGGCGGACCTTGCCGATGGCGGCGACTACATATTCAGAACGCACCTGCTCGCCGCGGGCGTGGCCGCCGGGGGTAAGCTCCTTGTCGAGCACGATCTGGCAGATGCCGCTGCGGTCGCGGAGATCGAGGAAGATGAGGTTGCCGTGGTCGCGGCGGCGGTTGACCCAGCCCATCAGCACCACCTGCTTGCCGGCATCGGCGGCGCGCAATGTGCCGCAGCGATGCGTCCGTTCGAGGTTCCCTAAAAAGTCGAGCACAACACTACCCTTTCACTCTCAATCTTCCACAAATCCTGGGTGCCCCAGGGCTTCCGCCGTGGCGGACCGCGGCGGCTGAGACCTGGGAAAGCACCAAGCCCCATTACGAGCATTCATTGCTTGAGGAAGTTGACCAGTTCCGCACGCGGCACTTTGCTCTGCACGCCGGTGGCGAAGTCCTTCACGGTAAGGATACCGGATTGGAGCTCATCTTCGCCCAGGATGACGATGCGGCGCGCAGTCTTGTCCGCGGCTTCAAACGACTTCTTGAGCCGGAAGCTGCCGTCTCCCAGTTCCACGCGCAGGCCGGCGCGGCGCAGCTCGCGGGCCAGGGCCAGGGCGGCAGCATTGACTGATTCGCCCAGCGGTGCAATGTACGCATCCACCTGCGGTGGGGCAGCTTTTTGGTCGAGCGCCTGCAAAGTCAGGACGAGCCGGTCTTCGCCCATGGCAAAGCCGATGCCCGGCGCCTTGGGTCCACCGATGGCTTCGCTCAGGCCGTCGTAGCGCCCGCCGCCGAGCAGCGCGTTCTGCGCCCCAAGGCCGCCGTGCGTGAACTCGAAGGTGGTTCGCGTGTAGTAATCCAGGCCGCGCACCAGGCGATGATTGCGGTTGTACGGGACACCGGCTGCGTCCAGCGCGGCGGTTACGGCGGCGAAATGCTTCTTTGACTCTTCATCCAGAGAGTCAGCGATCACCGGCAAAGTCGCGATGATCGGCTGATCCTCGGGCACCTTGCAGTCGAGCACGCGCAGCGGATTGGTGATGGCGCGGCGCTGGCAGTCCTCGCACATCTGACCCACGACGGGGACGAGCGCGGCGCGGAGGGTCTCGTTGTAACGGGCGCGGTCGGCGGGCGCGCCGACGGAGTTCAGTTCGAGGGTCCAGCCGGTGATGCCCAGCTCGTCAAGTAGCGTGGCCAGCATTTCTAATACTTCCGCATCCCTTAAAGGGCTTTCGCTCCCTGCGGAAGGTGGTCCGATGACTTCCGCGCCGACCTGGAAGAACTGGCGATAGCGGCCCTTTTGCGGGCGCTCGCGGCGAAACTGCGGGCCGATGTAATAGAGCTTCTGCAACTGGCCCGTCTCGCCCAACTTGTGCTCGATATAGGCACGCACCACGCCGGCGGTATTTTCAGGGCGCAGGGTAAGAGACTGTGACTTTTCCGAGTCGCCGCCGTGGCGACTGCGAGCGCAGCCCTCCCCTCGGAGTCCCCGGCCGACGTCGTCGGCTGGGGTGAAGGTGTACATCTCCTTGGAGACGATATCGGTCTCTTCGCCCACGCCACGGGCAAAGAGCGAAGTGTCCTCGAAGATGGGTGTGCGGATTTCGCCGAAGTTATAGCGGGCAAAGATGGCGCGGGCCGTAGCCTCGATGCGGTTCCAGAGGGATGTTTCCGGCGGCAGCAGATCGCGGGTGCCGCGCACGGCTTTCAGGGTGCTCATCACTCATCCAGTTTAAATGGAGGTACGTAACAGAGACCTTTTGCCGAGGCATTGGCTCAACAGCCCTTTGAGTTATAAGTGTGTATGCGCACTCCATTGCGCAGGAGCCTGCCCATGATGTTCCATGTAAGCCTGAAGAAAGACGAGGATGGCTGGATTGTCGCTGAATGTCCTGCACTCCCCGGCTGTGTCTCGTAGGGGAAGACAGAACAGGAAGTTCTGGCCAACATCAAGGAAGCAATAACTGTGTGGCTCTGGGCGGAGGATCAAAAGGCTGCGGAAGCGCTTCCCAGTGACCAAACACCTCTTGTCGTCGCGGTGCAATTGAGCGCCGATTTTCCACATCTTAAGGTGCGTGATAATTGCTATGTCGTACCTGACTATGGATTTGTTTGGGCAAGCGCTTGGGTGAGCTGGCGAGCATTTCGGGAAAAGACGCAGCCAAAGCCTTTCAGAAGGCAGGATGACAAGTTCGCGGCTAAGTGGGCAGCCACCTTGTGCTAACGAAGCCCGAAGCGAAAGCGAACCTGACAGTTCCACAACACTCTGAGTTAGCATCCGGCACATTGCGTGCTCTGATCAGGACTGCAGGGCTAACGGTAGATGGGTTTCTAAGCCTTCTTTAGCAAGAAGTCATCATGCGAGACAGGTTAGCCAATCTTCAACTAAGTGCCGAATCCACACAAATCGCGTAGCATCGAAGCAGCCATGGAATACCGCATTCTTGGATGCTCTGGCCTCAAGGTTCCTGTTCTGAGTTTTGGCGCCGGCACGTTTGGCGGCGGCAACGAGTTCTTTGACGCGTGGGGCGCAACAGCCGACGCCACCCAGGTCCGGCGCATCGTGGATATCTGCCTCGAAGCCGGCGTGAGCCTGTTCGACACGGCAGACGTATACTCGAATGGCCGCTCGGAAGAGGTGCTGGGCAGGGCGCTCGAAGGCCGGCGCAACCAGGTTCTAATCTCCACCAAGGCTACCTTCCGGCTGGGCGACGGGCCGAACGATGTGGGCTCGTCGCGCTACCACCTGCGCAAGTCGATTGAGGGCAGCCTGCACCGGCTGGGTACCGACTACGTGGACATCTACCACCTGCACGGCTTTGACGCGCTCACGCCGATCGAAGAGGTACAGGACACGCTCAACGCCTTCGTCCACGAGGGCAAGGTGCGCTACATTGCGTGCTCGAACTTCTCCGGCTGGCACCTGATGAAGTCGCTGGCCGTGGCCGACCGCTATGGCTGGACGCGCTACGTTGCGCACCAGGCTTACTACTCGCTGGTGGGGCGCGAGTTTGAGTGGGAACTGATGCCGCTCGGCCTCGATCAGAAGGTCGGCACGCTGGTGTGGAGTCCGCTGGGCTGGGGACGGCTCACCGGCAAGCTGCGCCGCGGGCAGCCCGTGCCTGCAGTGAGCCGGTTGCACAAGACCTCGGCTAACGGTCCCCAGGTGGAGAACGAGTATCTCTACAAGGTGGTAGACGCGCTGGACGCCGTGGCTGCCGAGACCGGCAAGACCGTCCCGCAGATTGCGCTCAACTGGCTCTTGCAGCGGCCTACGGTGTCGTCGCTGATCGTCGGAGCGCGCAACGAGGAGCAGTTACGCCAGAACCTGGGCGCGGTGGGCTGGAATCTGACTGCCGAGCAGATGGCCGTACTGGACAAGGCCAGCGAGACGCAGCCGGTTTATCCCTATTGGCACCAGCGGCAGTTCCCAGAGAGAAATCCCGCGTCCGTTTAGGCCGCGGTAAGCGGGGGCTCAGGATGAACGTCGATGCGTTGTGCCGATGCATTGCGTTGACCCACAGATGCGCAGTTGTTACACTGTATCTGCGGGGTGGAGCAGCCCGGTAGCTCGTTGGGCTCATAACCCAAAGGTCGCTGGTTCAAATCCAGCCCCCGCAACCAAGATTCTGATGATTCTAAACGGCTTCCGATATGAGTTCGGGAGCCGTTTCTGCTTTAGGAGTGAACTTGGGCAAATCTTGGGCAAAGAATTCTTGTTCAAGAAGTGTGCCTAGCTCCTCGGCTACTTTAACGTCGTCCGCTGTGATGAGATGGGTGTAGTTCATCGTCGTGTTCGAGTCCACATGGCCGAGCCGTTCCTGCCGAACTGCCATGGGGGCACGAAGCGAATCGAGCAGAGTGGCGTTGCCATGCCGGAAGGCATGGGCACCACCATCCAAGCCCAATTTCTTCAGAACGGGTTTCAGCCCCCGCTTGACCAAGTTGTCGAGGTCAAACCTGCACCCTCCGCCGAGCCGTTTCCCCTTTTTTGTCAATCTGCCCGGAGTTAAGAACAAGGGCTCGTCTGGCTGACGACCTTCCACAAACGGTCGCAACTGCTCCGCAAGGGAAGGCGACAGACTGAAGACCCGACTTTTTACGACTCCGTTCCGAACACCCGCCTTGGGCGCTTTGAGTCTCCCTTTAAGCGTCTTCGAACGCTGCACGATGATGATGCGCTGATTCACGTTCACATCGCCGACGTTCATTCCACAAACCTCACCGCGCCGAATGCCTGTCTCGTAGACCAACCACCACACCGTCTTATAGGGCTGTGGCGAATGAGCAATGATTTGGGCAATCTGCGTCAGCGAGAAGCACGGCTGGTCTTCCTTTACCCAGTCTGGAATCTCCAGACCGTCGTAGGCTGTCTCAGCCGTGTACTTCCACGCTTTTGCCTTATCCCAAATCAGGCGAAAAGTGCCGACCCGGTTTTTAATCGTTTTTGGATTGCACGTCCAACTGCTGACGACCTCTTGAAGAAGTTCACAGTCGATGTTCCGCACCTGAACCTCACCAATGGCGGCGACCCACGCTTTGATGTCCGATTTTTCGCTTCGCTGCGTGGAATCTTCGTGGTTGACCATAACCAGCGTCTTCCATTTCTCGGCTAGTTGGTTGAATGTTGCTGTGGGACGCGCACGGTAATTCGGGCTGTTGACGACTGAAACCCGACCGTCAAGTTCACGTTGTGCAAGGCGCTTGGTGGGAAAATCCTTGACCGAGCCTAGAACCTCGGATTTATGGATTCGCTTAATTGTTCCGTCTGGCAGGATGACATCCTCCAGCCAACGGCCAACCCAAACTTTTTCCCGTATGCCTCGCTTGATGACTGTGCCTTTTTGATACCTCCGTCTCGCCAACGAAATTCCAGCTTTCCGCTGCTGGCTCAACGACTCTACCCGAGAGTGTACATCGGAACACGTGACACTGTTGGCTGAGACAGGACTACCCGAATACACCGCATCTGTACTCGCCGAGATTGGCGACGAGATGTTGATGGAATCGAAGGTAGTGTCAGTCTGCACATTTAAGACTCTAGGTAGCTCTTTGGGCATTACGGGTTCGAACTCATACAGCCTTCGAACCGGAGTAAAGGCACTTGGCAATAGAAAAGCCCCCAGAGTGGGGGCTTAATTCGCTCTCGGGCTCGCGTGGGTAAAGCGGCCTTATCGTCCAAGGAGTGGTGCGCTATGTGGACGGCTCATCTGGAAGAGGATGGGCTACAGACCCTACAAGTAGTGGTTTTTATGGCCGTTCAGAATTGCTCCTTCCTTGCTTGGCGCGGTCACTGGCGTGACGCAGAATCGCGGAGATTGACATAGCCGCACGGGTACTCTCTGGCAGTTTGTATACCCTCGGTGGCTTCTGCGATTTAGCGTCGCGTTCGGTCTTTCGGAGTGCCTTCGCTTTAGCGATGCAGCGGGCGCAGCAATACCTGTCATTCGGGTATATTTTGAAAAAATATTTCCTCCCGGAAGCGCACTTGGGGGTTTCGCAAACCTTGAGCGACCGTAACCTGCCTTGCAGCCACTCCAGCGTCTCCACCATCTGCCTTAGTGTCGCAGCTTCTTTGGGACGAGGGCTCCGTGGAACTACTTCAGTTTCTTTTCGGTTGAGGCTGTACCAAGAGTCCGTCGTCTCTAATGCCCTTTCAGCTTTAGTCATGAAACGCTCCGACAATCTTCGAAGCTGTCGTTTCGCTCTTTCCGTCTCTCCTGTTGATGCCGACTCCCACACCCTCCGTAGTTCCGGCTGAATAGCTCCGTGGATGCTCCCCTCCCCTCCAACAAACCACTTTTGGCGTGACCCCTCCGAGTAGTGCCACTCAGGAAAGTCACGCCGTAGAACGCGGCGAAAGTTCGTGAGATTTTTGATATGCGTTTCGACTTCCGCACGTGCTGGGCTCGGCTGCGGAATCGCTGATTCGCGTCGCTCGTGTATTCGTATCTGTCAGGGTGATCGCTGCGCGCGGAACGGCGTCGCCGCTCGGGTCTGTGACCTCACCGGAAAGAGCGCTGCTGGTTCCGCTCTGCGCAATGAATGTGCACGGGTTAACCACGGTTAACACCAAGAAAAAAGTGAAGCTGTACTTCCATGCCCGAATGGCGCGCACATTGACCTCCGGTTGTTTGGGGTGCTTTGCTCAGGAGGGGTTTGGGAAGTTATCCTCCCCGAAGCAATTTAGGCTTACCTAAATAAATTAGGTATACCTAAAATGGAAGAGTGTCAAATCCGAGAGACGGGGAACGCATGACAACGCGGCGGGTCAACCTGAACACGGAATCCGTGGACAACTACTTGAAGGCCATCTTTGCGCTGGGCGGGCCTGAGGAAGAACGCGTGAGCAGCACTGCGCTGGCGGAGCGGCTTGGAGTGGCTCCGGCATCCATCACGAACATGCTGCAAAAGCTCGCAGCATCTCCGAAGTCGCTCGTGGAATATGAGTCCCGGCGAGGTGTCCGTTTGTCACCTGCCGGCCGGCTTCGCGCGCTGGAGGTTCTGCGCCATCATCGGTTATTGGAGACTTTCCTCTACGAGGTTCTCGACTATCCCATCGAGGAGGTCCACGACGAAGCCGAGCGATTGGAGCATTTCATCTCCGAACGCTTTGAGGAACGCATTGACGCGAAACTTGGGCGGCCAAAGTTCGATCCCCACGGACATTGCATTCCCGCCCTGGATGGCAAAATGCCGGCCCAGCACTCAAAATCGCTGGCTGATATTAAGGAAGATGGGAAATTTATTGTGGACAGCGTCGCAGATGGTGACGCTGCCTTACTAAAGAGGCTCAAGGCGCACGGAATCATACCCGGGGCGCGTTTGCTGGTCTCCAGTTCGTCTCACGAAGAATTTATATTGCGTGCTGGAAGGGCCGCGCAGGCTTTTTGTTTACCTCGCTCCCTCGCCTGCGCTGTGCGACTCCGTTCTTCGGATTGAGCGAGAAACCCAAACGCGGAGTCGCGACGGCTGAGTTGATGCCAGAGGGCAATGCGCTTATTGACGGCTTTACTTGATCGGCCACCAAACAGGACCGAATGCGATTGAACTCCTCCCTGCTTCCTTAACAATGACGCTGTGCGAGTCTATGCTGCTGCTAGTTCAGTTCGAAGGTGAAGCGTGATGGAATCCCGGCTCAATACCAGAGGGCAACTAACCATTCCAATGTCAGTCCGAGAGCATTTGAGAATTAGGCCGGGAGACCGCGTCAAGATCTTCCTTCATCCCGATGGCAGTGTAGTGCTGAGGGCCAAACTGCCGCCCTCTGCAATAAAAGGAATATTTGCCGGCAGAGTCGACAAGCCTGTCCCCGTAGAACAAATGAAGAGAGCATAAACACGACCCGGTTCGATCGAATTGTTCGATCCGCGGTATTCTCTGGAAGAATCTGGTTCATTCGCTGGGCCTCGAAAGTCCGTGCTGTTGTTGGTGCTGAATACGGTCCTTCCGGTCACTGCTGGTTACATCGAAATGCCCCACCCGATACAACGTTATGCCGCCAGCCGTCGCTGAGCTGCGCCGGCCCGTTTAGAACCCTAACAGCGGCTTGTGCGGTAAAGGTGCTTCAACTGGCAGCCTAAATGTCTTTCGCCCAATCGACAGTGGCATAAATACCGGTAACCTCTGCGATTCGCGCGAAGATGTCGTCGTGGGTAACGAGGATGGCATCGCAGGCGGCGGCGTGAACGCCTATTAGAAAATCCATCAGGGAAACGCTGAGTCCCTTTGCTTCCAGGGTGGGCTTGACCTGGGCGTAGACTGCCGCTTCTTCCGAACCCCAAGGCAGAATCTCAAGGTTGGCAAATAGTCCCTCGATGGCGGTGCGGCGGGCCGGAGACAGACCCCGTTTTGCCATGCCGTAGCGCACTTCGGCTTCAGTGATGACTGAAATGCAGAGTTGGGTATCGGGGTCTTGGGCGAGGCGCCGATACTCGGCGCGTGCAGCCGGTGAATTGCCCTTGGCGATGTAGCTGAACATATTGGTATCGAGCAAGTATGTAAACTTCACCGTTGCTCCTCGGGACCGGCTTCCTCGTCAAAGAGATGGTCAATTGCGGGCCGGTTTTCAGGTGGTCGACGGTCGCGATCCGCATCACTCATGAAGTCATCGGGGAGTTTAGCAGCGTCAAGGGCAGCAAAAACATCGTCCAGGCTGGGAACTTCGGTGAGGATCACATCTCCGCTCTTGGGATCGCGGCGAATGGACACAACCGAAGAACGGAAACGGAACTCTCGCGGAATCGTGACATGCTGGCTTCTGCCGCTCATGAATACGCGTGCTCGTGCAGCTTGTGCCATAGAGCCTCCAGTTGCTATATATCATCGCTGTATAGCTGTCTTTTGTCAATTGATTGCTTGTGGAATCCTCTCTCTCGCAATTACCAAGTTAACGTCAGGGGCCGCGGGCGGCGGTGATGCTGCTGCTTCCGTTGACTACTCCATCCGGTGGCGAGATTACGTTGTATCGGTTGGGCGCATAACCGTGTAGAGACTTGGGGGCGTCAGAATGCATCAGGTGGCGGAATTTAATGTATTCAGCACAAATGCGGCGTTCATAGGACGTTCATGGGAACGGTTGAACGGGGCGAGAGCAATCTCAGCTTTTCGAACATTCTCAAAATTGCGTCTACGCTCGGGGTATCGTTGGCAGTGCTCTTTGAGGGAGTCGATCAGACTGCGGAAATTGGCGGACGGGGTGCAGCTAGGAAAGAACACGATCCTCCAATGGCAACCCGGAACAGCGGACCCCAGGTGCTGCACCGCACTCCGGGCACTCGACCAGGCACCAGCCCGCTCGACGAATCCAGTCCTGCTGGAGCGGCGACGCGTGGTAGCACTGCCCGGTGATGTGGCTCGGAAACCGCAGCGATCACGATATCGGCTTCGCCTTTGAGTCCCGGATAGCGCCAACAACTACACCAGCATTCACAGATGTTTTGCGGTCGTGTCATCTACGGAAACAGAGTCGTAGCCGTAGCAGCGACCACCCGTATGCTGCCCCCGCAACACTCGCCCTTCCAAACCGCGATGTGTTTTCTTGGCAAGTTCCTTCACATAGAGGCTATCCACCATGCCGTGGACTGTGACCAGCACATGCGCCTGCTCATTATCCGAGTCGATTCCCTGACTCACGGCGATCAGCCGGATGCCAGCAAAGTTCAGCCGCTCGAAGAAGGTAAGGGCATCCTTACGTATTTCGCGCCAGGCGGCTGGCCTGGTGCGCGGCCGTCGGGGTCCAGCCGGAGAGGGCGGGCAACTGGAGCGGGTACGCCAACGACCGGCCATACGGGGCTAACTCTTTCATGAGTGTCGCCTTGGGCAGGCTCTTTACCACCGCTTTGAATGGCAAGAGCAAGGAGCGTCAGCAACTGGCGGAGACGTCAATTCCGCTGGCGGCGAAGCTGCCCGTGATTGCCGCACGCGGCGGAGAAGATCTGGTACGCAGACTATTTGAGCCTCTCGGCTACTCTCGAGATCATCCGCTTACCGC
>JASHPJ010000145.1 GCA_030038195.1 Acidobacteriaceae bacterium
ACTCGACTCAGAGATGCGCCCCATCACTGCCGGCGGGTTTGTTAAAAGCGGTCCGGTTATCTTCAAGGATATTTCGCAGAAGGCTGGATTGACTGTGTGGACCCACAAGATGGGAACGCCGCAGAAACCATACATCCTTGAGACTACCGGCTCGGGCGTGTGCCTGCTTGACTATGACAACGATGGCTGGCTTGATATTTACCTTGTGAATGGCTCGACATACGACGCACTGAACGGAAAAGCCGAGCCGCCGCATGCTGCCCTCTTTCACAACAATCACGATGGCACGTTCACCAATGTCGCCAACATTGCAGGCGTGACGAATGACCGATGGGGCTTTGGCTGCGCTGTTGGAGACTATAACAACGACGGCTGGCCCGATCTGTACGTTACGAACTACGGCCAAAATCGTCTCTATCGGAATAACCACGATGGCACATTCACCGACGTGGCCGTCTCAGCGGGTGTAACGCTGGGTAACTGGTCCACGGGACCGAGTTTCGGCGACTACGATGGAGACGGCCTGCTTGACTTATTCGTTCCCGGCTACATTCACTGGGATTTCAAGGACATTCCGTCGTCCGGATCGCAGGAGGCGGCGAACGGATTCTGCGTCTTTCGCGGAGTGCGCGTCATGTGCGGCCCGCGCGGCTTGCCTGGCGAGCCCGATCATCTTTTTCATAACAATGGAGATGGCACATTTACAGATGTGAGCGTAAAAGCCGGGGTCAATGACAAGGTTCATAACTACGGCTTTTCTTCAACCTTTGTCGATGTGAACGATGATGGAAAAGTCGATCTCGTGGTAGCCGACGATTCAACTCCAAGCTATCTTTACCTGAATAAAGGCGACGGCACGTTTGAAGACGCGAGTTTCTACTCCGGTTTTGCCCTGAATCAGGATGCCCGCGAGACCGCCAACATGGGTCTGGCGGTCGGCGATTACAGGAATAATGGTTCGGTTGATCTGTATACCGGAACCTTTTCCGACGATTACAAGCCCCTCTTTGAAAACGATGGCAAGGGTGACTTCGTGGAGATTGCGCCACAGATGGGCATTGCCGAGCCCACCTATCCATTTCTTACCTGGGCAACGGAGTTTATCGACTACGACAACGATGGCTGGAAAGACCT
The DNA here is from genome assembly GCA_030038195.1 of Acidobacteriaceae bacterium. Lineage (GTDB taxonomy): Bacteria > Acidobacteriota > Terriglobia > Terriglobales > Acidobacteriaceae > Telmatobacter. The sequence goes on from JASHPJ010000145.1 coordinate 1,135, forward strand.
TTTCCTGGCCAACGGTCATGTCTATCCCCAGGTGGATCAGCATAACTGGGGAACTTCGTTTGCAGAAAGGCCCTTGTTATTCCACAACGTCGATCACGGCAAGAAGTTTGAGCTCATACCGCCGGTGCTAGGAACGGGGTTGGCCGATGTGATCCCGGCGCGTGGAGCTGCATTTGGAGACCTGTTCAACAACGGCAGGATCGATGTCGTTATCAACTGCATCGACCATACGCCGGTTCTGCTTTTGAATGTCGATCCGGATCACAACCATTGGGTCGAATTGCAGCTCGTCGGTCACGGGAAAAGCCCTCGCGACGCGATCGGCGCTACCGTTTATCTCACTGCTGCAGGAATGCGCCAGCGCGAAGACGTAATGAGCGGTGGAAGTTATGAATCATCCAACGACCAGCGGCTTCATTTCGGTCTTGGACAGGCAACTGCGGTGAGCGATGTGGAGATCCACTGGCCGAACGGCCCGGTAGAGCATGTCAAATTGCCCAGCGTCGATCGCATCTTCATGGTCGAGGAGGGCAAAGGCATTGTGCCGAGCGTGTATGACCAGATTGCGAAGGATGCGGCAGGCAAGCGCAGCGCACCCTCGGCAGGAAACTGAGTTGTTCACTGCGATTGGTCGTAACAGGAGCTTTGCGATGAGATGGTCTCGATCCTTGAGATATCCAGTCGTGGTTAGAATGGCCGTGGCCTGGCTGGCGCCGATTCTTGTGGCCAGCGCAAGCTGCGGGCAGAGCGTTGCCTCAAAAGACGCTGGCCAGACGCCGCCAGCCGATACGCAAACCCTGCAGACGAGCCAGGAGTATACCAGCGCAATCAGCAAAGGATACAACTTTCGCTTTGGCGCCGACCATCCTTTTGCGCCCAGCAACGCGCAATTACAAGACGGCGGCTTTATCCAGCCAGGCGCTTTTCCCAATGCCGAGTATTGTGCGCACTGCCATCAGGAGGCGTACCACCAATGGCGCCAGGCCCTGCACTCCAATGCCTTTCGCGCGCCGTTTTACCGGGCCAGCGTCAATATTCTCATTCGGACCAAGGGGATTGAATACTCCCGGCACTGCGACAGTTGCCATAACCCGATCGGTGTATTGTCGGGCGCTCTCACGCAGAACTCGCAGGTGAACCGGAAATTCGATGACAATGGCGTGACCTGCATGGTGTGTCATTCCATTCAGGGGCTGAAGTCAACCAGCGGTAATGGCGGATATATCATGGGCGTTCCGTCCGTGATGGTCGATGAAAACGGGAACCGCATTCCAGGCGAGGTGCCCTACGAAGAAATCATGACTCACACCGACCGCCATGTTCGAGCGGTCATGCAAAGCTTCTACCGGACTCCTCAATTTTGCGCCGCGTGCCACAAGGCGAACCTTCCGCAGCAACTGAACGACTTCAAGTTCATCAGCGCCTTTGCAACTTACGATGAGTGGCAGAACTCGAAGTTCTCGCGCCAGAATCCGCTGACCTTTTATACCGGCGACTTTAAAACCTGCCAGAACTGCCACATGAAGCGGGCTCCTGTTGTGCTGCAGGATTACGGCGCGAAGAATGGAACCTTTGCCTCGCATAGCTGGGTTGCTGGCAATACAGGTGTGCCTTTCTATTACGGCTTTGATGAACAACTGAAGAAGACCATGGCATTTCTCGAGTCTGGGGAATATCTGAATGTGGATATTTTTGGGCTCAAAAAGGGCAATGACGGCAAGGTGATTGGCCCACTCGGCTCGACGCCTTTTCACATCGAGCCGGGCAACGTGCTGGACGCATACGTTGTGATTCAAAATAAGAATATCGGTCACTCTCTCATTCCGGAAGTAAGGGACCTGTACGAGGCGTGGGTTGAATTCAACGTAACGGATGCGAGCGGCCGGGAGATTTATCACAGCGGCTACCTCAATCCCGATGGAAGTCTGGACGAGCGCGCGCATAGCTTTACTTCCAGACCTGTGGATAGCGACGGTAAGTTTGTCGATAACCACAAGGTCTGGACCATTCATGCCTCTGCGTACGACAACACGATCCAGTCCGGCCGCTCGGTGCTGATCCGTTACCGGTTCCGTATCCCGGAGGACGCAAAAGGGCCAATCACGCTGGCTGCAAAGGTGAATTATCGGCATTTCCGCAAGAGCTACCTGGATAATGTCTTTGGTGAAGATCACCCCAGATACCCGATCGCGGTTCTTGCCTCGCGCTCGCGAACGCTGAACATCGGCGATAACAGTCCCGCTCCACCAGATCCGCAAGATAATCCGGATTGGATGCGCTGGAATAATCTTGGCATCGCGTACCTCGATGCGTTTCAGTATGCCGAGGCGGTAGACGCATTTGGAGAGGTCGTCAAGCTGAGGCCGGACTATGCAGATGGATATACGAATATCGCACTGACGGAGATTCAGTGGGAAAAGTATGGTTCGGCCCGGATGAGCATCGAGAAGGCATTAACCTTGAATCCGGATAACGCGCGCGCGCTGTACTACGCCGCCCTGTTGGAGCGAAGGGCGAGCAACATCAGCGCCGAGCTGGCCGATCTCCAGGAAGTGGTCCAACAGTATCCGCAGTCGCGCGACGCGCGGCGCGAGCTTGGCATCGCCTACTATCGGCAGGGAGACTACGAGCACGCTACGGAACAGTTTGAAGCGTTGCAGGCAATTGATCCGGACGACCTGGCGGCGCACTATAACCTCTCGATCCTCTATCACCGGATGGGCAAGACAAAAGAAGCGGAAGAGCAGCAGGCGCTGTTTGTAACGGAAAAGATCAACTCCGATGCGCGCACTCTGGCGCAGCATTACCTGGTCGATCACCCGGCAGTATCCATGGAAAGCGTTCCGTGGCATATTCACTCGGACCTGACGGCTGATCCTGGTCATTCTCTCCAGGAGCCTTCCGGCGCAATGATCGGGGCAGGCCAGCCATGATGACGAAGGTCTGCATTTTGGCCCTGGGAATACTCGCGTCCACGGCTCTGTGCGAGGCTGAGGATGTTTGTCCGTGGATCAATGCAGCCACCGTTATCGATGCACCAGGCTCTTCTGTCCGCTCGGTGCAGAGTATTGTTGCCGGAGGAGGAGATACGTGCGTATTTCATTATCAGAAAGCGGACGGCTTTTATAGCGTCGAAATTGCGATTCGCACGGCAACTGGCAGCAATCGCGATATGGCTGCTCCTGAAACGCGGTGTACCTCAGATAAAATCACTCTTACCGGAATTGGCAATGGAGCTGTTCTGTGCGGCATCGGCGCGCATGGAGAACAGGTGATTGGCCGCGTACGCGACAAGATATTTACGATCAACGTGGATGTTAAAACGGAACACCATTCGACTGAGATGACAAAGTCGCTTAGCGACAGGGCGATCATGATGGCTGCGCAAGTAGCCGGAAACCTCTTTTAGCCAAGCGACAGTGGAGAGCCTCGGGCCAGTGAGAACGCCAAATGCAAAATTGGGGGTGAAGCACGATCACGCTGCAGGATCATTCAAGCTGATCCATGTCAGTGCGTTCATCCTCTTTATCGCCGCAATCGTTTTGTCGATGCCGCATGGACGTGCGCAAGAGAAGATATCCGTTATCACGATTCATGCAAAACGCTACGAGTTTGCACCAGCGGAGATTACCCTGAAAGCCGGGCAGCGCGTCAAGCTTGTCTTTATCTCTGATGACGTAGCACACGGGATATCTGTGGATGGGTTGATGTCGGATATCAATATCAGGCCAGGTAAGCCGGCCGTAGTTTTTATTACACCACCTAAAGTCGGCGATTTTGCCGGGGAATGTTCGCGATATTGTGGTTCCGGTCATGAAAGGATGAAGCTCTTGATCCATGTTGTCGAATAACAAGCGCAGCCGCAGAAATGCCAGGCAGGAAGAGATAAAAGTGGCGCGTGCATCTCTCCCGGCTGACGAATTGATATGCCGCGCTCATGTGATTCGAATGTCGATTCCCAAATCAAAGACCGATCCAACCATGAGAATATTGCTGGTCGCGATAAACGGAATCCAGGGAATTTATGAAGGATGGGGTCCGTTGTCTTTTTTTCAAAGGTGGATCGATCAATATCTGGTTCGCGATCGATGGAAGGGCAAAGCAAAAGTTTCTGAAAAACACCTGTTCGAAGCAGGGTTTTCAACTGTCAGGAATGTGCGCGTTCCCCTGCATGAGCTGAGATCGCATGGTTTTGCCCGCGTTGACGGGCTAGGGAGTTCCTAGCGCGGTTCTCCAATTTCTATGCAGTCTCAGCAGACGTGTCCGCCGCGGCGATGCCTCAGCTCGCCTTGATCTCCACGTAGCGCATCAGCATCAGCCAGTCCTGGGTTTCGCGCAGCATGATTTCGTCGAGCTGCTCGAGCAGGCTGCGAAAACGCGCGGGATCGGTGGCCGAGGCCATCTGGCGGTGGAGGCGCTCAAGCTGCGGAGCCATGTTGGCACTGCGTTTCTCGAGGCGCAGGTGTTCGCGATGCGCCTCCATGCCAGCGAGCGACGCGGCGATGGCCGGGAACAACAGCGCGATGAACGCCAGGCCCAGATGGAGCGCGGTATGCGCGGTACGCAGCGCCTGGGCGGTGCCTGCGCCAGGCTCCCACGCGAGCAAGAGCAGATGCAGAGCTGCCGCGGCCACGGTTACCGGCAGAACGACGGCCCCGGCGCGCGCCAGCCATCGCCGCCTCTGGCCCTCGCGCCGCTCCTTGTTCCTGTGGAATTCAATCTGATCGCGGATCCATGCCTCGCGCACATACGCGTTCAGCGCTGCGCACTGCCCGGCGCTGCATCCGGGCAGCGCCGGCAACCGATCCCAGATTTCGTCGTAGACGCGCACCATCCAGTCGTTCACAGTTTGCGAGTGGCCCATGTAAGGCAACACCTCGATGGGCTGCGGCTCGACGCCGCAGATGGCCATAAAGATGGCGCAGCGGATACGCTCGACGAGAAAGCGGTGCTCGATCCACGCCTGGTGCGCGTGGATGCGCCGCGCCCGCCACAGAGCGATTCCGATGACGACGAGCAGAGCCAGCTCAGTGGCGAACCCCGGCGCGGCCAGGCGCGGGAATAGCACGCCTATTGCCGCGCAGCCCACCGCCGCCGCCGAAAACACGTAGATGTTGCGGCCGGCGCGATGAAACGTGTCGCGGTCGGCCTTGGCAACCATAGAGGCCTGGGCATAAAAGGGCAGCAGGCAGCGGTCGACCAGGTCGCGCGCTGCGGCTGGGATGGCGGCAGCGGAAGACGGTTTCTCAAACAGGTCGTGATCCATGTTGCGCACGTACGCGGCGCGCTGCGCTGGCGCGATGGGCTGGCGGTTGAAGCGGTCGATGCCTTCGAGAGCCGAAGCGTCGAGACCGTTGCTGGTCTCCGCGTTCAGCAGCGCGTGCGCGCCCTGCCACAGGCGAATGACCGGCCGGCCCTGCTGGAGCGCGTACTCCACGATCTCCGCCGTGCCGCCTCGGCCGCGCGCCGGCTCGCCATTCCACACGGCGATCAGCACATCCGAGTGGTCGACCACGTACTCGCCCGCGGCCTTGTAAGCATTTCTGCGCAGCCCGGCCTGGGTGCCTGGGTCACAGCTCTCCTCGGCAATGCACCGCGCGCGCAGCCAGACCGGGTGGCGGCTCAGCGCCAGCAGCTCACGAAACTCCCGCTTCGACTCTTCGCTTGCGAAGTCCTTGAGATAATCGCCGGCGGCCAGCGGCAAAACGGCGTCGAGGCGCGTGCCGGGATTGTCGAGCACGGCACGCGCCACCACGCGATCCGCACCCTCGGCCAGCGCCGAGAGCACGCGGTACGAGATGGGCGTGGCGCCGGCCGCGCGCGCGCGGTCCAGCATGGCGCGCGAGTCCGGAGAGAATAGCCGCGGAATTGCGGAGTCGATTGCCTGCTTCACCAGCGCCTCGAGCGCCGCCGGATCGTCCACCTCGCGATGGCCAGCCACGCCGATGCGGATACGGAACGGAATGGGTTCGAAGTTGAGCATCTCTTTGGCTTGCTCTCGTTTCAAGATTGATGCTCATAGAGTACGGCAGCGAGCAGAGGATGCAACGCCTTTCTAGCTGCGTTTCACCGCCGCAGCGTGCGCCGGGTTGACGCGCGCACCCGCGCCGGCGCGTGATTGCCGGTGACCGGCGGTGTTCGATAAAAACCGGGTGCGCGCAAAACCCCCGGCAATCACGGTCTTCGCACCGCATGATCGAGCGCGCCAGCCGGTGATTAAGCCGCACCGGCACGTACCTGTCAGCATGGGTGTAAGGCTGGGTGCCGGGAATGGCGGGGCTGCTGTTTGGTGCGGAGACTGAATATGCAATCGCGGGGCGCGGGCGCAGGCGCGCGATTCCGAGTGCGTCCGCGGCGCGTGTGCTGCTGCGCCAGGCCGGCCGGCAGTTGACGCATTTGCTCGACGTGAACCTGGCGACGGGGTTTTACCTGGGCAACGGAGCCCGGTTTTACGTGGATTGCGGAACGCATCCCGAGTACTGCACGCCGGAGTGCGCGAACCCCTGGGATCTGGTGCGGCACATCGCCGCGGGCCACAGGATTCTGGCCGGTCTGGCGGCGGGAGCAAAAGCAGCCGGAATGCGGAGCCGGGAGATTCTCTGCTTCCGCTCGAATGTGGATTACAGCCACGCCGGCGCCACGTGGGGCTGCCACGAGTCGTACCTGCACAAGACGGATCCGAGCCTGTGGCAGCAGCAACTGATCCCGCACCTCGTGACCCGGCCCATCTACACGGGCGCGGGAGGGTTCAACCCGAAATCGGCGGGGCTTGAATTCACGCTTGCGCCGCGGTTGACCTACTTTGAGCAGGTGGTGACGAACAACTCGACGAGCGAACGGGGAATCTGGCACTGCAAGCTGGAGCCGCTCAGCGCCGGATACAGGCGGCTGCACGTGATCTGCGGCGAAAGTCTTTGCTCAGAGACCGCAGTGTTTCTCAAGTTCGGGGTAACAGCCCTGATCGTCGCCATGGCGGATGCGGGGCTGGGGCCGGGAGCGGCGGTGCAGCTCGCCAAGCCCATCGTGGCCCTCAGGAAAGTGATCAGTGACGTAAGCTGCAAGGCGCCGCTGAGCGCGGCAGACAAGCGAACGCTCACCGCCGTTGCGGTGCAGCGCCACTACCTGGAAATGGCGGAAGCCCATTGCGACGACGACTTCATGCCGCGGTGGGCCGGCGACGTCTGCCGCCTGTGGCGGGAGATACTGGACAGGCTGGAAACAGGACCCGAGGCTGTGGCCAGGACACTCGATTGGGGAATCAAGCTGTCACTGTACGCCAACCAGGCGCGGAGCCAGGGCATTCGCTGGGATTCATTGCCGGGGCTGGCCGTGCTCGAGGAGTTCGAATCGCCACTCAATGTGGCTGAAGACGCGGCCCTCCATGCGGTTCCTGGCGCGGTTCCTGGCGCGGTTCTCGACGCAGCTCCGCAGGCAATGATGGCGCGGCAACCGAGCCGCCAGAGGGATGCATCGCTGCCTGTGCCTGTCACGCCTGCACGCCTGAGGACACTGAAGAGGCTGCGCGAGCGGATGTTTGAAATCGACGTGCGGTTTGGCCAGCTTGGCGGGGCCGGGATCTTCGACGCTCTCGACCGGGCCGGTGTGTTGGAGCACCGGCTGGTTGCGGATGAGACGATTGAACGGGCGATGACCCAGCCGCCCGAAAACACCAGAGCGTATCTGCGCGGCATGACGGTTCAAAAGCTGGCTGGAAACGGCAATGTGCGGTGCGACTGGCAGGAAGTCGTCGATTTCAAGGAGAGAAAAGTCCTGGATCTTTCCGATCCGTTCTCGCTTGAGGAGACGTGGCGGCCCGTGAGCCCGGATGAGTGCAGGCGCAACCGGTCCCGCATTCCCGTAGAATTCAGCGCCTGCTTTGCAGACGTGGCGTACGGGAGCAGAGAGCCAGGCCCGTCAGCGTGGCGAGAGCGCGCCTACACCCTGTATGAGAACGGGAACTATGCGGAGGCGGAGGAACTGCTCCGCGGCTGTGTCGCCGAAGGCTTTGAAGTGGCCAGCTGTCGCTGCCACCTGGCGCGGGTCATGATGATGATGAATCGCGAGCTGGAAGCGCGGGCTGAGATTGAGCTGGCATGGACGGTGTGTGAGGGCGCCTGTCCTCACGTTGTGCCGCGGATTCTCTTCTTCCAGTGCCTGTTCGCAATGCTTGACCGTGAGGATTTCTCCGCTTCGATTCGCTCCATGAAGGATGTGCTGCGCGGCGGGTACGCACATATGAGCTGGACGATCCGTCCCCTGCTGGATCACCTGCACGCGCGCCTCGGCGCTGAAAACTTCAGCTTCCTCAAGGCGCTGGGAGGGTTTCTGTCGGATGCGAGCCAGCGTCACCCGGTTGAAGCGTTTTCGCAGTGGAGCGGTGAGGAGGCCGAATCTGCCCGCTGAAACACGCCGCTGCGGGGGGCTCGCGCAGCGCGCACTTCGCCGGCTGCGGCACGCATGCAGCCATCTCTGCGCCGGCTTGGGTTCTTCAGTCCCCGCTCCCTGCCCGGACTTGATAAGCTGGTCGCGAACAGCGGCAAGGAGAGATTTGTACGATGCCGATTCAAGGCGTGCTTTTCCGGCGTCAGAAGCAGCCGATCAGGATGGAGATCAACCAGGCCGCAGCTCTTCCTGAAGCGATCGGGAAGCAAAGTTTGCCGGCCGTGCTGGTCCTGTGCAATGACAGCCTCGGCCTGCTAGCCGAGTTTCCCAGGCTCTTCGTCAATCGGCACAGGAAGGATGCGCGCAAGGGGCTCGCGCAGGTGCTTCTGGGACATGGGCCGCGGCTTCCCTATATTGATGCAGACTTCGAATCGTCCGGGCGGCTGAAGCAGTCGGCTGAGGCGCTGATGAAGAACGCCGCACGGCGCGACGAGTATGGCGTTTATATTCTCGGCGTAAGCGGCGCGCTCTTTGCCGCGGCGTGGAAGAACGCGGAACGCGTGAACGCGCAGGCGGAGATGGTCGGGACCGGACCGGGGCTTTCGCGCCTGCTGAAGACGCTGCCGGGCGAAAGCGCGGTCGCCCAGGGTTATTGGGGTGAGTCGAACGCGTATCACCTGGTCAGGCAATACATCTTATATGCGGCTCGCAGCCACGACGAGGTGCTGATTGTTGGAGAAACCGGAACCGGAAAAGGCATTGTTGCCCGGGAAATCCACAAGCTGCAACACCCTGACAAGCCCTTTGTGGTGGTGAACTGCGCCGCCATTCCTGCAGAGCTTTTTGAGTCGGAGATGTTCGGTTACGAGCCGGGCGCGTTCACCTCGGCGCTGAAGACGGGAAGAGTGGGCTACTGGGAGCTGGCCGCTGGCGGAACGCTGTTCCTGGACGAGATCGGCGATTTGCGGCTGGAGCACCAAGCAAAGATTCTTCTCGCCCTGCACGACAAATCCATCCAGCGCCTGGGCGGGTCCACGCCCATCCCTGTTTCCGCCCGCATTCTTGCCGCAACGAATCGCAATCTGAAGTCGATGGTGCAGGAGGGCCGATTCCGCCAGGACCTCTTCTTCCGGCTGAGCGGGTTCGTCATCAGGACGCCGGTCCTGCGCGACAACCCGGATGACATTCCGGTCATTGCGCAGAGATTATGGAGCAAGATCGCCAACTCCGGGGTGAGACTGCCAGGCGAGATTCTGCACGACCTCCGCAAGCACCGCTGGCCCGGCAATGTCCGCGAGCTTCGATCGGTACTGACCTCGCTCAACAACTTTTTCGGGACCGAGGGCCTGACCCGGGAACACCTGAACGCTGTTTTCCAGTACTTTGGCCTTTGGGCGGGTTACCAGCCGGACGAGCCGAGCGAAAGCGAGCGCGGCTTTCTCCCGCTCGACTTTCTGAAAAAGATCCGTGGCGCCGACGAAGCCATCCACGCGTGCGAGCAGGCATTGAAGCCGCTTGCGGAAGGCCGCCGGCTGGCGCCAGGGGAGCGCGAATCGCTCACGCGCATCCAGATGGATCTCAAGTCTCTGCTCGAGCATCGCCTGGACTTCGGCAGTCACGAGACCTACGACGCGGTAGCGCAGGTGGAAGAGCGCCTGGGCCGGTTGCTGGCCATCCAGCCACGCAAGACCGCTGCGCTCGCAGAGCATCTTCGCCATGCGCTCGAGCCGGCCATCCAACAGGCCGTCGACCGGCTGTTTGTCGAACTCCGCAGTCTGCGCGGGATGGCCTTTGCCCGATAGTCTCAAGACTTGCCGGATCAGGAGCCTTTATACCGGTCAGAAGGCTCTAAAGGGCAGACCGGCATCAACTTGCCTGCATCCCCTGCAGCGAAGCCGGAATTGCTGTATCTCGGAGCCGCTGCCCTGCAGTGGGCGCGACCATCAGAAAGCGGCAACCTTGCACATCTCCCTGCAGGACACACTCACCCTGGTTTCGCTCTAATCCCTTCTCAACAGGCGCTTCAGATTGTACAATTCAGCCGCCTCTCCTTCGCTGAAATCGAGGCGAATGTTTCTCTTTTCACACATTCCATGCCGGAAGATTGGGGACCAGAAACATGAAGCTATTTTTCTCGTACAAGTTTGCCGATGAGCGTTTTGTCGACCTCGTTTACGAGATGCTCCTGAAGCAAGGTCTGGAAGTCTTCTATTGGTCCAAAACGGGCGCGGCAGGTCAGCTCGATGGTCTTCTCGCTAAGGACATCCATTCGTCCGACGCGATGATTGCCTTCCTGGGCACAAAGTGGGGTGGCGTACAGCAAGACGAAGTCAACTATTTTAAGCAAACGCGAGGAGAACGGCCTCTGATTCCTGTAAGTATCTCAGGAAACGTTCCTCATGATGCTCGTCTTGCAGTCGCAAGTTATCCGTTGATCGCAGCCGCAGGCAACGGGAACGAGTGCGCTCGCCAGATCTCGATGGAAATTGTGAGGCAGCTGGGGCAGCATTGGACAGAAGACGGCGGTCTCCCCAGGACCTACATCGTCGATTACGAAAAGGTCTTCCTCGATCAATACCGCGCCAAGGATCCAGCCCTCCTGAACCGGCTTCGCTGCGAATGTGGCTGGACCGAGTGGCCGAAAGTCGAGAAGAAAGAAGCTGCGCTACACAACCCGATCACCGACAACAGCATTGGCGGGCTTTCTGACGACAGCGAAATGATCTTGCTGGATGCGCGCAAGAAAACGGAATCCAACGGGGTTGATGAGCTCATGCTTCCTGAAGCGCGGCCACGGAAAATGCTTCGTTATCCGCAGAAAGGAAAACCCGACTTTCGCGTCGGAGTCTTGGTTTCTGGAGGAATCGCTCCTGGAATTAACGCAGTGATCGACGGGATCGTTTCGAGGCATTTTCTTTACTCGGATCGACAGAAGACCGCAGGCCTGCGGCACAGGTTGGAGGTCTGGGGCTACCGCGAGGGGTTCAAGGCACTCCTTGGTGTCGGCGTCC
>JASHPJ010000146.1 GCA_030038195.1 Acidobacteriaceae bacterium
AGTTGAGAGTTCTGCGCGCCCAGTTGCACGTGACAGACGGCCAGCAGCGTGATAAACACTAGATAGCGAGGACGCATCCAGAGAACCATTGGCGATGTAAGGCTCAGCATAGCAAAGCAGGCTGCATCGATAGGACGCGACCAAGCCGCTCTGGTAACTCTTGCAATTCGGGTCGACCGCACGCTCACGGGCCAATCCCTGGCTGCATCCATTTTCCGCGATCATCGTTCCTTGGTTCGTCAGCGGCGCGTATGTGGTCCCAGTTGCAAAGTGGGGCTCCGTTTCCAGGCGTGAACTCGGCGGCGCAATCCGGTTTGGACGCCGCGGAAGGGACTTGAGGAGCTTTGAGTCAATCGGCGAGTACGCTCAGCATCTCTCCATCGTGGAAGCAGGAAGTGAATCGGCGGGTTGCAGCCCACATGAATCACAAGCCATCGTCGGCGAGCGGGCCCACCGGCTCGCAGGAAGTCAAGCAGGCTCCCGCCAGCCGAGCGGCGCAGGCCGCTGCGCGCGTGGCCGCGCGATACGCCGCCGCTCCCAGCTATAGTGAAATGCTCGCCGAGGAGGCTCGCGCCGCGATGCGCGCCGCCGAGGCCGCAACCCTGGCGGCGCAACAGGCTCATGCCGCCGCCCAGTCTGTGCTCGCCGGCCTTGAGGCTGCTTCATCAGCCGCCCCTGAAAATACTCTGCATCCGGATCGTCCGGAAATCGACCGGCCGGAACCGGAGCCGGCTACGCGGCCTGTCCATGTTGCGAATTCTCATCCAGAAATCCGTGAACGCCGCCCCGCCATCCTTGAGGCCGCTCCATCGGAACGTCTGTACCTGAATCGGATTGAACCACACGCGATCGAACCAGACCAGGCCCAGGCAGACTGGACCGAATTCCACCCCGCCGACGCAGCTTCGCGCGCTCCGATTCCCGGCTTCGACGATGCGCCAATGAGCGAGATTGTCCAGCCCATTTACGCGAATCTTATCCAGTTCCCCCGCGAGGTCATCGCCACGCGCAAAGTACGCCCGCGGCGTGCCGAGGGTCCGCTCGCCGCCGCGCAGGCCAGCATGCAGTTGAGCATCTTCGAAGTGGAGCCGGCGACCGTCTCAAACCAGCCCGCGCCGGCCGCGGTCGACGAGCCGGCCACGCCGGAGTGGATGCGCACCAAGTGGTCGAATATCGAACTCGATGAAAAGCCGCGCCGGCAGCTCGCCGAGGAAACGGAAATCGAAGAATCCGAAATTCCGGCTCAGCCAACCGTGACCGTGAGACTGGCGCCTCTCGGCCGGCGTCTGCTCGCTGTCGCGGTGGACGCGAGCCTGACCCTCGCGGTTTTCCTGGCCGCTGCCATGCTGGCCGGGTCCCACCTTAAGGCGCTGCCCGGTCCCCATGCCATGATGCTGCTCGCCGGATTGGGAATATTGGCAATGTACGTGGCCTATCAGGCGTGGTTCTCGGCCCTCGCGGGTGGCACGCCGGGCATGATGTACGCGGATATCGGGCTCAGCACTATGGAGGGAGGCATCCCCAGCCCCGCACAACGCAAGAACCGCCTGCTGGCGACACTGCTGTCACTTCTGCCTCTCGGACTGGGATTGGTGTGGGCGCTCTTTGATGAGAACCACCTCACCTGGCACGACCGGCTCTCCCGCACCTACCTGCGCCAACTGTGACAACTTATAACTCAAGATCCAACTGGCGTCGGATCACTATTTCTGTATCCTGTTCTGCATTTCCGTCGTCCCAGCCTCTTTCATCGCTCTTACTGCGCTTACTCCTGCTCCAATGAGCGCCGTTTCGTCGCCGGGCGGAAGGATCTCCAGCGAAAAGCTCTGCAATGAGCTCATCCTCACCATGTTGTCCAGATGGCTGCGCAGCAATGGCAACTCCAGAAAACCCACGTTGCTCCCGGTAAAGTAAAATCGGCCCGGTCCGGCGAGGTGAATAAATGAAGCGGTTGCCGCCGCCAGCGCCCGGTGCCACAGGTCGACAAATTCGAGGCAGCGTGCGTCGCCCTTCTTCGCGTTCGCGAACACCTCTTCCGGTTCCATGTCGAGGAATCGCAGGCGCATGGCGTGATGCCCCATAATCCCCTCAAGATGGCCCACCCCGCCGCAGCCGCAGCATGTCTCCTTGGGGTCGAGCGTCACCGTAATGTGCCCGCCTTCCCAAACGCCGTCCATATAAGGCCATCGGCCGTAGCCGATGCCGTTACCGATGGTCCACACGCGCGTCAGCTTGTCCAGACGGCCACGCGTCGCAGCCACTCCGGCGGCAATGGCGTCGGCATCATTGGCCAGGCGCACGGGCGCCGCAATACCGCTTTCACCAAGTGCTTTCTTCAGGTCCTCCTCAAGCCGCAGCCCTTTAATCTGCTTCAGGTTAGGGGATTCCTCCACCACGCCATGCCTGACAATCCCCGGAACTGCCACTCCGATCGCGCTCACTGCAGCCGTGCCGCCGCTCGCCGCCCTGCCGAGAGCGCTGATGTGGCCCACCAGGGTGTCCACCAGTTCGCTGGCCGGCATCGCCGCCAAAGCTTCATTGCTTTCAGGGTCGCTGGGATAGCGCAGCAGCTCGCCGGTCAGCTGCTGGTCTTCCAGCCTGCCGCTCACAATGTATTCCCTGATGACGACGCCAATCGCGGTACTCATAAAGCCCTCCTTCGCGCGCGGGAAGATCGTTCACCGGCCTCAAAGTCTGCGTCGGGGTCCACCTCGGCCAACAACTGAAGCCTGGCAGCTATTTCACTCCGTCTGGTACCGGTGCAATCGTCCCAGGCCATTGAACGCCGCCACCTTGTAACACTCGGCCAGCGTGGGGTAGTTGAAGACGGTGTCGATAAAGTAGTCCATGCTGCCGTCGAGGGTCATCACGGCCTGGCCAATGTGCACCAACTCGCTGGCGCCCTCGCCGATAATATGCACGCCCAGCACCTTGCGCGTGTCTCGATGAAAGATGAGCTTGAGCCTTCCCGTCGTGTCACCGCGAATCTGGCCGCGCGCCACTTCGCGGTAATAGGCCATGCCGACCTCGTAGGGCACATCTTCTTCCGTGAGCTGTTCCTCGGTTTTTCCGATGAAGCTAATCTCCGGGATGGTATAGATGCCGTAGGGATAGAAGCTGGGATTGGAAGTAGCTGTGCGGTCGCCAAACGCCCGCGCCGCCGCGATCCGCCCCTGCTCCATCGATACCGAAGCCAGCGACGGAAAGCCGACCACGTCGCCCGCGGCGAAGATGTGATCGACCTTCGTCTGGTAATGTTCGTCCACGGCGATGCGGCCGCGGGCGTCCGCTTCCAGGCCGGCCGCTGCCAGGTTCAGGTCGTCCACGTTGCCCTGCCGGCCCACCGCGTAAAGCAGCGCGTCGCCCGAGACTTTCTTCTTGCTCATCAGATTCGCCACCACCGTACCGGGTGTTGGCTCCTCCACGCTTTCCACCTCCTCGCCCAGCCGCATGGTCACGCGGCTGTCGCGAAGGTGATAGCTGAGGGCCTCGATAATCTCCTGATCCGCGAACTCGAGCAACCTGTTGCGCTTTTCGATCAGCGTGACGCGCACTCCCAGCACCGCGAACATGCACACGTATTCCACTCCGATCACGCCGCCGCCCACCACGATGAGCGACTTCGGCAGCGCCTCCAGGCCCAGGATCTGATCGCTGTTGATGATGGTCTTACCGTTCACCGGAACCTTGTCCGAAACTGCCGGCCTGGTGCCGACGGCAATAACCACCTGCCCGGCCTCAAGCGTCGAATCGGCCTGCAAACCCTCCACGCGCACATGATGAGGATCGATAAACCGCGCGATGCCGTGCACCACATCGATTCCATTGCGCGAGAGCTGCGCTTCGGTTACGTCCACCTCGGTCTTGATCACCGCCTGCACGCGGAACGCC
>JASHPJ010000147.1 GCA_030038195.1 Acidobacteriaceae bacterium
CGGTTTCCCTGTGGGCTGGCGGCACGCGCGCCACGTTGTCGCAAATCAATGCGGCGCTCCAGGCCGGCGAAGCCGACAAGGCCATCGGGCTCATCGCGTCGCTTCCGCAGCAGGGCGCCAACCTTGCCGAAGCGCAGAATCTCGAGTGCCGCGTGCGCTTCACCCTGCAGCAATGGGATGCTGCGGTCAGCGAGTGCGAGCAGGCGGTGCGGCTGGACAGCCAGAGCTCGAACTACCACATGTGGCTGGGCCGCGCCCTGGGCGAGCGGGCTGACCGCGCCTCGTTTCTGAGCGCGTTTTCCCTGGCCAAGCGTGTGCGGGCGGAGTTTGAGCAGGCGGTGCGGCTCGATCCGCAGAATGCGCCGGCGCTCTCTGACCTGGGTGACTTCTACTGTGAAGCTCCGGGTATTGTAGGCGGCGGTCCCGACAAGGCGGAACACATCGCTGAGCAGCTCGATCGCATCAATCCGGCGCGCGCCCATCAGCTTCGCGCCAGCATTGCCCAGGTGCGCAAAGACGACGCCACCGCCGAGCACGAGCTCAAGCTGGCCATCGCAACGAGCGCGCACCCGGCTTTTCAGTGGACCGTGCTGGGCTCGTTCTACGAGCGCCGGCAGCGCTGGGCGGAGATGGAAGACGCAATCCGCAACGCGGCGGCCGCGGCGGCCAGGGACCGCACCGCGGGCGTGGCGCTCTACGACGGAGCCAGCGTGCTGCTCCGCGCGCGGCGCGACCCGCAGCTTGCGGCCAAAATGTTTGAGGACTATCTGGCCGGCAGCTCCATGACCGAGGAAGCGCCGGCCTTCGTTGCGCACTACCGGCTGGCGCGGCTGCTCGAACAGCTTGGCGACCGCGCAGGCGCAAAGCGCGAGCAGGCCGCGGGCTATGCTCTGGCCCGCGAGTACCGGCCGCAGGACGCGAAGCATTGACGGAGAAGATGCAGGTGAAGCGGCGACACAATCCGCGCGGCCACCGCGCGTGGCTTCTTGCAGCCGTGGCGCTGGCCGTGGCCGCGCGCCTGCCCGCACAGGTTTCGCTGCGCACCGTCGTCGAGCTCGCGCAACAGAACAGCGCCACGGTCCGCCTAGCCGGCGCGGATGTGGCCAAGGCCCGCGCCGCGCTCTCGGAGAGCAAGGATGCCTTCATCCCTTCGCTTTCTTTCACCTCCGGTCTGCCCGCCTTTCCCGAGGTCGGCTTCACCGGCGCGCTGCCAACCATCTGGGGCGCCACCGTGCAATCCATGGTCTTCAGTGTTCCGCTGATCCGCTATACCCAGGCCGCGCGCATCGGCCTCAAGGCCGCCGAGCTTAGCCAGAAAGACGCGCTCGACCAGGTTGCGCTGGACGCTTCTACCGCCTACATCGAGCTCGACACTGTGGACGCGGAGCTGGGCGTTGCGCGCCAGCAGGAAGAATACGCCGGCCGCATGGTTGCAATCGAGCAGCAGCGCGCCGAGTCCGGCGTCGATCCGCTCAGCGACCTGCTGCAGGCGCAGCTCACCGCCGCCCAGCTCAAGCTCAAGCGCCTGCACCTTGAAACCCGTGCCGCCACGCTCTCTGAGCAGCTCTCCACGCTCACCGGCCTGCCCGCCGGCTCCATCACGCCCGACCACTCCAGCATCCCTGAGATCCCCGCCATCACCGCCGACGACGGCCCGCGCGCTACCGCCGGCATCGAGTCAGCGCAACTGCTGGCCGCCTCGCGCGAGCGTGTGGCCAAGGGCGACCAGGAGCGTGTCTGGTTCCCGCAGGTCGCCTTTGGCGCCATCTACAACCGCAACACCACGCTGCTGAACAACACCAACCAGTATTACAACCACTATCTTCCGGCCAACAACTTCAGTTCCGGCTTTAATATTCAGCTTCCGCTGTTCGACGTCACCGCGCACGCCAAGGCCCGCGAGTCTGCCGCCGACGCGCTGCGCGCCAAGGTGGAGGCCGAGCAGGCGCAGAAGCAGAACGACGTGCGGATCGCCGAGCTCTCCGCCAGCCTGCGCGAACTGGGCACGGAAGCCGAGATTGCCCGGCTCGAGTCGCAGATCGCCAGCGAGCAGTTGAAGACCGTGATGACCCAGCTCGAGTTTGGCAACGGCACTGCCGGCGGCCCCGGCGCGCCACCCCAGCTCAGCCCCAGGGCCGAGCAGCAGGCACGCATTGACGAGCGCCAGAAATACATGGATTCTCTCGACGCCGGCCTCGATCTAAGCAAGGCTCGGCTCAACCTTTTGCGGGCGCTGGGCCACATGCAGGACTGGCTCAACGAGTTGCACACAAAGTAACGATCCTGGCGAAAAACGTCTAAGAAAACAGCCGAAATGTTAGAATTGAGAGAATGGCTATGCCCCTGAAAACCCTTTTCCTCAACCCGCCTTCGTTTGAAAACTTCGACGGCGGCGCAAGTTCGCGCTGGCCGGCGACGCGCGAGATCGAATCCTACTGGTACCCCGTCTGGCTCGCCTATCCGGCCGGACTGCTCGAGGGCTCGCGCCTGCTCGACGCACCACCCCACCACGTCTCCGCGCAGGAAACCATCCATATCTGCAAGGATTACGAGTTCCTGGTGCTGTTCACTTCGACAGTGGGCTGGGAGGGCGACCAGCGCCTGGCCGAAGCCATCAAGGCCGCCAACCCCTCCATCCGCGTCGCATTCGTTGGCCCGCCGGTGACCACCGATCCGGACCGTGCTCTCAACGAGTGTTCCGCGCTGGACTTCATCTGCCGCCGCGAGTTCGACTACTCGGTCGTCGAGTATGCCAACGGCAAGCCGCTCAACGAGATTCTCGGCATCAGCTACAAGAAAGACGGAAAGATCATCCACAACCCCGATCGTCCGCAGGTGGAAGACCTGGATGCGATGCCCTGGGCCACCAAGATCTACAAGCGCGACATGGACGTGACGCGTTACAACGTGCCCTTCCTGCTTCATCCTTATATCGCGCTCTACTCCACGCGCGGCTGCCCGGCGCAGTGCACCTTCTGCCTGTGGCCGCAGACCCTGAGCGGACACGCCTGGCGCAAGCGCTCGTCGGACGACGTGGCCGCCGAGCTCAAGTGGGCCAAGGAAAACTTCCCCGCGGTCAAGGAGTACTTCTTCGACGACGACACCTTCAACATCCAGAAGGCGCGCACCATTGAGCTTTGCGAAAAGCTCAGGCCGCTCGGCCTTACCTGGAGCTGCACTTCGCGCGTGACCACCGACCGCGAGACGCTGAAGGCCATGAAGGACGCCGGCTGCCGGCTGCTCATCGTCGGCTTCGAGTCCGGCGACCCGCAGATTCTCAAGAACATCAAGAAGGGCGCAACCGTGGAGCGGGCGCGTGCCTTCGCCAGGGACTGCCACGACCTGGGCCTAACCATCCACGGCGACTTCATCCTTGGCCTGCCCGGCGAGACAAAGGAGTCCATTGCCAACACCATCAAGTTCGCCAAGAGCTTGGATGTCGAAACCATCCAGGTCTCCATCGCCCACGCCTATCCCGGCACCGAGTTCTACGAGTTCGCCAAGGCCAATGGCTTTATTACCAACGAAAAGATGGAAGACGGGGGCGGCCACCAGATGGCGCATATCGAGTACCCCGGTCTGCCCACCGACTACGTGATGGAGATGGTGCACCGCTTCTACGACGAGTACTACTTCCGGCCCAAGGCCGCGGCCCGCGTCATCTGGAAGGCGATTGTGAACCGCGACGTGCCGCGTCTCTACCAGGAGGCCAGATCGTTCCTCAAGCTGCGCGCACAGCGCAACCGCATGGTGAAAGCGAAGCGCAGCCAGCAGGCCGAAAAAGCCGCCACTGCCGGCGCAGGAGCCTAGAGCTGGCTGCGTGAACGCTGTTTTGAGAGGGCACGGCTTCAGCCGTGCCGCAAAAGCCTCCCCATGAACGTCGGGCTTTAAGCCCCAGAGGGATTTTTCAACCATTCCGGTTTCGATCGACGCAATCGGATTGAGAAACAGCCGCGGGCGGCGCAGGCGCGCCGCCCCTCTTGCTTGCCGAAACAGCAAAAGATGGTTCGCGGCACAAGGAAAAAGCGACCCACTTGCTACGATTTCGATCTAAAACCAGCAGGGGCCTCCAGTAAATGGCGCACCACTCACTTTCACCGCGGCAATACCTCATCCTGGGCCTGGTCGCGGTGTGCGCTCCGCTCGGCGACACCTGCCTTTCGCGCGGCATGACCTCCATGCCATCCATCTCCGCCGCGCATCCCGGCGCGCTCATTGCCGCTGTCTTCACTCCCTGGGTCGCTGCCGGAGTCGCGCTGCTCATCTGCTTCTTCGCCAGCTATCTCACCGCGCTCTC
>JASHPJ010000148.1 GCA_030038195.1 Acidobacteriaceae bacterium
AACGTTACGCTTATGGGGCCGGCATACGTGCTGCTGCTCGTCTCGATGTTGACCGGAATATTCTGCTGGCCCGGATAGATAGTCAAGGAGACGGGCTCGGGGTCTACTGTAAATGTCTGCGCCTGACATGTGGGAATAAAAAGTAGCCCGAGGACTGCGAATGCAAAAATCCTGAATCTTCCACGAGGAGTTGACAAAGCTCACCACCCAAAGAAATGACCCTGTCACCGACTCCACAGATACAGATCTTCTTGCCAGATTGCTCTGATCGCATACCCTCCCACTCCTCGGTTCCAACAGGAACAAGGATGAAATCGAATATACGCCGTGAAGTGATGAATGTCTTAAAAAGCCTTAAGAAATATGAGGTTACTATCACATGGGCATTCTTGCAATGTCAATACAGCGGTTTCGCTTTAAGTGTGTACAGAACCGAGGCTGCCGAGCGGCTTTTCCCCCAGGAAAAAGCCGCCTTCCACGACTCCTCAGATGTCAACCATGTGAAGTGAAATACTCTGGCCACAGCGTGCCTTACGCAACGGCGGCGCCCATGTTCAGTTGCTGCCCACCGGACTCGATGACCGGCCCGGCTTTGAGCAGCGGCAGAGCCACAGTCAGCACGTCTTCGATGTGGCTGGCGTAGTACACGGTGACGCCCTCCATCATCTCCGGTGTAAGGTCTTCCTCCACGTTCTGGCGGTTCTCGACGGGCAGGATGATGGTTTCCACGCCGGCCCGGCGCGCGGCCAGGAACTTCTCCTTGATGCCGCCCACGGGGAGAACATTGCCACTGAGCGTGATCTCGCCGGTCATGGCCGTCAATGGCCGGACGGGTGTTTCCGTCAGCAGCGAGGCCAGCACCGTGGCCATGGTCACGCCAGCCGAGGGGCCGTCCTTGGGGATGGCGCCCGCGGGCACGTGAATGTGGATGTCGAGGTCCTTGTTGAAGTCCTCGGTAAGGCCCAGGCTGGCTGCGTTGGAACGCACCCAGGTGAGAGCCGCCTGCATGGACTCCTGCATCACCTCGCCGATCTGGCCGGTCACGGTGAATCCGCCCTTGCCCTTCATCTTGTTGGCTTCGATGAAGAGGATGTCGCCGCCAGCCGGCGTCCAGGCCAGGCCCACGGCTACGCCGGGACGCTTCACGCGCTCGGCCACCTCAGTTTCCACGCGCACCTGGATGCCGCCCAGGAACTCCTTGAGCGTGTCGCGGGTGACGACGAGTTTTTCCGTCTTCCCTTCAACCACGCGCCGGGCCTGCTTGCGGCAGACAGTGCCGATCACCTGCTCCAGCTTGCGGACGCCGGCCTCGCGCGTGTAGTGGCGCACGAGATGGCGCACCGCATCCTCAGGAAACTCGATCTGCTCCGGCGTGATTCCGTTCTGCTTGACCTGGCGTGGAATCAGGTACCGGTTGGCGATGTGCAGCTTCTCTTCCTCGCTGTAGCCCTGCAGCGGAATGATCTCCATCCTGTCGAGCAGCGGCGGGGGCACGGGATCGAGCATGTTCGCCGTGCAGATGAACAGCACCTTGGAGAGATCGAACGGCACGTCCAGGTAGTTGTCGCGGAACGTGTTGTTCTGCTCCGGGTCCAGCGTTTCCAGCAAAGCCGAGGCCGGGTCGCCGCGGAAGTCGCGGCCGAGCTTGTCAATCTCGTCGAGCATGATCACCGGGTCGTTGGTTTCGGCACGGCGGATGCTCTGGATGATCTGGCCCGGCAGCGCGCCGATATACGTCCGGCGATGGCCGCGAATCTCGGCTTCGTCGTGCATGCCACCCAGCGAGATGCGCTGGAACTTGCGGCCCAGCGCACGCGCAATCGAGCGGCCGAGGCTGGTCTTGCCCACGCCTGGAGGTCCGACGAAACAAAGGATCGGTCCCTTCATGTCGGGCTTGAGCTCGAGCACGCTCAGGTAGTCGAGGATGCGGTCCTTGACCTTCCGGAGCTCGTAGTGGTCCTCGTCCAGAATCTCCTTGGCCTTGGCGATGTCAATCTTGGTGCCGGAGCTTTTGGACCACGGCAGCACGGCCAGCCACTCGATGTAATTGCGGGTGAGCGAGTAGTCGGCGGCCATGGGAGACATGCGTCCGAGGCGGTTGAGTTCTTTCATCGCCTCTTTCTTCACATCCTCCGGCATGTTGGCGTCGTCGATCTTCTTGTGTAAATCCTCGACCTCGCGCTGGCCCTCATCCTGCTCGCCGAGTTCCTTTTGAATAGCCTTCAATTGCTCGCGCAGGTAGTAGTCGCGCTGCGACTGCTGCACCTGGTCCTGCACCTCGGTCTGAATCTTGGCGCGGAGCTGCTGCACCTCGATCTCCTTGGCCAGCAGCTTGTTCAACTGCTCCAGGCGATCGACCACGCCGGGGGTTTCCAGCAACTGCTGCTTGTCCTCGGTGGTGAGGAACGGCAGCGACGAGGCGACAAAATCAACCAGGCGCGAAGGCTCCTCGATATTGGCCGCGATGGTGCACAGCTCATCGGAGAGCGTAGGCGACTCGCTGACGATCTGCTGAAACTGGGCGACGACGTTGCGCACCAGCGCCTCAAAGTTGGAAGACGCGGCCGGCTCGACCTCTTCAAGAGTCTCGACCTCGGCGATCATGAACGGCTCAGTCTGGGTAAAGCGCAGCAGGCGCACGCGGCCCACGCCCTCCGTAAAGACAAAGCGGCTCTGGTTGGGCATGCGCACAACCTTGTGCACGGTAGCGATGGTGCCCACCTTGTGCATATCCTCAGGCTTGGGCAGGTCCTGGCGCGGGTCGATCTGCGCCGCAACCACGATGGTCCGCTCCTCGCCCAGGGACTCAATTAACTGGATGGAGCTTTCGCGACCGACGGTCAGCGGCAGCACGGCATGGGGAAACAAAACGGTTTCCCGCACCGGCAGGACAGGGATCCTGCGAATTGCCGAATCATTCCTACTGGCCGTGTCGTGCGAAGGAGTGGAAGACTGGTTTGACATTGAGTGTCCTCTTATCAGCTTTCCTACATTAGACAGCTAAGAAGTCGAAAAGATTCATCCCTTTGGCCGGTCCCGCTCCGTTCGCGGCACGGATGGGAAGTTCCAATCCTAACCTCTGCTTTGTCCTGCGGTTACGGATTGAGAGCCGGCACGGTTCCGCGCCGCGCAGCAATCCGCAACCGACCCTGCCGGTTTGGATGGTGCACTGCCGCTTGAAGGTGTATCGGCGGAAGATTCGGAAAAGATAGAGGTATGGCCTTTGGCGCCACGGCGCAGGCGGGCAACCCGCCGAAAGGAATCCCAAGGCTGATCGGTTTCCGACCTCAAGACTGTGTGAGGCTGTCCTGAGTGTCTTCCGGGGCTTCGTCGCGGATGGCAGACTCGATCCGGGCCCAGAGCTTTTCTGAAGGCTCCACGCTGGGAAAGAGCTGCCGGGCAGCCTCGGCGATAGTCTCCAGATCGGCAAGGAACGCGCGGCAGCGCTCGCAACTCCGCAGGTGCGGGTGATCAGAGGTATTGGCACCCGAACCGATGAGCTCAGGCAGTTGCGCCTGGAATTCGGCACAGTTCATTGTGCCGGGATGGTCAGTCATGGCCGCGCCTCCGGCTGAGAAATGGCGCGCAAGGCTTCACGCAGCTTGAGGCGGGCCTTATGCAATTGCGACTTACTGTTGCCGATTGAGCAGTCAAGCATAGCGGCAATCTCATTATGTTCGAAACCCTCCACGTCGTGAAGGATAAAAATCAGGCGGTAGCCGGCGGGCAGATCGGCGACGGCACGTTCCAGCGCCAGCCGGTCGATGGCCCCGGTAAGCGTCAGGTCGGGCGCGCCGAAGCTGCGGCCAGGACCCTCCTCTGGAGCCGGCTCCATGGCTTCGTCGAGCGAGATGAGCGAAAGACCTTTCTTGCGCAACTGCATGAGCACGACGTTGATGGCCAGCCGGTGCAGCCAGGTGGAAAAAGCAGAGTCGCCGCGGAAGGTGCTGATTTTGCGGTGCAACTGCAAGAAAGCCTCCTGGGTAAGGTCTTCCGCTTCAGCAATGTTGCCCACCATGCGCAGGCACAGAGAGTAGATGCGGCGCTTGTGGAGCGCGTAGAGCTGGGCGAATGCGTGGTGGTCACCAGCCTGAGCGCGAGCCAGAATCTGCACCTCGCCTGGGTCAGGCGGAGCTGCAGGCGTATACGAGTTGGGCCGGTTTCCTCGAGCTCCATCCGGGCTGCTTGGAACTGGGTTGCACACTTGCGTGGGAGGATTGGACATGCGCTTCCTTCGATCCGGCTTGGGAGCCGCGTATGTACGCGCTCAGCTTTCGTCCTCGTTAGTATAAGAGGGTGGCTGGCGATTTACTGCGGTGTTTCACTTTGAGAAGAAGGCTGGGAGTGGCGTAAGGTTGCTTGGAATCTTGCGAGAACTTCTGCCGGCGGCCGGTTTCTTCAGGATACGGTGCAGAAGAGTGTGTAACCAAAGGATTTAGTAGGCAGACGCAAAGACAGGTTGTGGAAAATTTGCCACAACCTGCCAGGAAAGGCGCAACTGTGAAGCACGGCCAAGATGCGCATGGCGGGATAGGGCAGGAGGAAACGGGATGCGCTCTTCGGCCGTGTCCGCCGCAGCTCAAACGTTGGCGGCAGGCGGTCGTCCCATGGGTTGTGAGGAGCATGCACCCGGCCAAGCGAGAATTGGCTTGCAAAGCCGGCGCGCGAAGGTTCATAACAGGCTCTATCCTTCGTTCCAGATGGCAGGAACCGTTTTTCAGACAGTGGGTTAGAGCAGCAGGCGCCACGCGGCGGCGGGGACGGCGAGCGGCCGGATGCAGGGTCGTGGCAGGGATTCGGCTGGCCGCAATATCACCCTGTTCGCAGAGGAAAGCTTTGGTTGGAGCCCGTTAAGCACGGGCCGTGGAGATTGGATCTTGCGGAAAAAGCCGGCAGCGGAGCGCGGCCGAGACAACCGGCGACTGGCTGGATCAGCGGAGCGTTTCCCTGCTCTGCGCCGACGCTGCGCCGCTTGGTGGCGGGCCGGTGGCTGCCTGCTGTGCGGCCTGGCGGCGCTGGCGGCGATGCCCGCGATACCCTGCTGGGGCCGACCGCCGGCGCAGGCCGCCGCACCTGAGCCGGTTCAGCAGCCAGCCACCACACCCCGGAACGGCCCAGCGGCACAGCCAGGTCCTGCATGGGCCGGACTTATGGTGCGCAGCATCTCTTTTGAGGGAGTTCCGGAAGGCCGGCTAAACCGGGTAGCCGGCCATCTGGCGCAGGCCGCGGGGCAGCCTCTCAGCATGGACAACCTGCGGAGCAGCCTGCGCGCGCTTTATGCCACCGGTCTTTACGATACGGTAGAGGTGGAAGGCAGGCACGAGCCGGACGGCGTGGCGCTCGTCTTCCGCGGAACGCCGCGCACGTTCATCGGCATGTCAAGCGTGTATGGCGCGGTGGGTCCCACGATCAATACGCAACTGGAGCGGGCCAGCCAGCTCACGCCAGGAACGCGTTTTACCCAGGAAAAGATGAACCAGGCCTTCGCGCAGATGCGCGCGACCCTGGCTGAGAACGGCTATCACCAGCCCACGATCGCACCGGCGTTGACGCAGCATCCTGAAGACCAGTTGGTGGACATCGTCTTTCACGTGACCTCAGGTCAACGGGCGCGCGTGGGCAAGATCACGGTGACCGGCGACTCGGGCATGAGCCTGGAGGAGTTCCGGCGCTATGCGCACCTGCGCAGCGGGGCGCACGTGGACCATGACACGGTGAACCACGCGCTGGACGGCGTGCTGAAGCACTACCAGAGCCAGAACCGGCTGGAGGCGGACGTCAAGCTCGAGTCGGCGCAGTACGACTCGGCCACGCGGTCGATGAGCTACCGTTTTTCTGCCACGCGCGGGCCGGTGGTGAAGGTGATGGTGGATGGCGCCAAGATCAGCGACGAGCGGATCAAGCGGCTGATTCCGGTTTACGAAGAAGGCGCGGTGGACGAAGACCTGCTGAACGAGGGCAACCGGCGGCTGCGTGACTATTACCAGCGGCTGGGCTACTTTGACGTGAAGGTCACCCACGAGCAGCAGTCGGCAGGCAACGAGCAGGTGAGCATTCTCTACCACGTGGAGCTGGGGCCGCGGCGGCGCGTGGAGCAAGTAAAGATCACCGGGAATTACTACTTCGATACGAGTACGCTGAAGGAACTGCTGAGCGTGCACGCAGCCGACACGCTGGACCGGCACGGAGCCTACAGCCAGTCGCTGGTCGCAGCGGATATTGCTTCGCTCGATGCGGTTTACCAGAACAACGGCTTTGCCAACGTGAGGGTGACGGCGGCGACCAGCACGCCGGAGACGATGGAAGACGAGACGCAGACGGTGAGCGCCGGCCGGCCGCAGGCCGGAGCAAAGACCGGGTCGAAGACCGCCCCGCTGGCCGTTACGTACCGCATCGACGAAGGCGAGCAAATGCGCGTGGGCTCAGTGACGATCGAGGGCAACGACCACATCGAGGCGAGTGCGCTGACCCCGATGCTGAATACGACGGCGGGGCAATTGCTTTCTCCGCAGAACCTGGCCGGCGACCGCGACACGCTGCTGACCGCCTACCTGAGCCATGGCTTTGACCAGGTGGACGTGACGGTGCGGCAGAAGCTCGAAGCCGACGATCCGCACAAGGTGGACGTGGTGTTTCACGTGGACGAGGGCAAACAGGTGTTCGTGCGCAAGGTGCTGCTGACCGGGCTGCACTCCACGCGGCCGGACACGGTGCGGCGGGCGATCACGGTGCATGCGGGCGATCCGCTGGACCAGACGGCGATCCTGGACACGCAGCGCAATCTCTACAACTTCGCGCTGTTCAACGAGGTGAACACGGCCATCGAGAATCCGGCGGGCAGCGAGCCGGAGAAGACCGTGATGCTGCAGTTCACCGAGGCGCGGCGCTGGACGCTCACTTATGGCTTCGGCTTCGAGGTGCAGACCGGGCAGCCGCAGAACAACTGCGCCGGCGCGCAGGCCGGCGGCATTGCGTGCAATCCGAACGGCAAGACCGGCGTGAGCCCGCGCGTGCTGGCCGATATTACGCGCAACAGTCTCTTCGGCAGGGAACAATCGGCTTCCTTGCAGGGCACCTACGGCCTGCTGGAGCAGAGCATCGGGCTGCTTTACCAGATTCCGCACTTCGAGGGCGCACAGAACTTCGGCTTCAGCTTTTCCGGCGGCTACGCGAACAGCGAAGATGTGGCCACCTACGTGGCATCGCGGCTGTCGAGCGGCTTCCGGTTCACGCAGAACTTCCTCACGCCGGAATCATTCTTTTCCAAGGCCAATACGTTTGTCTACGAGCTCGACTTCCGACGCGTCAAGGTAGCTTCCGATACGCTGCAGGTGTATCCGAGCGAGATTCCGGCGCTGGCGACGGCCACGCGTGTAGGAGGGCCATCGCTCACCTGGATTCGCGATACGCGCGATCAGCCCATGGATGCGCGGCGCGGCACCTACACCAGCTTTCAGGAGTTCCTCTCCGACCGGTTCTTTGGCGCGCAGGCTGAGTTCAACCGCATCGATCTGACCAATTCGAGCTACTACGCCTTCGACAAGGACAAGTTCGTGCTGGCGCGGGATACGCGGTACGGGCAGATCAGGGCCTTCGGCGCGGGGTCGAGCGAGCTGATCCCCCTGCCCGAGCGGATGTATGCGGGCGGGCCGACATCACTGCGTGGCTTCCCGTTCAATGCGGCGGGGCCGCGCGATCCGGAGACAGGATTCCCGATCGGCGGCGCGGGCGCGCTGATCGAAAGCACCGAGCTGCGCCTGCCTCCGCCCACGCTGCCGTTCTTTGGCAACTCGCTCAGCTTCGTGCTCTTCCACGACATGGGCAACGTGTTCACCAACGCCGGCGATGCCTGGATCAGCGCGCTGCGCATCCATCAGCCGGACCGCGACGTATGCAAGATTCTGAATAAGGACACGAACGAGGGCGAGGTGCAGTACCCGGTTCCAACGGGACCCGATACTTCAACCGGCAGGCAGGGCCAGTGCAGCTTCAACTATTTTTCGCACGCGCCGGGCATCGGACTGCGCTACCATACGCCGGTCGGACCCATTCGCTTCGACTTCAGCTATAACCTGAATCCGCCCATCTATCCGGTCAACATCGACTACTCGCGGGTGCCGGATTACCAGAACCCCTACGTCGGCGAGGCGCCGCACTTCAACTTTGTCTTCAGCCTGGGGCAGGCATTTTGATGAGCACGCGGCACTCAATCCGGATCGCAGTGGCGGGCGCGGCGCTGGGCGCGGGCCTGGGCGCTGCAGCGGCATTTGCCCAGGCGCAGGCCGATCAGCAGGCGGTGGTGCTGGATCGCGTGGTGGCGGTGGTGAACCGGCGCGTGATCCTGGCCAGCGACGTGGAGGACGAGATGCGCCTCTCGGTGCTGGAGCCCAACCGCACAGGCGAGGAAAAGCCGACGCGGCAGCATGCGCTCGAGCAACTGATCAGCCGCGCGCTCATCGAGCAGCAGATTCGGCAGGAGGATGCGCAGGCCGCGGAGCCGCCACCACAGGAGGTTGCAGCGCGATTGCATGAGATTCGCACCGAGCTGCCGGCTTGCGTGCGCGCCAACTGCGCGAGTGACGAGGGATGGAACGCGTTCCTGGCCGGGCATGGGCTCACGCCGCAGCGCGTGGAGACCTACATGCGCCACCGGCTGGAGATTCTGCGCTTCATTGAGCAGAGATTCCGGCAAGGCATCCAGATTTCGCAGCAGCAGATTGCGGCGTATTACACCGACACGCTGCTGCCGCAGTATGCGCCGGGCGAGCCGACGCCGAAGCTGGAGCAGGTTGCGCCGCGCATCCAGGAGATTCTGCTGGAGCAGCAGGTAAACGTGCTCTTCGACGACTGGCTGGCGAATCTGCGCAAGCAGGGCGACGTGGAGATTCTCGATCCTGCACTCGAAACCGCGGCCAGTGACAGCACCGATGGGAAGGCGAGCCAATGAGCGGCGAAGAGACGATTCCGCAGGGCGAGCCCGAAGCGCCGGCGCCGCGCTTGCCTGCCGCGGCGGGCAAGTCCATCGCGGCGGACAAGCGCAGCCGGCTGCGAAGATTCTTCCTGCGCCATCTTCCCTTGTCGATTGCGGGGCTCATCGTTCTGCTGGTGCTAGCCGCGGTGGGCGCGTACTTCTACATGAGCTCGGAGGGATTCGAGAGCCTGGTGCGCGGGCGGCTGATCGCGTCCATCGAGCGCATGACCGGCGGGCGCGTGGAGATCGGCTCGTTCCGCTGGCGGCTGCTCGATCTTGAAGCCGACGTGGACAACGTGGTGATTCACGGGCTCGAAGGGCCGGACGAAGCGCCGTACGCGCGCATTGGGCACCTGCGCGTGGACTTGAGCGTGCTGGGCGTGCTGAGCCCGCGCATTCTGCTCACCGATCTGACGATCACCCAGCCGCAGCTTCACCTGATTGTGTATCCCGGCGGCGGCACCAACCAGCCGCATCCGCGACGGCTGCGCAAGCCCGGCAAGCCGGCGCTCGATCAGCTCTTCGATCTGCACGCGGGCCACGTCGCGGTGGTGCATGGCGTGCTCGACTACGACAGCCGCGCGTCGTCGTTCGATTTTCAGGACCGCTATGCACCGCTGGACTTTACGGCCAGCGATGTTTCGCTGCTGATGCGCTATGTGCCCGCCGCGGGCACGCAGCCGGAGAGCTTTCACGTGGAAGCCGGGGCGACGGACCTGAACCTGTCGCGCACGCCGCCGAAGAGCGCAGCGCAGGCGGTGCATGGGCAGTTGCGCGCCACGCTGGATCTCAGGCGCAACCAAGCAACGTTGACCAGCCTGCGCATGACCGCACGTGGGCCGGATGGCAAAGAGCGCTCGGTCGAAGTGACGGGAAGGCTCGAGGACTTTTCCAACCCGAGTTGGCAGTCGCGGATCGCCGGCGACCTGGACATGCGGCTGCTGGAGCCGATCACCGGCTATCCCAACACGCCGGAGGGAATTGCGCACCTGGACTTGGCGGCGGCGGGACACGACGGCGAGTTCCGCATTGACGGGCCGGTGCACGTGGACGGCGCCGCGTATGTGGGCACGGGGGTGGTGGAGCAGGGCATCGATCTCAATGCACGGGTGCACGCCGACCAGGGACGGCTGCTGATCAGCGGTATCGTGGCGCGGCTGCGCCAGGGCGGGCAGATCGACGGGGTGGTGGACCTGGCGCACTGGCTGCCGGTATCGCCGCAGACGCCGGTGCTGATGCCGGCCAGTCCGCTCGCCGCGGCGAGCCCACGCACGACGCGCGCGCATGGCAAACGCGCCGCACCGCAGGCACGGGCTCCGGCGCACCCGGCGGACGACACGATTCCAGTAGACGGAAAGGTGACAGCGGATTTCAGAGGTGTCTCGCTGGACACGATTCTCGACATGGTGAGCGAGCCGCCGTTCCAGCGGCTCGGCCTGGACATGCGGTTGAATGGCACGGCCATCGCCACGTGGATAAAGGGCGACTCGAAGACCGTGGCCGTGGATGCCAAGCTCGCGCTGGACGCGCCAGCGCAGGGGTCGCCGCGGCGACCACAGGAGGCGCCGACCAACGGTGCGATTGACGCGACTTACACGCAGCGCGACGGCGCCGTGCAGGTACGCAGGCTGGAGCTGCATCTGCCAGAGAGCGAGATTGAGGCGCGCGGACAACTGGGCGCGTATCCGCTTACCAGCCCCACGGCGCTGATGGTCGACTTCCACTCGCGCAACTTCGGCGAGTTCGACACGGTGCTGCGCAGCCTTGGACTGAAGCGCGAGGGCAAGATGGGCGCGGCGGCGCTACCGGTTTCGCTCGCCGGTCAAGCGGACTTTGACGGGAGTTGGGCGGGTTCGCTGGTGAGGCCGCGGCTGGCCGGGCAACTGAAGGGCACCGATCTCGATGTGGAGATGCCGCCGGCAGCGAATGCGCCGGGACAGCCGCGGTTTGTGCACGTGGATTCGCTCGAAGCCGACGGCAGCTATACATCGCAGCGCATCGCCGTGCTGCGCGCGACAGCGCTGCGCGGTAGAACGAAGATCGTCTTCAACGGAACGCTGGATGCTTCCGAGAGCAGCGAGCCGGGCTTCGACGGGGATTCCGTGATGCGCCTGCATGCGCAGGCCACGCGCCTGGGCGTGGAGGACGTGCAGCCGTTCCTCGCGAACCGGCTTCCGGTGACGGGAACACTCGACACCCAGATCCAGGCCGAAGGGTCGGTGCGCGATCTTTCCGGCTCGGGATGGGTGCAGCTCGACGGTGGAATCATCTATGGCGAGCCGATTGCGCGGCTGCGCGCGCAGGGATCGCTCAACGACAAGGTGGTGAAGCTCGCCGAGGTAAGCGTAGGCGCCGAAGGCGGAGCGATGACCGGCTCAGGCAGCTATGATCTGCGCTCGAAGGTCTTTCAGGGTGAGGCGCACGGCGCGAATATCGACATTGCGCGCATTGCATGGCTGCATCGGCAGAATCTGGACGTGGCCGGCAGGCTGAGTCTCTCGCTCACCGGCTCAGGCACGCTGGCCGATCCGCGCATCGAGAGCCACGCCACGCTCACCGGCTTCGAGCTGGGCGGCGAGCGGGTCGGCGGACTGGAGTTTACGGCGCACACGACCGGCGAGCGGCTGAGCTACGAGATAACGACGAGCCTGGAAGGCGCGCAGCTCGCCATGCATGGACAAACGGTGATGCGCGGCGACTACGGCACGCAGGCGCAGCTCAACTTCTCGCGGTTCGACATTGGCGCGCTGCTCAAGCTGGCGCATGTACAGGCCATCACCGGCGAGTCGTCGCTGGCCGGCACGATGACCGTGGCCGGGCCGCTGCGCCATCCGGAGCGCATGATCGGCGAGGCGCGTCTGCAGGAGCTGGCAGTGACCGTGGCCGGCGTGCGGCTGGCCAGCGAGGGCGGCGTGCACGCCACGCTGGCCGACGGGCGTATGCATCTCGACCCGCTGCACATCACCGGCGAGAATACCGATCTGCGCGCGCAGGGCAGCCTGAACTTCAGGGACAACCGGCAACTGGACCTGGCCGCCAGCGGGTCAATCAACCTGAAGCTGGCCGAGACGCTGGACCCCGACCTGACGGCGAGCGGGACGACGACGTTTCAGGTCGAGGCGCACGGGCCGCTGCGCAATCCGGGGCTGCAGGGGCGGATCGATTTCGAGAACAGCTCGCTTTCGCTCGAAGACGTGCCCAACGGCCTGAGCCAACTGCACGGTACGCTCGCGTTCAACCAGAACCGGCTGGAGGTGAAAACGCTGACGGCAATGACCGGCGGCGGACTGCTGAGCGTGGGCGGATGGCTGGCCTATCAGCACGGCATCTATGCGAACCTTTCGGCGACGGGTAAAGGCATCCGCATCCGCTACCCGCAGGGAGTGAGCTCGCTTGCGGATGCGACGCTGCGGCTGGAGGGCTCGCGGTCGAGCCTGCTGCTTTCAGGCAATGTGCTGATTACGCGATTCACCGCCAGCGCCGATCTGGA
>JASHPJ010000014.1 GCA_030038195.1 Acidobacteriaceae bacterium
CACCGTCGCGTCTTCATCGAACCTCTGATGCTCAAACCCGCCCGCACCCCATGTCGTCGGATACCCTCGGACCGCCAGCAAATCCTTCGCGCCCCACGGAATCCCATGCAGCCGTCCGCGATACTTGCCCGCTGCCATCTCGGCGTCGGCTTGTTTCGCCTGCGCCAGCGCGCGCTCTGTGGTGAGCGTAATGACAAAGTGCAGCTTCGCATCGTACCGCTTCAGCCGGTCAAGATACATCTGCGTCAACGCCAGCGATGTGATCTTGCGCGCGCGCAGAAGAGAAGACAATTCGCCCACCGTCGCAAACGCGAGGTCTTCGATCCGTTCTGGCGTTCGCCATGAATCGGCATCGCCGGCTCGATTGTCAGGACCGTAAGGAGCATCTGGCAGCGCGATGGGCGTGCTCTCCGCTGTGCGCTGTGAGAATGAAAGGGGCTTCGCCGCCGGCAGCGGATGAAATACAAACGTCGGTGGCACCGAGTTCGCGAGACCGAGCGCGCGGATCGCATCGTAGGCCTCGCGCTGGTCGTGCAGCCCGTCCAGCATCATCTGCTTTTGCTCGGCGGTAAACGGCCCCACGCCAGCCATCGTCGCCGCCTGGTCGATCATCTCCGGCGTGACTTTCGCGGCTTCGCCCATTTGGGCGGACGCAGCTTCCTGCGCCTGCGCAGCCAGCGCATATAAAATGCCCGGTAACAGTGGCGAAGCAATGCCCGCGCGCGTGCAGGCATGCAGGAAACTGCGGCGAGTGAAAGTCATGTGCAACGGTCCTTTGGATAGTGCCAGTTACTCCTGTTGCCGTGCCGTTGTTATTGCGTCTCTTCTGCAGAGATTGACTCGGCCACTTCCCTGGGCGCAAAGGAATGCGCCAGAAACTGCCGCAATCGGCCCACCGGTGCGTCGCCGCTCATGATGTCTACGAGCAGCCCGAGCACTTGCCAGCGATTGTAAGCGCGCCGCGTCACCAGGAACAGCAGAGGGGTTTCGATCTCGGGAATCGTGCGCGCGCCGATGAGATAGTCGCCGGTATAGCCTGCCTGCTGAATCTCCGCGCGCACCTCCAGTGCGCGTTCCACGTCGGTTTCCGCGGCGCTTCCCACCGCGCGCCGTGCCACCAGCTCAGCCCAGCAGCGAAAAAAGAAATGATTCGCTATATTGCGCGCCGGGCGCAGATCCCACGAGGGAAGCACAGCCAGTTTTTCCGGCTGTTTGATCGCAAACAAGG
Source organism: Acidobacteriaceae bacterium (assembly GCA_030038195.1). GTDB lineage: Bacteria > Acidobacteriota > Terriglobia > Terriglobales > Acidobacteriaceae > Telmatobacter. The sequence continues at coordinate 1,229 of JASHPJ010000014.1, forward strand.
CGCGCACATCGGCAATGCTGTATTTTGGCTCCAGCGTGAGACCGCGCAATTCGCCAAGTCCAAGCGTCCATCGCAAAACCGAAAAGTACTCCCAGGCCGGCGCAGCACGCAGTTTCTGCTCAGCGGTCCAGTGGCCATCCGGCGCCAGCAACAGATCGAGCAGCCACGGCTCCAGCCCCTCGCGCAGCCCGAGCGCATCCAATCGGTCCAGCAGCACGCGCCGCGTGATGACTTCGATCTCCGGAGGGATCTCCTTTTCCAGCACCGTCTCGCTGCCCAGCCGTTCCAGTAGTGTTACCAAAAGACAAGTCTCGTGGAATAAATCTCGTTTCAACTGCGGGGAGACAGATGGCGACTCGCGCTCAAGGTTGCGCTGTTCCGCATTCTGCCTCGCCATCGCCACAAACATGATGAGCATGACTACTGCGCCTGGGATGGAAACAAGGCCTAGTTGCCCGAGGCCATATTCCGAGGCAAATCCGTGGAGCACGTAGATGTAGACTCCAACAAACATGATGAAAATTGTGATCGCAAAAAGGAACCGCAGCAGGTGTTCCCGAGCGGTCCGATCTCTCGGTGCGCGCCGCACCGCGATCCACAAAGCTTTCCAGGTCTGCCCACGGAACCACGGCGCGATCGTCATAATTTGAAAATACACGGCAGACGCTGGCAGCCGATGCGATTATTTCGTGCCCGGCTGCGGCAGAAACGCGATCTTCATCTCAGCCACTTCAGCCTTGTTCAGGCCGCCTTTCACGCTGGGATCGTTGTTCGCCAGCGTGCGCGCTTCGTCTTCGCTGGCTGCGCGAACCGCCAGGATGCCGTAAACGCCGCGGGGATCGAGAACCGGCCCGCCAAACACGCATACACCCTTGTCGAACAGCCCTTTCCAGTAAAGAAAGTGCTGCTCCATCAGCGCGCCTTCCGCATCGGTCATGTCTTTGTCGAAAGTAGGCCGCGGCGGAATGAGCCGGATCAGCCAGCTTTTCATCGCCGGCGCCGGCGCGGATTGCGCAGACGCCGGTGCCTGTGCAGGAACCCGTCCAGCGCAGGCCGGCAATGCGCTCAAAATCAGTGCGGCAGTCAGAAGTTGTGCGTGAGTCTTCATGCGGGCATGGTAAACCGGCACTTCGAGCGCAGCCAATCGAATTCGGACGGAATTGGCAATGTCGCTCAAAAATTTCCCTGGCCTGTTCCCATGGTGGAGCTCTGGAGATCGACAATTACACTGCCGCGAGAGCCATGCGCGACGCCGCTCTTGCATGAAAGAACGATTGGTGCGCGAGCTCTTCATGCCAGCGCTGCGGGATCGCCGAATTTTACTTCCCCGCCTCCTCCGCCATCTTCTCCGCCTGGCTCATCGCATCCAGCCGCACCTGCTTCTCCGCATCCATGTTTGCAGGCCGCAGCGGATTGTTCTCCATGCGCTGCGCGTACTCTTCCAGGCGCTGCGCAAAGTTCGCGCCGTCCGCATGCACGGCTGCCTGCGCCTGGGGAAGCACCTCGCGAAAGTGCGCAATCTCCTCCACCGCGCGCTCGGGGTGATAGCCCAGCCGGTCGCCGGTCTGCATCGCGTCGATGAGTGGATCGGGCGGCGACGACACCGGCCACGTCTGCTGCAGCGCGTCGTAGGCTGCGCGCAGCCGCGTCATGGCGCCGGCAAAGCCGTCCAGCTCGCTGCGCCGCGCCGTGAGCCCGGCTGCGCGCTTCACCTCTACGACAACTTTTTCGCTCACGCTGCCGCGCGGCGCCGGAATCACCGTCGTCAGCGTGTTGCCCACGAAGCTCCAGCCGCCCCTGCCGTCCGGGCCGGCCTGCTTCACCGGCGCGCCATTCACCGTGACAGCGGCGGGAGGCCAGTCCGCCGGCAGCCGCAGTTCATAGCCGCGCTCCGTCAGCATGCCTGGATAGCTGCCCTCCACCGGCCCAATCTCCACGCGTAACGTATCGCCGGTCTGCGTGGCCTTGATGGGCGTGCGCGCAAACACACCGCGCTGGTACTCGATCGAAACGCCCGAGTCCTCATACACCGAGTAGCTCGAGCTCTCGCCCGGTGCCAGCGGCCACACGTTCACAATCAATGGATCGACCGGCTTCTCGCCCGTGTACAGCATCGGCGGCTGCATGGGCACAATCGCCCCGGCCTTCAGATACACCGGAATCTGATCGATGGAAAACGCGCGATCCACCTGCGTCGGTCCATCGAGCCACTTGCCCGTCGGCCACTCGATCCACGCGCCGGCCGGCAGCCACACCTTTTCGCTCGCCAGCCGCGTCACCTTGTCTGCCGGTGTCACTACCGGCGCAGCCAGCATTTCGTCGCCAAACAGGTATTCGTTCTTCGCATCGTACGCCGGCGCCGAGTTTGGCCAGTCATAGTAAAGCGGCCGGAAGAACGCTACGCCCGTGTCATACGTGCGCCGTGCTTCGGTGTAGAGGTACGGCTCGAGCGCGTAGCGAAGCTGGAACGTCGAGCGCAGAATCGAGGAATACGGCTCGGGATAAGCCCAGATGCGCCGTTCCGAGTCAGGATTCTTGGTCGTGTGCGTGCGCAGAATCGGGCTAAACGCGCCGAACTCCACCCAGCGCGTATACAGCTCCGGATCGACCGCGCCCGGCATGTGTCCGCCGATGTCGTGGCTCCAGTACGCATAGCCCACATTCGCGGCTGTCGCCGTAAACCACGGCTGAAAGGCCAGCGAATCCCACACCGAGATGGTGTCGCCGGAAAAGCCGATCTGGTAGCGATGATTGCCCAGCCCGCCCCAGCGATGAAACAGCAGCGGACGCTTGCCCTCGCGCTGCTGATCGGTGAAGTGCAGGTAGTTCAGCCACCACGTGTTGTTCACACCCGGCAGCTTGGTATTGGGCTCCTGCTGCCAGTCCAGCCACCAGAAGTGGATGCCTTGCTTCTCCAGCGGATGAAGAACCAGGTTGAAGTAGCTCGTCGCCCAGAGCTTGTTCGTAGGATCGAAGGGGACATATTTTTTCGTCGCCGGATCGATGCCCATGGCCCGCGCCATCGCCGGATACTGCTGCTCCCACGGCTGGATGCCGGAGGCGGGATGCAGGTTGAGCGTAGCCTTCAGCCCTTCCTCGTGCAGCTTCTTCAAAAAATCGTCGGGATCGGGAAACAGCAGCTTGTTCCACGTGTAGCCCGTCCAGCCAAGCCCCTCGCCCGACTGGTCCGTCTCGCCCATCGCCTTCAACTGCTGCTCGTTGATGTGCCAGTCCATATCGATCACCAGCACGTCGAGCGGCGTGTCGTTTTCGCGGAACCCGCGCACCAGCTCGTCCAGCTCCTGGTCGCTGTAAGCCCAGTAGCGTGACCACCACGCGCCAAACGCGAACCGCGGCGGCAGCGGAATGCGCCCGGCCACGCGCACATAATCGCCCAGCGCCTGGCGATAGTCGCGTCCATAGCCGAAGAAGTACCAATCCACATACGAGCCGGGCGCCTCATCCGCAGGCCGCTCCATCACCCATGGCCACACGCTCTTTTCGCCTGCGAGGAACCGAAAGTCCGACGAATCGAACAACGGCCGCGTCGAATCGTCCACCAGCGCCCACCCCGAGCGCGAAATCAATCCCTGTTCAATCGGTTCTTTCGTCTTGCTGCCGCGCGCGCCATCCAGCGTGCGCGTCGTGCCCAGCAGGTTTTCGGGATCGTCCATGCCCGGATGCCATACCACCGGGTTGTCATCCACCGTGAGAGCAATCGAGAGATCGTCCGCGGTGAAGTGCCCATCGCCGGCCGGCGTGTAGGTGAGCGTGAGCGCGCTGGTCTTGATGGTCAGCGTCTTGCCGCCGTCTGTCACGCGATGCGAGAACTCGGGCACCGGCAGCCGCCGATTGATGAAGACAAAGGAGGCGTGATCTTCGAATTGATCCGCAGCTGACCACTCCATGCGGATCATCTGCGGCGTAAACACCGTGAACCGCGCATGACCCATCGTGACTATAGCCTTTGGATCGGCTACCGGATTGTCCGTCGGTGGAATGCCGCGCGCGGCCGTCTGCGCCGCCAACCCAAGACTGCCTGCCACCACCAGGCCGAATGCTGCAAAGCGTGCGAAAAACATGCGTGCTGCCTCTCCTGCTTTTGTGTCGTAGGAAAGGCTATCATCGCCAGGCAGACTGATGCACAGCCGTCACGCGGATACGGGCTGTCTGCATACTGTCCCGCGCACATACTCACGATTCCTCGTCCGCCTGCTCGCCGGCCAGCTTCTCGAGCTGATTGCGCCAGTCCAGCGACTCGACAAACGCCTTCGACTCGCGCCAGCCCGGCTCCACGATCACGTGCAGCTCCAGGTAAACCCGCGTGCCCACGAGCGACTCGATCTTGCGCCGCGCCCCGGCGCCAATCTCCTTCAGCTTGCTGCCGCCCTTGCCGATCAGAATCGCCTTCTGCCCGCCGCGCTCGCAATAGATCGCCGCGGAGATTCTCGTCAGCGGATTTTTCGCGTTGGGCTGCGGCTCTTCAAACCGTTCGATCACCACCGCCGAAGCATATGGAACCTCTTCGCCCGTCTCGATCAGAATGCTCTCGCGGATCAGCTCGGCCACCATGAAGCGCATCGGCTGATCGGTGTACTGATCCTTGGGAAAGTAGCGCTGTCCCGCGGGCAGCGCATCCACGATCTTGCGCACCAGCAGGTCCAGCCCGTCGCGCTTGCGCGCGCTCACCGGAATCACCGCGGCAAAGTTGTGCTGCCCGCTCAGCGCGTCGATCAGCGGCAGAAGCTGGTCTTTCTTCACCAGGTCGATCTTGGTGAGCACCAGAAACACCGGGCAGTCCAGCTTGCGCACCAGGCTGAAGAGAAACTCATCTTCACTGGCCCACGCAGACATCTTCTTATGATCTGGCTCAGCTTCTGAACCAGCCTCAGAACCGGGTGCGGGTGCTCCAGAGCCTGCCCTGAGCTTGTCGAAGGGTCTCGCTTTTGAGACCTGGGAATCCACATCCGCCAATTTCACCCTCCGCGTCGCATCTATCAGCACCAGCACCAGGTCGCGCGTCTCCAGCGCCTCGTACACTTCCTGCAGCATGCGCCGGTCGAGCTGCGTTCCCGGCTTGTGCACGCCCGGCGTATCCAGAAATACGATCTGCGCCGCCGGATGAGCCACTTCCACCACGCCGGCAATGCGGTTGCGCGTGGTCTGCGGCTTGGCCGTGACGATGGCCACCTTCTCGCCGGTCAGTGCGTTCAGAAGGGTGCTCTTGCCCACGTTGGGCCGGCCCAGAATGGCGACGAATCCTGATTTCAAGCGGCTTTTCGCTCCCGCCTCCATTATCGCGGATTTAGAGCGATTTCATGATCGCTATACCCAAACCCAGGGCAATCGCATGAACGAGGGACTTAGCGGAACGTTGTCTTGAAAGGGACTTCAGTCGTGCCGTAAATACGGCAAAATCCATGAGGCCTTTAGGCCCCGAGGGATGGTTTTCAACGAAATTGGCCGGAGAATCGACTTTTTCCGCGACCTCTTCAGCTCTTGCGGGATGCCTATTTCCCTCAACACGATGCTGCCGTGCATCTACTTCGCCGCGGGTGAAGCGGCGCTCTCACGCGGTGCCGGCGGAAACACGCGCAGCCGCTCGATGCGCCGCTCCGTTGACGCCACCACTTCCGTGCGCAGGCCCATCGGCTCCAGCGTCATCACCTCGCCGGCCAGCGGAATGCGCCCTTCAGTCTCGCTCACCAGGCCGCCCAGCGTGGTAGCCTCGTAGCCTTCGCCCGGCGCAATCGGCTCGCCGAAGAGATCGCCAAGCTGATCCACCGGAAAGCTGCCTGGCACCAGCCATGATCCACCCGGCTCGCGCTGCGGCTCTTCTATGGGTGCATCGTCCTCGTGCTCGTCGCGGATGTTGCCCACGATCTGCTCCAGCAGGTCCTCGATCGTCACCAGCCCCGACACGCCGCCGTACTCGTCGATCACAATGCGCATGTGCTGCTTTTCGCGCTGCATCTCGCGCAGCAGCTCGTAGCCGCGCTTGGTCTCCGGCACATACGCCGCCGGCCGCTGGATGCTGGCCACCGTGCGCGTGTGCGCTTCTTCATCGGCAATCTGCAGCAGGTCGTGCGCAAAGGCGATGCCCGTGATGTTGTCGAGCGAGTTCGCAAAAACCGGCACACGCGAATAGTTATGCACCTGGAGCAGTTCCAGGAACTGCTCCAGCGTGGTCGTGTCCGGAACCGCGAAGACCTCCGGCCGCGGCGTCATCACCTCGCGCACCAGCTTGTCGCCGAACTCCACTGCCGAACGCACCAGCTCGCGGTCGCTCTGCTCCAGGATGCCTTCTTCCTCGCCGGCCTCGATCAGCGCCTCCACATCCGCAGCCGGCTCCTGCTCCGGATCGGCCGGCTGCTCGGCCAGCGCCGCCACCGAGAAGAAGAAGCGCACAAACACGGTGATCGGCGTCATCAGCCACAGCAGCAGCCGGATCGGCCAGATGATCCGCGCCGCCCACGCACCGCGCGTGCGGTTGAAGAGCAGGGAAGGCACAAGCTGGTTCGAGACCACGATGATCAGCACCACGCCCAGCACTGCCTGCGCAATCTCGGCATGGGTGGGCCGCGCCAGGTGCGGCGCGCGGTCAAAGAGAATGGCGCCGAATGCAAGCGCGATCATTCCCAGCGAAAGCTGCTGCAGCACCACCGCGCACAGATACGCATGATCGCGGCTCAGCCCAAGCTGCGGCTCGATCCGCTCCTCCCACGCATCGAGGTTTTCCTGCACCTCGCGGGTCAAAATCTTGCCGAACTCCGCGTACACGCGGCTGATATACGAGGCCAGCGTCTCCACCACCACCAGAAAGACAATGAGCAGAATTTCGAGTGGCGTCATGGCTTCCGCCTCCGGGCACTCGACCCTCCCCCAGCCGCAGGATATGGGTACCCCATCCTGGCCATGTTCTTACGGCCAGGATGGACAGACACGATCTTCGGCGGGCGTTCCAGTATGGAGGGTACGGGCTTCAGCCCGTGCATCCCACCATTCCTAACGCGTGGGGCTTTAGCCTCTGAGGGAACGGCGTCGGCAGCGCCAGATTTTCCCTCGGCAGCTAAAACCACTGGTTTTTTCATCCTTTTTCGGACGGGCTGAAACCCATCCCCTTCATCGGCTACTGCCCTCTCGATCAGCCCTGTCGGCAATCCCAGTTTGCCGCGCAACGCGTGCTCCCGCCGCGCCATCTGCCCCGAATCGGTCTCATGGTCGTACCCGGCCAGGTGCAGCAGCCCATGCAGCATCAGCACTTTCAACTCGGCTGCAAGGGAATGGCTGCGCGCAGTGCCCTGCCGCTGCGCGGTGGGCACGCTGATGGCCAGGTCGCCCGCAATCCTCTCTTTGCCGGATCGCCCGCCGTCCGCCGGAAACGACAGCACATCCGTCGCCTTGTTCTTACCGCGGAATTGCCGGTTCAGCCTGCGGATGGCCGCATCGGTGGTGAGCAGCACCGTCACCTGCCCGCGCAGCCGCACCGCCGCCTGCGCCCGATGTAAAAATCGCGTTAAAGACCGAGCCGAGGGAAGACGCGCTGCCGGCTGAGTAGAGCGCAATCGGGCCAGGGAAGATTTTGCGCGTGCAGAGCGCAGCGCATCCGCCGTAGCGGAGGGGTCCAAATCTGTCCCGAGGTCTGGGTCGAAGAGGATCATCGTGCGCGGAGCCGGGCGCGGCTGCGGACTCATGCTCCGGTTCTGCCTTGATGATACGCGATTCCCGGCTGTATAACTCCGCTACCCGCCGTTCCAGCGGTCGGCCGGAGATTCCTGTGCCTTACTGTGGCTTCACCTGTTGCTGCGCCCGTTCCTCGATCGCCGGCACATCCATCTCGATGGCATCGCCCAGCGGCAGCTCCTGCTGCTGCGGCTTGGCGCTCTCGTAGGCACGCACAATCCGCTGCACCAGCGCGTGCCGCACCACGTCCGAGTCCTCGAAGTGGCAGAAGAGAATCCCCTCCACGCCGTCCAGCACGTTGATCGCGTCCACCAGCCCCGACTTGCGCGGGTTGGGCAGATCGATCTGCGTAATGTCGCCCGTAATCACCGCCTTGGAGTTGTTGCCCAGGCGCGTCAAAAACATCTTCATCTGCTCGATGGTCGTGTTCTGCGCTTCGTCCATGATGATGAACGCGTCATTGAGCGTGCGCCCGCGCATGAAGGCCAGCGGCGCAACCTCGATCACGTTTTTCTCCAGCATCTTCTCCACCCGCTCCGGCTCCAGCAGGTCGTAGAGCGCATCATAGAGCGGCCTCAGATACGGGTCCACCTTCTCCTGCAGCGATCCGGGCAGAAAGCCAAGCTTTTCGCCCGCTTCCACCGCCGGCCTCACCAGCACGATGCGGCTCACCTTTTTGGCGTTCATGGCGGCCACCGCCATGGCCACGGCCAGATACGTCTTGCCCGTGCCCGCCGGTCCCACGCCAAACACCATGTCGTTCTGCTCGATGGCCTCCACGTAGCGGCGCTGATTGAGCGAGCGGGGCTGCACCGTGCGCTTGATGCCCGCCGAGCGCTGCTTGCCTGAGTCGGCCAGCGAGCGCAGCGTCGTCGCCGGATCGGCCACCACCAGGCGCAGCATCCCGTTCAATTCTCCATTGTGTGGATGGATGCCCTGCCTTCGCAGCGCTTCGAAGTCCTGGAAGATGCGCTGCACGCGCGCCACGCTTTCCTCCGGTCCCTCCACGTGCACGGCGTCGGAGCGAAGATCGATCCGGACATCGAGCGAGTCTTCCATCAGTCTGAGGTTTTCATCGCGAGTCCCGAACAGGGGCTCGAGGTTAGGCGTGATCTCCAGAGCGATCTTCAAGGGGTTCGAAGGCCTCCTTGGCAGTTTGGGGTAAAAACAGGCCGGCTGCGGCCGCGGACGGCAACATCCGGCCCTATCTCAATCAATCTATCGGCAATCCCTGCAGGAAAGTTGCGGGAGCAGGCGGCTGGCGCAGCAGGTGTCAAGCGTGTGCAGGGCAGAACGGAGCTCGAGCTTTGGGTTGCCCTTGTGGAAAGCGGGATGGCGATGGCGACCAAATCCGGTATCTGGCCTTGAGAGTAGCGCGACTCGCGCAAAGCGTCAATCGCACCTGCGCGTATATTGGATGAATCCTGTGCCTTGGCGGATACCCCGGACGGCTATAAACGGAAGGACCGGCTATTCGGTCGCCGCTGTCTGCCCAGCCACCGGCTCATCGTCCGCAACATCTTCAAAGCGCACGAGTTCGGCTCGGAATCCGCGGGTACGCACGGCTCCGTAGGCTAGTCCTGCCGCCAGCCAGATAGATCCGGCCAGAAACGCCGGCCGGCTCAGGTTTGCCCAGAGCAGCCCGCAGACCAGGAATCCCAGCACCGGCACGCCCAGGCCGAAGACCGTCCGCGTCCCGGTGCGCCACTGGTGCACGAACGACGACACGTTCACGCCCATAAATGAGATGAGCGCGCCAAAGTTGAGCGCCTGCGCACCGATCTCGTAGGCCCCGCCGCCCAGCCGGGAAGCAAAGAACTCGAGAATTCCGGCTCCGGCCAGCGCCAGCACGCCCACCAGCACGATATTGTTGCGTGGCACGTGCCGCCTGGGCTCAATGGCGCCAAAGAACCTACCCGGCAGCGCGTTGCCGCGGCCCATGCCATAGAGCAGCCGTCCCGCGGCAAGCTGCGCGCCCATCCCCGAGCCCAGATTTGCCACCAGTAGCGTAAAGTTGATGAGCTGAAAAAGGATCGCGCCACCCACCCGCCGCGAAAGCAGCGCAAAGGCCGATTCGACCTCGCCGCTCGCAAACGGCTTCGATCCCCACACAAGCTGCGCCGCGTATACCTCCACGCCCGAGAGCACGCCGGTGATCAGGCACACCAGCACCGTGGCCAGCATGATGTTCCGTCGCGGATTCCGCACCTCTTCTGAGAGCGTCGAGACCGCGTCGAACCCGATATACGACAGCACCGCGACCGAGGTCCCGGCCAGGATGGCCGAGGGCTGAAACAGCCCCGGCTCGTAGAACGGCCGCGTAAAGAACCCCGGATCATGCTGCATGCTCCACACCGTCCGCGCCGCGCCGGCCAGGAAGATCAGCACCACGATCGTCATCCCCGCGCACAGCGCCTCGTTCAATTGGGCTGAGGTCTTCACCCCGCGCAGGTTCGCCCAGGTAAAGAACCCAGCAAAGATCAGGATCCAGACATAGAAATTGAGTCCCGGCACAATGTTCATCGCCGCCTTGGCGCAGAAAGCCGTGCAGATGAGTGGGTTGAGCAGGTAGTCGAGCACCATCGCCCAGCCCACCGCGTAGCCCAGCGCCGGATGAATCGCCTGCCCGACGTAGGTATACGCCGAGCCCGCGCTGGGATACACCCGCGCCATGCGCCCGTAGCTCACCGCCGTAAACAGCATGGCCACCATGGCAATCAGGATGGTCGTAACCACGTGCCCATGCGCCTTGTTGCTGATCACGCCATAGATGCCCATAGGCGCCGTGGGTTGCACGATCACCATGCCGATGATGATCAGGTTCCACAGGCCAAGCGAGCGCTGCAGCCGGACCACGCCGGCAGACGATGTAGTTTCGGGAATCTCCTGGGCCGGTTGAGACAAGGGCTGACTCCTCGGGAAAGATTACCATCTGTCCCCGGAGCCACTACCCCGAAACGAAGACAACCACCGGAGAGATGGCCGGCGGCTGATGGGGGCTGATCTGTATCGGTTCTAGTGAACGGTGGAAGCGACTATCACCGAGGCAATTACTCCAGTGGAGACGGCAGCCAATACAAAATTGCCGTCCACCTCACGCCATTCATAGCCGCGCGGCGGCGCATGCAGGTGATACTGGCGGTAATCGATCCGGTCACCGCGGTTCCAGTCGTCATGGCTGATGTGCGCGCCCTTTTTCCATTCTTCATGACGAACATACTGGTGGTTGTCGTGGTGCTCCTGTGCGAAAGCAACTCCGCCACAGAGCATCGCGGCCAGGCTTGCAAGAGCAGCAGCTTTGGAAATTATGTTCATGGTAGCTCCTCCACCTTTCGATTCACTCGGAACAGGAAATGTTGTATTGCCATAGCGTCTCTTCACGGGATGTTCACAGGCATCTGCTCACCGGATTGACCCGCCGCCGCGTTTCCCGTAAACTAAGAAATTGCGAGGGATGCGGCTCGAGTTGCATTCTTGACCGCATCATTCCCAAGAGATCAAGGAAGAACCATGGCAAACCACGTATCGGCGCTCAAGCGCGCCCGCCAGACCGAGACCCGCACCGCCGTCAACCGCGCCAACCGCAGCCGCGTGCGCACCAGCCTGCGCGCACTCCGCGAGGCGCTCGTCGCCGGCGACGTGAAGGCTGCGCAGGCCCAGTTCCGCGCCACCGTTTCCATCCTCGACAAGAGCGTGCAGAAGGGCATCCTTCACGACAATACCGCCTCCCGCTACAAGAGCCGCCTGAACGCCCGCCTCAAGGCGCTGGCGACTGCCAAGGTGTAATGAGCGCTGCCGTGAGGCGTCAAGCCAAACTTACTTAAGCTCAAAAAGCGAACTGCCCTGGCCGACGCCAGCTATTTCTGTTTTTGTAGGATTAAAGACGCACAAGACTTGCTTCATGATGCTTGCCCATCACGGTCCGGCCATGACGAGTTATATACTCACGCTGTCTTTCTAATAGAAGGCGTTCTATGAGAATGCTTGCGGCTGTACTGTTCCTTTCTCTCTGTTCAGCACCTTTGAGCCTGGGGCAGAAGTACCGGCTTAGCCAGAGCCCTGAAAACCAGAATACTGCCGACTACACCATCAAGGTCCATATCTCCGCAACCCACTTTAGAACATGCGCTCTGGTTGGGGCATATAGCACCTGTCGCGGAGGAATTTACGCGGACGCGACGCTGAATGGGAAGAAGGTTGAGTTGTTTGGAACGGTCGATAAAAAGTACGTGACGCTCATCGTTCCTGGCGACTATCTGGCTCGTCTTATGAAAGAAAAGCCGCGGGATGGAGGCAACGCGGTGCTATTTCAGCAGTATTTTGTGCTCCTGCCAGATAAGTCTGCGTGGCCTTGCCAGATCACTGGTTTCTCCGAATAGCTCAGTCCAGCCGCTCGAAGATTCCTGCCGCGCCCATCCCGCTGCCCACGCACATGGTCACCATGCCGTAGCGCGCCTGCCGCCGCTTCATCTCACCGAGCAGCGTGGCCGTGAGCTTGGCTCCCGTGCAGCCCAGCGGATGCCCCAGCGCAATCGCGCCGCCGTTGACGTTCACCCGCGCCGGATCGATTCCCAGCGTGCGGATCACCGCCAGCGCCTGTGCCGCAAACGCCTCGTTCAGCTCGATCAGCCCCATGTCTTCGAGCGCAAGCCCGGCCAGCTTCAGCGCCCTGGGAATCACCGTCACCGGCCCCATGCCCATCTCCTCCGGCAGGCATCCGGTCACGGCGTAGGCCACCAGCCGCGCCAGCGGCTGCACGCCCAGCTCCTTCGCCCGTCTGGCCTCCATCAGCACGCAGGCCGCCGCGCCGTCCGAAGTCTGCGACGAGTTGCCCGCCGTCACCGATCCCATCGCATGAAATGCCGGCTTCAGCTTAGCCAGCGCCGCAGCCGAAGTATCCGCACGCGGCCCCTCATCGGCGGTAAAGACCGTCTCCGTCACCTCCAGCTTACCCGCTTTTTTACCCGGAACCGCTGCCGTCACCCACACCGGAATCAGCTCATCGGCAAAACGCCCCGCAGTCTGCGCAGCCAGGGCTTTCCGGTGGCTGGACAGCGCAAAGCTGTCCTGGTCTTCGCGCGAGATGTTGCAGCGCCGCGCCACGCGCTCGGCCGTCAGCCCCATGGTGAGCAGCGAGGCCGGATAATGCTCCGCCATCCACGGATTCGGACTCGGCTTCAGCCCGCCCATCGGGATCAGGCTCATCGACTCCACGCCGCCGGCAACTACCGTCCGCATGCCGCCCGAGCGGATGCGCTGATCGGCCAGCGCAATCGCCTCCAGCCCCGAGGCGCAGAGCCGGTTCACGGTCGCACCCGGAACCTCCACCGGCAGACCGGCGCGCAGAGCCGCCCAGCGCGCCACGTCCCACCCCTGCTCGCCTTCTGGCTGCGCGCAGCCCAGGATCACGTCGTCGATATCGCCCCTGTCGAGCGCAGGAACTCTGTCCAAAGCCCCGCTCAATGCAGTTGCAGCCAGGTCGTCGGGCCGCGTAGCCGCCAGCGCACCCTTCGGCGCTCGTCCCACCGGTGTCCGTACCGCGCTCACCAGAACCGCCTCAGCCATACAACTCCGCTCCCAGCCAACCCCGCTGACTCGCTAATCCTGTGTCCCCACCACTACCCACGCATTCTCCGAGTAGTAGTGATACACCGTTTTCTGGTCGATCAGCGAATCGGCCAGCGCATCGTGATCCAGCAGCGGCGGCCTATGCCGCATTCCTGCCTGCGCCTCGTGCACCTGCTGGGGCGATGCCGCGTCGATGCCCCAGTCGAATCCCAACACGCCGGTTGCAGCGTTGGCCTGCAGCCGCTCCGTCTCGGGTGCCGAGGCCAGCACCGTCGGCTCCGCCGCGCCGCCTGCAAAGAACACCAGCAGCGAAGCCGTCCCATGCTCCGAGCAAAGCACCGCCCAGTCTCTTGATCCGCGCCGCGCCAAACTCGCTTGGACTACGTTCTCCGGCCCGTGCGCCTCATACGTTTGAGGAATCAGGCATCCGCGCCGATTCAGCTCGTTTTGCACCGCCGCCGGCAACTGCGGGAACGAGTTCACCGGAAGATGGCGAATGAGATAGGGAACCGAGTGACCGTCTACTTCGATGTGCCCGGCTTCTGCGAATGGGGAGGAAGGCGATTGCTGCTGCGCGTTGAGGAGAGGGAGGGCGCATGACAACACGCTTAGCAGCCACTCGCTCTTCCTGAAGGCAATACAAATCATCGAGAAATCTCAGGAGCGATCGATACCTAGTTGAAGCAGGACCGCGACTTCCACGCGGTCAATATCCTCTTTGCTTAAACTGCCGACCTTCCTGCCGAGCCTCTGTTTGCTCACGATAGTCAATTGATCGGCCATTGCTTTCCGTTTTTCCGTGTTGAGGCCCACAAAAGCCTCTCCGGGATACAGGCGCTCCGTGTTCGACGTAATGGGAACTACATGGACCCGGTTTAAGTACATGTTTGCGGCATTGTTCGAAAGCACAATTGCCGGTCTGGTTTTCTTGATCTCTCCACCCAGACTAGGTTCAAAATTGACCCAATACACATCGCCTCTCTCAATCGATGTCACCAACGAGCGCCTCCGTCCATTCTTCGGCTTCGATCTCGCGCGCCCTGTCAGCGGCCATCAAACGATAGCCTTCCGTAAGAGAATCCAGCTTGGCTCTGTTGGCCTCCCGGGCCGCTGCTAGAACCGCGGATTCCAACTCGCACGGAACAATGAACCAAGTGGGGTTTCCGCGCGCCTGGGGCAAACCCACGCTGCTCCTCTCATCTCCATTCCAACGAATACCCACAGCATCCGACTCATCCCATTTCAGGCGCGCGACAGACCAACTGAAATCCACGGGACCCTTATCAAAAATCACCTCGATGGAGGCAACTCTATCTTTTGGAGAAAGAACGGTTTTGGGGTCGTGATACATGGACATTTACCTCCGGGAATAATCGCCTCATACATATGTATGTACGTCAATTCCGCAGTGGCTTGCCGGTTTTGAGCGTATAAGCGATCCGCTCCTGGGTTTTGCGCTCGCCGCACAGGGAAAGAAACGCCTCGCGCTCCAGGTCGAGCAGATACTGCTCGGTGAGCGACGCGCCCGCCGTCACCCACCCGCCGGCCAGGATGTAGGCAAGCCACCGCGTCACCTTCTGGTCGTGCTCGGACGCGTAGCCGGCCTCGCCCATCAGAAAGATGCCTGTCTCCATCATCGCCAGCGCCGAAGCCCCCGGCGCGGGAATCGCCGCGCGCGGCTGCGGCGGCGCATAGCCCAGCTCGGCCAGCGCAGCCGCCTGCGCCTTGGCGTCCAGCAGCAGCCGCTCGCGGTTCATTGTGATGCGGTCGGCCGGCGCCAGCAGTCCCAGTGTCCGCGCCTCCGCGGCCGATGTAGAAACCTTGGCCATCGCCATCGTCTCCAGCGCGCGCCGCAGCGCCGTCGCCACTTCCGCCGACTGCACAAACCGCGACGCCGGATCGCGCGGATCGGGAGGCGCGAGCGCGGCAGCAGAATCGAGCGCCCGCAGCAGCATCTCCTTCGTCCCTCCGCCTGCCGGAATCAACCCCACGCCTGCCTCCACCAGCCCGATGTACGTCTCCGCATGCGGCTGCCGCCGCGCCGCGTGCAGGCAGATCTCCGCGCCGCCACCCAGCGTGAGCCCGAACGGCGCCACCACCACCGGCCGCGGGCAAAACTTGATGGCCGCCGTCATCTGCTGAAAGCTGTGGATGATGGACGCCAGCTCGTCGAACTCCCCCTCCTGCGCCACCATCAGCAGTTGCATCAGGTTCGCGCCCACTGAGAAGTTGTCGCGGTCGCCCGCAATCACAAAGCCGGCAAAATTCCGCACCGCGGCGGAGTCAGGCCGCAGCGCCGACAGAATCATCTGCAGCACGTCGCCGCCAATCGCGTTCTTGAGCGAGTGCAGCTCGATGCACGCAATCCCGTCACCCAGGTCCACCAGCGACGCGCCTGCATTCGTGCTGACCACCCCATGCGCGCGCTTGAAATCCGCCACCCGCGCATGTCCCGGCGTCTCACGCACCGCCTCCGGCAATCCCGTCGCCGGCTGAAAACAGGCGCGGCCTTCGTTCGTGTACCAGCTCGCCTGCCCGGCAGCCAACAAAAACTCCGCGCGCGAGCTCACCGGCAGCCCCAGCTCCTTCATCCGCCGGATCGTCGATTCCACGCCTGCCGCATCCCACAGCTCGAACGGCCCCAGCTCCCAGTTGAACCCCGCGCGCATGGCCCGGTCGATCGAAACCGCATCCGCGGCCACCTCGCCGATGCGCTCGGCAGAGAAGTTCCACAGCGAAGCAAGAAACGGCCACAAAAACGCTGCCGTCCTGTCTTTTTTCGGATCGTTCGCCAGTAGCAGCCGCAGCCGCTCGGCAACCGTACCCGCATTCTTCGCCATGTCGAGCGCGGGCAGCGCAGGTTTCTTCGACGGCCGATATTCAAACGTGTTGAGATCAAGCACGCTGCGCTCATCCTTGCCGTCGGCGCCGCGCGTCTTTTTATAAAAGCCCTGTCCAGCCTTGTCGCCGATCCATCCACGCCGCAGCAATTCTTCAAGAACTGCCGAAAGCCGACCGCTCGTCACGCCCTCGGGAAAATTCGCCGCCACATGCGCCAGGATATCGATCCCCACCAGGTCTGCCAGCCGGAAGGTTCCCGTGCGCGGCCATCCCAGCGCCGGGCCGGTCAGCGCGTCCACTTCTTCCACCGTCAGTCCCTGCTCCAGCATCAGGTTGGCCGCGTTGAACATCACCGCGATCCCGATGCGGTTGGCAATGAAGTTCGGCGTGTCGTTGGCGTAGACCACCTGCTTGCCCAGCATGCGATCCGCAAAGGCTGCGAAGGCCGCCACCAGCGCCGGGTCCGTTTCCGCCGTCGGAATCACTTCCAGCAGCCGCATATAGCGCGGCGGATTGAAGAAGTGCGTCCCGAAGAACCGCACGCGCAGTCTATCGAGCGACGCTGCAATCTTCGCCACCGGCAGCCCCGATGTATTGGTAGTGAGAATGGCTGTCTTGCCCAGGTGCGGAGCCACGCACCCCAGCAGTGCCGTCTTGATCTCCAGATTTTCGGCCACGGCTTCGATCACCCAGTCGCATCCGCTGAGCGCCGTCAGATCATGATCGAAATCCCCCGGCGTAATGAGCGCCGCCACGGCCGGCTCAAACAGTGCGGCGGGCTTGGCTTTGCTCAGCGCCCCCAGCGCCCCATGCGCAAGCGGCTCCGCCGTCTCGCTTTTTGGAGGAAGGTCCAGCAGCAAGACCGGAATCCCTGCATTCGCCAGGTGCGCCGCGATCCGCGAGCCCATGGTTCCCGCGCCCAGCACGGCCGCGCGCCGCACCAGCAGCGGCCTGGCTTCAGCCGTCTGGGCGGGAGCTTCGGCCATGGCTTGCGCTGTGCTCATACCCGGTCTCGTTACCTCTGATGCGTCTTGTCCACGCAGCGTAAACGCTGGCAGCATACGCAAGCCGCCCGCACCGGGTCAAGAACGCCGGCCGTCAGCCGTGCCCGGCGGGCCTGATCGAAAGTGGATAATGAGTAGAAAGCGGATCGAGACAGGTAGTGGGGCAGGGCGTGGGCGATGCCGGCCGGAATGCAAACAAGGAGCTGCGATGTGAAACCCAATCTAAGCCTGGCCGTCGTCATCCTGGCCGCGGGCAAGGGAACGCGGTTGAAGTCGAAACGTCCGAAGGTATTGCACGAGATCGGCGGCAAGCCGCTGCTGGCCCACGTCATCGCCGCCGCCAGCCGCGTGGTTGCGCCCGAGCACATCTACGTCGTTGTCGGCCACCAGGCCGAGCGCGTGCGCGCGGCAGTCGCCTCCACCGGCGTGCAGTTCGTCGAGCAGACGGAACAGCGCGGCACCGGCCACGCCATCCAGTGCGCGCGCCAGGTCGTCGCGGGCTATCCAAGTTTACTGGTCCTCTCCGGCGATGTGCCGCTCATCCACGCCGAAACCATCGAGCGCATGAGCCGGTTCCACCAGGCCGAGCACGCCGCCATGACCATCCTCACCGCGCGCCCTGAAGATCCCACCGGCTACGGCCGCATCGTGCGCCGCGCGCCTGTTTCTCCTGAAGCGGCCTCGCCTGAAGTCGAGGCCATCGTCGAGCAAAAATCTCTCGCCCCCGGCCAGGAAAAGATCGGCGAGATCAACTCCGGCATCTACGCATTCCTCAGCGCACCACTCTTCGCGCATCTCCACGAACTCGCCGCCAGCAACGCGCACGGCGAGCTCTACCTTACGGACATGGCCGGCATCCTGCGCGCCGCCGGTGAGCGTGTCGTTGCCATCAAAGCGGAGAACGCCGCCGAAGTGCTGGGCGCAAACACCATCGCCGAGCTGGTTGCGCTCGACGCCACCATGCGCGCCGCCACCGCCCAGCGGCTCATGGCCGCCGGCGTCACCATCTTCCGGCCCGAAACCTGCGTGATCGACGCCGAAGTCGAAGTCGCGCCCGACACCGTCATCGAGCCCTTCGTGCAGCTCCGCGGCAAGACGCGCGTCGGCAGCGACTGCCTCATCCGCTCTTACACCGTGATCGAAAACTGCGCGCTGGGCACAGACGTGCTCGTGCGCCAGGGCTGCGTGCTTGCCGACAGTACGGTAGCCGACGGCGCGCGCATCGGTCCCTTTGCTCACCTGCGCCCTGGCAGCGAGATCGGCGAGAGCGTCCACGTAGGCAACTTTGTTGAAACCAAGCAAGCCAGGCTCGGCAAAGGCGCCAAGGCCAACCACCTTGCCTACCTGGGCGACGCAGAGATCGGCGAAGGCGCCAACGTGGGCGCCGGCGTCATCACCTGCAACTACGACGGCGTGCACAAGCATAGGACCCGCATCGGCAAAGGCGTATTCGTGGGCAGCGACTCCACGCTCGTTGCTCCCATCACGCTCGAAGATGGTGCCTACGTCGGCGCCGGCTCCTGCATCACAAAGGACGTGCCGGCCGGCGCGCTCGCTGTGGGCCGCGCGCGCCAGATCACCAAGCCAGGCTGGGCGACAGCGCGCCGCGCCAGGCGCGAAGCCAAGGACCCCAGCCCATAGCGGAACAGCGATCCCGTGCCCCATCCTTGAATCGTTCTTTGATTCAAGGATGAAAGAGCACAAACCTCAACCGCTCTAACCCTCCGCCAGCCGCGCCCCCGGATCCACCAGCAGCCACGCGCCCGCGCCCACCACCGTCAGCGCTGTGGCCGTCATAAACGAAGCCTCCCACCCAAAGTGCGCGGCGATCAGCGGTGTCAGCGTGGCCGTCACCGCGCCCCCAATCTGGCAGCCCATGTTCATCGCTCCCGAGACCACCCCGGCGAAGGTCCCTGCAAAGTCCGCTGTCACTGACCAGAAACTGCTCTGCGACAGGTACAGCGCGCCCGCGCCGCAGGCCAGCACCAGGCTGGCCGACTGCGCCTGGTGCACCCGCGATCCGGCCGCCAGCAATAGCGCCGTCAAAAACAGCGCAAATGCCGGTAGAAAGCAGCGCCCCGCGCGCGGACTCACGTGCCGCGCCAGCCAGTCGCTCACCGCGCCGCCCACCAGCGACCCCAGGGACATGGCGATAAATGGAAACATCGAGAGCACGGCACTCGACCTCAAGCTCAGGCCGCGCACTTCCGTCAGGTAGAGATAAAACCAACTGAAGAAGATCCACGAAACATAGCCATAGGTAAAGTAGCTGGCTGACACCGCCAGGATGCTGCGGTCCAGAAAAATCTTTCGCCACGGCACTGCCGTGCTGCGCGCCGCTGTGCCGGCGCCCTGCGCATCGCCGCGTCCCTGCGCAATCCTGTCCAGTTCCGCCGCGCCTACCCACGGATGCTGCTCCGGCGTATTGCGCGCCACCCAGTGCCACACCGCACCGGCCAGCACGCCCAGCACCGCACAGAACCAGAACGACGCGTGCCACCCATGGCGCAGGATGATCGCTGTCAGCAGCGGAGGCGCTGTCGCCGAGCCCAGCCCCACCCCGCCGAAGATAATGCCGTTGGCCTTGCCTCGCTCGGGAATCGGGAACCACCGTTCCACGAACTGGTTGGCACAGGGATACATCACCGCCTCGCCCGCGCCCAGCGCCACGCGGATCAGGATCAGTCCCAGCAGCGCGCCTGCCGGATGCGGCGGCGCCAGCGCCGTCAGCGCCGTGAACACGCCCCACCACAACAGTCCGGCGGTCAGCACCCGCCGCGGCCCAAACCGCCGCGCCAGCACCCCGGCGGGAATTTGAAACGCGGCGTAACCGACCAGAAACGCGCTGAAAACCCAGCCCAGGTGCGTGTTGTCGATCCTGAAGTCGCGGCCGATCTGCGCTCCAGCCACCGAGATGTTGGTGCGATCGAGGAAGGCGATGGCGCTCAGCACCATGATCCAGAAGACGAGCAGGTAACGGATGGGCGGTCTTTGGGGCCGCACGGCGCTTTGTTCCATCTGCATGGATTGGGATTGTATCGGAACCAGCTTCTGACGCACCGCTCCAGTGTCCTGAGTCAGAAGTTCGCATCACAAATACGCTGTCATCTTGAGCGAATTTTGGCGCGTTTTGCGCCAAAATGAGTCGAAGGTCGAAGATCCGCCCTGGCGGAACCTGCGGTTCGGGGCTTCGACTTATGCTACGAACCTCTGATTCACCAAACTAGCACCTGGGAGATGAATGGAGCGACTGCCTCAGAGCTTCCCTGGGCGGTGACCCTTGAGCCGGGGAAAGACTGTCGTGCCCATGCAACAAAAGGACGGTTTCAGGTTTCCCATTTGTGGCATGGTGTTTCCAATGCGTCTGAGATGATATAGATTGGGATGCAAGATTGTTGCTCCGGAATCGACGGGAAGAGCGCATTTCCTTACAATTGATGCAGGATTCCGAGGTGAATCCATCGCTGTGGCGAAGAAAAGAAAGATCGCCGAATTATCTATTCTTATTCTTCACCGCGGAAAAATAGATTAGGACCGGTTTTTGATGTTGTCGAAAGCGCACAAACATCGTTTACTGGAGCAAGCAGAAAGCTGTTGCAGTACTGCCACAAGAGCAACCGGGCGTGCTGGAGGGGCTGGGGTACGGGCCACAAGGGACGCGACGTGGAACTGGGCAGAGACGAGGCAGCGGTGGCGTGGAAGCAGTGCCGAACGAGACACCCCGTCTTTTAGCCTGGCGTTGCAGTATGCAGCTTGGTTGTGCATGGGCATGCGTCTTCGGAAGGTGGCCGACGAAGATGAGGAGGAAGTCGGTTGGCTTTAAACCTGGCAGGACCGGGAGTGCTGAACGCCCCAGCCAGTGCGGACGCTGAGAGCGATGCGCGTTCCGCCCCAGGTGCGCACAGTCCTGCGCGCATCCTGGTGGTGGACGACGAGACCCACGTGCGCGCCATGGTGGGCTCCACGCTTGAGCGCCAGGGTTTTGAGGTGCACTTGGCGTCCAGTGGCCGCGAGGCGCTGGAGACTCTCGAGCGGAACAGCTTCGACCTCGTCCTGACGGACATCGTCATGCAGGACGTCAACGGCATCGCCCTGCTCGAGCGCATTCACGCCCAATATCCCAATCTTCCCGTCGTGATGGTCACCGCAATTCACGACATCAGCGTGGCTATCGATTCCATGCGCCGAGGCGCTTACGACTATCTCCTCAAACCCTTCGAGCGCGAGCATCTGCTCTCCACCGTGCAGCGGGCCATGGATCACCGTCATGCCCTCGAGGAGACCCACAACTACCAGCAGAGTCTGGAGCAGATGGTGCGCGCGCGTACCGAGATGCTGCGCCACGCCATGGAAGACCTCGAGCACTCGTATGACGTGACCCTTGAAGCTCTGGGCGACGCGCTCGACCTCAAGGACTCCGAGACCGAGGGCCACTCCAAGCGCGTCACCGCGTACACCATCGCGCTGGCCCGCGCCATGGGCATCCCTCCGGCCGACATCAAGATCATCGCCCGCGGCGCTTTCCTGCATGACGTGGGCAAGATGGCCATCCCCGACGAGATTCTGCGCAAGCCCGGCAAGCTCACGCACGATGAGCAGACCGTCATGCGCGAGCACTGCATGCGCGGCTATCACATGCTGCGCAAGATTCCCTTCCTGGCCGGCGCCGCGGAGATCGTCTACTGCCACCAGGAGCACTTCGACGGCAGCGGCTATCCGAACGGCATCCGCGCGCATGAAATTCCCGTCGGCGCGCGCATCTTTGCCGTGGCCGACGCGCTCGACGCCATCACCAGCGACCGTCCCTACCGCAGGGCGCAGAGTTTTGACGCCGCCCGCGAGGAGATTCTGCGCTGTTCGGGCACGCAGTTTGACCCCACCGTGGTCGAGATCTTCCTCAAGATTCCCAACGAGCTGTGGCAGGAGCTGCGGTCAGAGATCAGCGGCCAGAATAAGCGATTCTCCACATTTGACCTCACGCCGCCTTCGCGCTCTGATATCTGAGTGCCCGCTTTGCGCCACTCGTTGCGATCGGTTCACCCCGGTTCCGTGGCAAGCCGTCTTTCAACCGGCTCCACGAAGATCTTCAGGCCCGAAAATCTGCCAGAGAGGATTCGCCCATGCCCGCACTCACTCCGCAAGAAGTTCAGAATCGGCTCAGCAGCCTGCCGGAATGGCGTATCGAGTCCGGCGAGCTCACACGCACCTTTGCTTTTAAGGGTTTCGTCGCTGCGCTCGGATTCGTGAATCGCGTCGGCGAAGCCGCCGAAGCCGCCGGCCACCACCCCGACATCGATATCCGCTACAACAAGGTGCGTCTCGCCCTGGTCACGCATGACGCCGGCGGCCTTACCGCAAAGGATTTCGACCTCGCCGTCCAAGCCAATACCCTGGCTTGAGATAGTCGTGTCCTTGTCCCTGAAGTACATGACATAAATACCGCTGTCATCCTTGCATCGGTCGCGGCGGAGGGTCGAAACATCCTGCCTGGTTTTTGCCCGCCCGGTCGGCGCAATCAGACTTCATCGAAGGGATCCTCCGGGGGGCCATCCGCAGAAATACCAAATTGTGGATTTTCACCATTTTCTCCGGATTCATAGAGCTTATTCAGGGTTTTCCGGTACCACCATGCGGCAGCTACGCCCCCGGCCAGCGCCGACGCAGCCGCTACCAATCCGATCCTCAGCCAGCCGGGCCTTGACTCCGAAGCGCCCGGCTGTGACTGAGAACCTTCTGATTCCATGTCATTTGTCATCGATTTATCGATCTCCAGGTATGCTTAAGCACTCTGCCCCACGATTGCAAAGCATCTGAATAGTGATCCTGGACGTTCGTGCGTTAGATGTGCGAATCAAAAAAATGATGGCTTAGGGATGAGAAAAATAAATTCTGATTTTTGTACTTGCATTCTTCTGAATCTATGCTATCGTGTATTTATTCCGGTTGTGGAGGTGGTCGCATCCACCCTCCAGGCCGGAAGTAGTTTGCGTCACTGGCCTCCCGGCACGGACAGCTCGAACGTTCGTGCCGTCTTTTTTTTCTAGGCTCATCGCATTTTGCCCGATGCGGACAATTTCATCCTTCAGGCGCATCATGAAGTTGTGGAAGGCCGGTGTTTCTCGCCTCAGCCGTCTGCACCCTACCCCCTCCCCCTCGTACAATTCGATTTAGGTCGTAGTTCTTAGATTAAGTCATTTAATATGCATAACTTACCAAAAAATACCGTTGCGTGACATGCGATAAGACCACGCAAAACCCTGACAAAAACCGTAAAAAAACAGGCTGACGAAAAGCCACGGTTGAAAAACTCTACGATTTTGAAAAAGTACGGCTTCAGAGGGCGCAGAAAGACATAGAGATGGAGGGAAACGGAGGCAACCGCGACGGGAAAACCGTCTCCGCCGTACAATCAAGCGCAGAGGCGCTTCATGAATCATCTCTTCAAGAATCGTTGGATTCTCGGCCTGTCGGTCTTCGTGCTTACCGCCGCCAGCTATGCGCAGTGGACCAATCCGGCTGACGATGTGCCAGCCTATCACCTCTCCGCTCCGCTCCATGTGAGTGCGCTGCCGCCAATCCTCTCCGGGGCAAGACTGACCGGCCCTAACTTCCAGTATCCCTGGCAGCGCCACGTCTATCAGGACGTGGCCAAGGTCGCCAGCGTTGCCTACCAACTCCCCTGCAACTGCCGCTGCGACCGCGCCCTGGGCCACACCAGCCTGCGCAGTTGCTTCGAAGGACTGCACGGCACCGAGTGCTCCACCTGCGCCCAGGAAGGCTTTTATGCCTACCAGCAGACCAGGCTCGACAAGACGCCCGCCCAGATTCGCGCCGGCATCGCCCGCCACGACTACGAGAAGATCGACCTCGAAAAGCAGTAGAAAATGCTCAGGATTGCAAGAGCCGTCGTAATTGTCCAGAGCAGTTCTTATTTGCCTCGCAGTAACAGCGGAATGGCTACTGGAAGAGCGCTGGCGGCAGGATGCAATTGCGCACGGTGACGGGCAGTTCCTCGATACTTCAGAGGGGGTTCTGGAGCGAAACATCCGAACTTCGATTCCGCCTGGGAGCACGCGACAGTTTGCTGAAGAAGCTTTGCAGCAGCAAGGCCTGTACTCTACTGTCCTGCTCCTGAAGTTCATGACATAACAGCAGGTGTCATTCTGAGCGAACGGGGCCCCAAACGTTTTTCAGTTTGGGGGCAGTGAGCGAAGAATCCGCGGTTGCCTTTCAGTTTTTTCTGATAGGAACTTCGGGGGCACCACGCTAGTGTCCTGTATCTGAAGTTCGTAACATCAATGCCGCTGTCATCCTGAGTCCCCCTTTATGCAGCAATTGGACGTATCCGTCCACGGAAATCGAATCTCATGTTGAGAACACCGGACCTTAAAGTCGGAATTAGCGTAAAATAGAGCCATGCAGCACGAGCCGCCATGGCTCCGGGCTCGCACCCACTCACTCCTCCGGATCATCGAAAGAGGAGTCGTAATACCGGGGTCCCCAACGACAGGTCTTGGTCGTTGGGGTGGTAGATGGGGGCGTCACGGTTTCGACGGGATCGATTGCGGCATGGGAGGCATGTCGGGGTGTGGGCACCCGGAATCGCCTGCAAAACCAAAGTTGCCAACGACAATCTGGCACTTGCTGCTTAATTAACGAAGCAGCCGTCCGCCGCGGCTTTGCCTGTGGGCTGCGAGCGGGCGTCGCACAGCAGGCTGGCGATTGCAACTCGGTCCGTGTTGCAGCCGTAAGATCATCGGACTAGCTTCCTGCGCATCTTGTCCGTTCTCAAGCGCAGGCGGCGAATACATGCGGAACCGGACTGAGCATGGATTCTCCCGGCTGACAGCGATTTCGGACGCGGGTTCGACTCCCGCCGCCTCCACCAGACTTAAGTATTTTTAGTTTGTTGCATTTACAAATTAGTGGCTTTTCTGTGTACGATACGCGTACGATAGCTACATTATGTTGACGCTGTACCGACGCCATCTTAAGCGTTGCTCGAAGGGCGATGACCGCTACTGGAAACGCTGCTCCTGCCCG
This sequence comes from Acidobacteriaceae bacterium, assembly GCA_030038195.1. Lineage (GTDB taxonomy): Bacteria > Acidobacteriota > Terriglobia > Terriglobales > Acidobacteriaceae > Telmatobacter. The sequence goes on from JASHPJ010000014.1 coordinate 26,368, forward strand.
ATGTGGGTAGAGGGTACGGTCAACGGCTCTTATATCCGGCGCAGCCTTCAGACCGCGAGTTGGGAACGAGCACAGGGACTCGCTCAAGAGATCGAATCCGCCGATGACCCCAAAGCCCCTCCACCGAAGAAAGAGGAGCCGGTCACACTGGAAAAAGCCGTCAAGGAATATCTTGCCGATGCAAAGGCTCGCGACCTGGCCGAATCAACGCTCAGTAAGCTGACGACCATTTTTGAGAAGCAGTTTCTCACCTGGGCGAAGGCCGAGGGCTATACCCTACTGCGCGAAATGGACCTGCGTGCTGTTCAGTCATTCCGTACCACCTGGAAAGACGGCGGGCTTGCAAAGAAGAAAAAGCAGGAACGCATGACGGGCTTTTTCTGGTTCTGTATCCGGGCCGGATGGATCGCCACCACCCCTACCCTCAATCTCAAGCGAATCACCGTCCGTCAGAAGCCGACAGATTACTTCCCACGCGAAGAATACGCACGGATTATCGAAGCGACCTACCAGCTCGATGAGGGGATGGAACGGGCCTACGACATTGAGAAACGCGGCCAGCGTCTGCGGGCTTTGGTGGGTCTGCTGCGTTGGAGCGGCCTGCGAATCCGCGATGCCGTTACGCTTGAAAAAGTAAGGCTGCTGGACAACGACGACCTCTTTCTCTATCAGGCGAAAACCGGCGTACCCGTGTACGTTCCACTCCCTCACAGTGTTGCGGAGGATCTTCGCAACATACCGCCTGGGCCGAAACCGAATCCTCGTTACTTCTTCTGGAGCGGCAACGGAGAGCCGAAATCTGCCGTGGCAGATTGGCAGCGCAGCCTGCGAAGGCTGTTTGAAGTTGCAGCATTGAAGAGTGGAGATGGGACGCTGAAACGCTGTTTCCCGCATATGTTCCGCGATACGTTTGCCGTCGAGAATCTACTGGCCGGAGTCCACATCGACCAAGTTTCTCTTTTGCTAGGCCACAAGAGCGTGAAGATCACGGAAAAACATTATGCGCCTTTCGTGAAGGCAAGGCAGGAGCAACTAACTGCGAGCGTTCGCAAGGCTTGGGGAGACTTGGCCCCGAAGCTGGAAACGCCGGAACCAGACGAACCGGCGGCAGAGAATCATCCGGTGCAGTCAGCTGGCCCGACGCTGGTGTACTCGAATCAGCACGCTCTCAGGAATGCGTAGGTTGCAATACCCGCGCTTCCTGAGAGTTTCGGGCGTGCCCCATCTGAGCACGCCGCTTTCTTCCGCAAAGAGCCTCCGGACGGACTTCTCGCTCATCCCCCAAAGCTCCGCGACTTCCGGCACCGTGTAATGACGCTCCAATGCGATGGATTGCAGCGTTTCCCGCTGTGGCGGCTTTCTCTCGAATCCATTCAGTCCCATACGCCAGAATCCCGGAAGCTATTTCGTTTGGTCTTGCTTATCAGAGAGAGTCGCGCCTCAAAGCACAATCGTCCAATGAATTTTTGAGCGAACGTCATGCCTGTGAGGCATGACGACTGGCCGGGAAACACCAGTGGCATCGTGTCAGGAGATGGTTTTTAGAGGTAAAATGCTTCTCACAATCGGACGTGATCGTACCCGATCTTGAAATACTTGCTGTCCATCCATGAATTTACCCAGGTCTCTGGAGGATACGCATGGTCTTACCAGATATAAACCTGCTTCAGGCGGCGATTGTACTTGCGGAAGAACTGCATTTCGGACGAGCGGCAGACAGGTTGAACATGAGTCAACCGACGCTTAGTAAGCAGATTTTCCGCCTGGAACGGTCGGTTGCGCTGCGCCTTTTTGAGCACAATCATCAGGCCGCCGAACTCACACCTGCCGGACAGGTTTTTATCGCGGAAGCGCGAGAGGTAGTCTTTCATGCCGAGCGTGCCATCGTCGCCGCGCGAGCAGTGGTTGATGGCCCCACGGAGATTCTGAATGTGGGCAAGTCTTCCTATACCGACCCCTTCTTTGTTTCGTTGCTCATGTCGATACAGCTCCCCTTGTTTCCTGCCATGAAGATCAAATTGTGGAGCAACTATTCCAATGTATTGGCGCAGCAGCTCATCGCCGGAACGCTTGATGTTGCGCTCATTACCGGCGTGCCTGCAAAAAGCAAGTTGAGCACGATGGAGGTTGCTACGAATCCTTATTACGTTGCGATGCGAACGGGAGATGAACTCGCAATGTACAAAGAGGTTCACTTGAATCAGATGCAGAGCCGACTTTGGGTGCTTCTAGGCCCGCACATCAACGCTTATCTCTACGACCGAATTCAAGCCGTCACCTCGGAGAAAGAAATATATCCTTCGGACATCTACCATTTCACAAGCATCGAAGAGGCGTCCGCATTGGTGCGGGAACATGACGGCCTGGGACTTCTTCCGAGGACCGCTGCATGGCGGATTGCACGCGATGGCATTACAATTCGCCCTCTCGCAGAAGATCGGCTACGCCTCGTGACGAGCCTTGCCGTTCGTGGCGATAGCAAATCGCGGCTTGTGACCGAATTTGTCAAAGCTGCCGGCAGGAAGTTGAGTGAAGCTGGACAACGCGGACAAAGCAGGCTGCCTTTGACGGGCTGATTTAACCTGTCTCACGAGCATCCTTCTCAAGTAGATCGACCGCCCGTATCTCAATATTGAGCGGGCTTTCAATGCCACACTTCAGGCAGGGATATATGCCGGTTGTTTGCGGTCGATCTCCAAAGTCTTCTCTGCGAAATGCACTTCCGCAGTGACGGCAGACGTGAACGTGGGTATACGGGTCGGCAGGGTTTCCAAGTTCAGTAGACAATGTTTAAGCTCTCGCTTTGCTCAAGATGGTAGAGAAACGGTTCTTCAAAGAACCTGTCTTTGGCTGGCTCAATTCGTACTGAGCCAGTTCATAAACTCCTGGACCTGATCCTTCCAAAGAGCGGGATGGGACATCGTGAAGTGTCCAACGGAACCAACCGTGATCGGACGGATTGCGAACTTTGCTTGAGGAACCTGCTGAATATCGCGCTCTAGTATTTGCAGGCTGTCGCGGTAAAACTCGTCATCGGCGAAGTTGAGCGCATACACCTTGGTCTTGATTCGTCGCAGGCCGGGTTCCGCATTGAAATCTCTGGACGAATCAAACGCATAAATGACATCGTTCGCATCCTGATCCTGGCCTCTGATTTGGCTCTTAATGCCACGGATGAGGGTTTCAGCGGCTCGTGTGGAGGGCACTTCATGTTGCAAGGCGGGAACTCCGTCGATCATCATCCGCACGATTGCGAACGCTGTTACCGCGGATGGTGGTTGCTCTTTATAGCTCCCGTTGTTATAGAGCGGATCGGATTTGATGGTATTGATAACAATCCTCCTCCATAGCAAATTGCGCCCGCTAATGGGAGCGGGAAAGCACGCTATTGGCATAACTCCGTCCATTGCGTCGGGATATGCCTCCGCCCATTGCCAGGCATTCATGCACCCCATCGACATTCCGATAACCGCGTGAAGATGTGCGATGCCGAGCGCCTCCGTCACTAATTTGTGTTGCAGATCCACCATGTCGCCATATCCATAATGGGGAAACGCGGCCCTCAGCCCATCGCTTGGTTTGCTCGACTCGCCATGTCCGATGTCATCTGGAATGACCACGAAGAATCGCGTGGCATCGAGGGGCGCTCCCGGAGCAAAGAGGGCTTGCTTATATTCGGGTGTTAGCAGCGACTGGCTGCTGGCATCTGTCCAGTGCAGGAGAAGGATGGCGTTATCAACTCCTCCCCTTGCGTTCTTGTGCGGCTTCCCAAGCGTCGTGTAGTGAATTCGCACGTCCGGCAGCGTTTCGCCGTCACGAAATTTGTAATTTGGAAAGGAGGCGGTATCTTGATTCTGATTGAGGGTGACCGAAGCCAGGACTGAAGGTGGGCCGTTCTGCCCTATTGCCCGTTGCGAAACGCCGGATACGATCAGAGTTGCAAGAACAACGAAGTTCCATACCATGCTCTTACGGGTGGAGGACATTCGCACAGGATGTGAAATGAGTGTCATATTCGCCTTCCTTGTTTGGCCGGATAAATCAGGACGCTGCAAAACCGCTTTCGTATGCGACGACACCACATCTGATGTGTAATTACACTGTCGGATGCAGAACTTTCCTCTGTAGGCCGTCTCAGGCCAAAGTGGAAACCTCCCGCAGAGCTTTGCGCAGATTGTTCGCTTTCTGTATTCCGAACAGCCTTTCAACCTCGCCCTGCGCGTTTTGCCAAAGAGGGAATGCATCCCGCATCTTCTGTTGTCCGCGCTGAGAAACCGTGAGAGCCAGGCTCCGCCCCGTTCCTGCAGGTTCACTTTCTACAAAACCAGCATTCTGGAGCGGCCTCAGGGCACGCACCAATGTCGTGCGCTCCATCACCATTTGGCTTGCAAGCTCTGCAATGAGTATCCCCGGCTTATGGCGAATCATGGAGAGAATGGTCAACTGCTGAATGTTGATTCCTGCGGGGGCAAGATGGCGGTCGTAGAGGCGCGACAGGAGACGAGCACCCCCGCGTGCGGCGTGACAATAGCAAAGCTCGTATGGCGGCTTCATGCGATAATGATAGTGTAATTACACTGGACGAGCAATGGATATCGTCGCCAAGGCATTAGCAAGGGGTCATGCCATGTTCAACAACCCCCAGGTAGAAGAGTAGAGGCGTAATGACCAGGAGGGAAATCATGAGTGTTTTGCGGTCTGTTTCGATGGTTTCCAGCTTTGTTCTTTGCCTCATCACGCCAGCCGGACTGCTGGCTCAGAAAGCAACAACCAACGGAGAAGCAACGCATATGAGCATTCAAGAAGTTCATGTCCAACGCGTCCATATCGTCACCACCGAGCCATTCGATACGGTAATCGCTCGTATTGATGCACAGATTGGTCATCCAAATGTGGCTGCTTTCTTCAAGGCTCTTTCAGCGGCGCAAGATGAAGCTGAAATGGAAAAAGTAGTGAATCCGGCAACTCAACCGAATGGCCTTATGGAGTTTGCGCGCTTCGACTTAGGTGAAGTTCTCAGGAAGGAGAATGGAACCGACAAGCCGAGGATTGTCCGCGTTCTCGTGGGAAATCCGCTGATAATGAAGGACATGGTCAAGCACGTCGCTGATGCTGGTTCGTATGCGCCCGTGACCATTCTCATTGAGGAGCGCCCGGATGGGGTCCATATCTCTTACGACAAGATGGCCTCTTACCTTGCTCCCTACGGAAATAGCGATGCTCTGGATGTGGCGCAGAAACTCGACGCAAAGATCGAGCGGATTCTGACCGCCGCTGCAAAATGAAGTGTCCATCTTGGGGGCATCGCCTGGCGGCCTTAGAAACTCGACAACAAGAATTCTCGTGTGCTTGAAAGCACTTTTTCTTGCGCGGTTCGGTCAGGGAGCATACGAGCGATCTCAACTGCTCCGATCATCGTTGAAAAAATCACGAAGAAGTTGCGCTCCTTTTCCTGAGTTCTGCGCCCCGGCATAAAGGGAACCATGCGATTTTTGTATTGCACGAGTTCACCAAAAATCTGCCCCCTCATCGCTTTGTCAACGCGGGTCATCTCAGGAGCAAGCGCCGGGAGAGGACAGCCCTGTTCGATGTGATGGCAGTATTCCAGGCTCAGATAAGCCTTTACAATCGCTCTCCACGGCTCCTCAGAGCGTGCCCCTTCAGCCACAGCAGCTAACTTGTCAGCAATTTCCCGAAAAGCCCCCCGGAGCGATTCAATAAGCAGTTCGTCCTTGCTCTCAAAGTGTTTGTAAAACCCGCCATGTGTTAAGCCGGTGTCGCGCATGACCGCTGCCACCCCGGCCCCGGTCAGCCCCTCGGCGCGTACCCGGCGGGAAGCGTCGTTCAGGATTTTTTGCCGCACTTCGGCTTTGTGTTCGGGTGGGTAACGCATGTTCTTTCATAGGATGCCGGGAATCATCCCACGATGCAACTGAAATAAAAATGTATCCATAGGATGATACATATAATCTCATACACCTGAAAGGGAGAACTCACCATGTCCGACCCAGTATTGGTTACAGGAGCAGCCGGTGGTCAGCAAGGGGCGACCGGACGCCGCATCACAACGCATCTGCTCAAGCAAGGCATACCGGTCCGCGCTTTCGTCCGAAAGGTCGATGCTCGGGCCGATGAACTTCACGCAGAAGGTGCCGACATTTTTGTAGGAGATCTGCTCAATCCGGCCTCGGTCCATGAGGCATTGAAAGACATCCGACGCGCCTACTTTACCTACCCTGTCGCTGACGGGCTGATGGAAGCAGCCACGATCTTCGCGGCAATGGCACGCAGTCACAAACTGGAGCTGGTTGTTAACAACTCGCAGTTTCAAGACACGCCGGAAGACTCCTTCTTTCGTGACCTTGTGGGTGCTCCCACCCGTCGTAACCTACAGCACCGTCTGACGGATCGAGTTTTCGATTGGGCGGAGGTTGGAGCCGTCCACATTCAAGCCCCTCCCTACTACGAGAATGTGCGCGCGCTGGTCAGCCGCACCGTCTCCGAGAAAGATACGGTATTCCTGCCCTGGGGCGACGGAGACGCGGCTTTTCCGCTTGCTGGCGGCGAAGATGTTGCCAGAGTTGCCGCAACCCTCCTGGCCGGCACTAGTCTGCCGTCGCAAAAAGTGTACCCGCTGGTCAGCGAGGCTCTCACGGTACACCAGATAGTCGAGACTCTCAGCAAAGTGCTTGGACGGCCCCTTAAGTATGTACCAATCACCGATGAGCAGTGGGCCGATGCAGTGAAGGAGCGAATCAATGCCCATGCCGTCGATCATCTCTCCCATCTCTGGCGTTATTTCAGGACACGTGAACACCAGTCACATCCCACGGATGTCATTCGTGAGGTCACTGGCCGAAATCCGCAGACATTGGAAGAGTTTTTCCGGGCAAACATCAAATTCTTCAATCCTGCGAATTAGTAGTCACCCAAATGATGCTGAAGGATGGCGCATCGTCATCCTTCAGCGACGAACCCAAAATGTTTTGATCGGCTAGTTGTGTATGCAGCTAGTCGGAGGCGCAACATGGAGATCCGTGAACACCCGACAGTCCGGCAGTTCTATGCAATTCATCCCCAGGGTGAAACAAGGAACGTTGTTTCGATTGATTCAGAAACACTCAGAAACCTTTGCATGGAAGCAGGGGCGGATGACGTCGGGTTTGTTGGAGTTGACGATCCAGCCGTCGCACCCCAAAGAGCGGACATTGACTGGCTAATGCCGGGGACGCAGACACTGATTAGCTTCGTATGTCGAATGAACAAGGAGAATATTCGTACTCCAGCTCGTTCGATCTCAAACCTGGAATTTCACATTCAGACCGATGAAACGAACATCGTTGCCCAGAAGATAGTGTCGAGACTGGATGCGCTCAAAATCCGCGCCTCGATCGCGGGAGCAGCAGGCTTTCCAATGGAGGCAGATCGCTTTGGAGGAAAGCCCTGGACCATATCCCACAAGCCTGTTGCGGTGGCTGCCGGTCTCGGCCAGATGGGCATTCATCGCAACGTGATCCATCCAAAGTTTGGAAATTTCGTCCTTCTCGGAACAGTTCTTGTTTCCGCAAAAGTGACGCGCTACACCTCCGCCATCGAATACAACCCTTGTCTTGAATGTAAGCTCTGCGTCGCCGCATGTCCCACCGGGGCGATTCATCCAGACGGGCAATTCGATTTCTCCGCCTGCTACACACACAACTACCGCGAGTTCATGGGAGGATTTGGCGATTGGGTTGAGAACATAGCCGATAGCCGGAGCGCATTGGACTACAGAAAGAAGGTCTCCAATGCCGAAACCCAATCGATGTGGCAAAGTCTCTCTTACGGAGCGAACTATAAGGCTGCGTACTGCATGGCTGTTTGCCCGGCTGGTGAGGATGTGATTGGACCGTTCCTCACAGACAGAAAGGCGTTTCTCAAGGACATCGTTAAACCGCTCCAAGAGAAGCAAGAGACGGTTTACGTGGTGCCCAATTCCGACGCAGAAGCCTTTGTCGCCCGGCGCTACCCACACAAGAAGACGAAGCGGGTCGGAAATGGGCTTGCTGGACAAGGTTCCGTAAAGAACTTCCTTTTTGGAATGCCTCTCGTATTCCAGCGTGGCAAGTCGAAAGGGCTTGACGCTGTGTACCATTTCGCCTTCACAGGCGACGAAACGTGTGAGGCCACGGTAGTCATCCGGAACGAAACTCTGCGCGTTCTTGACGGTCATGTTGACAAGCCGAACCTGGTCATCACGGCCGATAGTCGCGTTTGGCTGAGTTTCCTGCGAAAAGAAACCTCGATTGTGCGGGCACTCCTTACGAGAAAGATCACGTTGAAAGGTTCACCGAAGCTCTTACTCGCTTTTGGTCGCTGCTTCCCGTCGTAATACAACCAACTGCGCCCATGCCTGGCGCTCAACCAAAGAAAGGGGCAAATCATGCAACATCTGGTCCAGATGAAAATCACTCCGCAGGCCCGGCCTGCAAACGACGAAGAGGGATTGAACTTCGCCAACAATCTCATCTATCCGACTCTGAAGCGGTGTCAGCGGCTTCAGGAGGAAGGCAAGATCCTGGCTGGCGGTCCTATCAGCGGCACCATCGGTTTAGCACTCGTGGTAGAGACCGACACATTAAAGGAACTCGATCAGCTTCTCACAAGCCTCCGCGTGTGGCCGCGGATGGAAACAACCGTTACTCCGCTGACCACGTTTGCCGATCGTGCCTCCGCTGTTGAGGCTCGATTGAAGCGCCATCAGGAGGAGAAGGCACTCGCCGCTGATTCTCAAAGCTAACCGTCCACGCTTCCCGTAGAAGGATTTTCAATGAACTCACAACTCGTCTTTTTCGTTTACGTGATTACGAGCCTTGTAAGCGCCTCGGTGATCGCAAAGCTGTATGTTTGGCCGAAGCTGAAAAGCCTGAGAGTCGAACAATCGCTTGAGGTCCTGATCGCCCCTCAGGCGCTTATCCGCCTCATCGGGCTGGGTTTTCTGGTCATTGGTGTCGTTAGTCCGTCCCTGTCGCCTGGATTTGCGGTTCCAGCGGCAGGCGGCGACTACGCCACCGCGGTACTAGCCCTATTAGCAATGATGGCGCTTCATGCTCGCAGCCGTTTAGGTAAACCGTTGGCATGGATATTCAATCTGGTGGGCACGGTTGATCTTATCAACGCCTTCGTTCAGGCCGGTCGGCATCACCTGTCGCCGACGTATTTCGGCGCAGCGTTCTTTATTCCCACCGCGGTTGTACCCCCTCTGCTGGTCGCGCACTGGCTTATCTTCCGTCTGCTGTTGCGCCGCGAATCCAGGTTTTGAGACCACACAAGCCAAGCGAAACGCAGAGGTCTCTGAAGAAAAGTTGGCATTGCAGTTGACGAAAGGAACTCTATGAAGATCACTGACCGCACCATTCTGATTACCGGCGGCTCCGCAGGCATAGGTCTTGCGTTTGCTCGCAAATTTCTTGAACTCGGCAACGAGGTCATCGTAACCGGTCGCCGTCGATCCTCGCTTGATGAGGTAAAGGCAAGCTATCCGAAGCTCCACACGATCCAGAGCGATGTCGCAGACCCCTCGCAGATTTCTTCCCTCGCGCAGCGCGTGAAGGCAGATTATCCGAAGCTCGATGTCCTGATGAACAACGCCGGCATTATGCGTCACAGAAGTCTCAGGGGCCGCACGGCTGACCTCGACGAACTAACGAGCGAACTGGACATCAACGTGGGCGGCGTCATCCGTGCCACGTCTGCATTCATCGACATTCTCACGGCCAACAGAGGCACCCTCATCAACGTTTCCTCTGCACTTGCTTTTGTGCCTCTCTCTTCTGCGCCAATCTACTGTGCAACCAAGGCGGCGGTTCACTCCTATACGCAATCGCTGCGGTTTCAGTTGGAGGAGTCCGGTGTTGAAGTGATCGAACTCATGCCGCCAGCCGTCAAGACGGCCTTATCCTCCCATATTCCCGAAGGAGGCCCGGTCAAATTGATGACCACAGATGAGTTGGTGAAGCAGACCTTTGCAGCTTTCAAGAAGGACAAGCTCGAGATTCGACCAGGCCAGGCCAATCTACTCGCACTGATGCGGCGCGTGGCCCCCGGCTTCATGAACCGACAGCTCTGGAAGGCTTCTAAGAGTCTGGTTCCCATCGAAGTTAGATGACCCGGCTCTTGCCAGTTGAAGTGCAGCCCCAGGTTGTAGCGAAGTAGACAAGTATGATCGGGTGGGTACTTGTAGGGCGCATCTGCATTAACATCGGCGGCACAATCGTCTGTAAACGTAGGGCCGCCGATCATCAAACACGCACGTCGTGGCCCCAATTCCGCGTGATTCATTCTTTGGAAGGCATTTTGACTCACAGCGCGAGTTGATAGTGCGTCCGATGAGAGATCGGAGCCGCCTCAGTGCACACTCGGACTCTTGCTGCCAATTGCAAAGGGACGAGTCATCAGCGCAACCGGTGCCGCTACAAGCGTGAGCACACCTATGACGTAAAAGCAGTCCATGAATGCGAGAAAATGCGATTGCGCCTGCATCTGTGAGTAAACGTAGCCATAGGCTGCATGGACAGCATCAGCCGGGGACATGCCGCGAACCCTGAGATAATTCGAGATGTTGCTCACGCGCTGCTGCAACAGCGAGGAGGTAGCGGGCAGTGAAGCGGCTACGTTCGATTGGTGAAATTCCATGCGGCGGTCGGACTCCGTATTGAGAAAGGCGATGCCAAAGCTACCGCCCCAGTTGCGAAAGAAATTGGTGAGAGAGGATGCTTTATTATTCTGGTCGGGCCTGAGCTGCGAATACGCAATCATCGTGAGCGGAACAAAGAAAAATGCGTATCCGAGTCCCTGTAGCGCGCGCGCCCATGCGTAATGGCTGTAATCGGTGTCCAGGTTGAAATGACTGTAATGCAGGAATGACACTCCGACCACCAGCAGCGCGACGAAAAGCAGATAGCGGGACTGGATGAGGCCCCGCTGTACGATCTGCGCTCCAACTGGCGCTAGGAGTGTGATCACAAAGGCTCCGGGGCCGAGCACCAACCCCGCATCAAGCGCCCGATAACCATAAAGTGTCTGCAAGACCTGCGGAATCATGGTTGTCGAGGCGAAAAGCCCAAACCCGAAGATGAAATAAAAGAGATTGGAGATGGCGAAATTCCGTATTCGCAGCAACCGGAATTCGATGACAGGATCGTCCTGCTTCAGTTCCCAGACCACGGCGGCCACCAGGCAGATAAGACCGAGCGAGCATACCCAGGCTATAAAACGCGATCCGAACCAGTCATCGATTTCGCCTCGATCAAGCACAACCTCCAGTGCGGCAGACCCCAGGCCAATCAGCGCGATTCCAATGCTATCAATCTTCAATTTTCCGGCAGCAGTCCGTATGGTTTTCCGCTCTTCCGCGAATGCCGGAGGGTCGTGAACGAAGCGGCTTGTCAGTACCATCGAAAGGATACCGACGGGAATATTGATAAAGAAAACCCAGCGCCAGCTATAGCTGTCTGTAATCCAGCCGCCAAGTACCGGACCGATTGCGGGGGCTGTGACGATGGCCATGGTGTAGAGTGCGAATGCACCGGCGCGCTTGGCCGGAGGAAACGTATCTACGAGGATTGCCTGCTCCACAGGAGCAAGACCGCCGCCCGCAATCCCCTGAAGCACACGCGCAAACAGCATCGCTCCCAGACTCGGCGCAATACCGCAGAGAAATGATGTTGTCGTAAAAAGAGCAACGCAAATGAGATAGTAATTCTTTCTGCCCAGCACGCGGGAGAGCCATGCCGACAGCGGAAGCACAACGGCATTGGCGACCAGATAGGTTGTCAGAATCCACGTGACTTCATCATAGGAACGTCCGAGTCCGCCAGCGATGTAGGGCAGGGACACGTTTGCAATGGAGGTGTCCAGCAGTTCCATGAACGTCGCCAGGGTGACAGTCAACGCAATCACCCACGGGTTCACAGCCGCCTTTGCGGAATGCGCAGGAACCCTTTGCGGTGTTTGCATCGCTGTGGCGGCTTCGGCCAATGGTTTCCTCGGCGGAGTAGAATGAGACCGAATGGTCTCGGATGGCTATTTGATTCATCAGATTTGAGACCGATGCGTCTTTTTTGCATTTATGAAAGGACGGAGCTTTTAAGATGAGCAAAGGAGAATTAACCCGGCAACGGATCATCGAAATAGCGGCACCCTTGTTTAATCAGCGCGGATATGCGGGCTGCTCGATGCAAGACATCCTTCGGGAGACCGGACTGAAAAAGGGCGGCGTCTATCGTCACTTCGGCAGCAAAGAGGAGCTGGCTGCCGAAGCGTTCCGCTACTCGCTGTCTCAGGCGGTGAAGATCAGAACGCCCCCTGCAAATTCGCTGTCGCGCCCAGTGGAACGCCTACACCGGGTGGTTGAGCAATTTGTCGAGGAACCATCACCCATTCCCGGTGGCTGCCCAATTCTGAACACCGCGATCGACACCGATGACGGCAACCCGCTTCTTCGTGAACTGGCGCGAAAGGGTCTCAAGAACTGGCGAGCACGGATCTCCCAGATTGTGCGGGACGGAATCTCTCGCAAAGAGATTCGAGAAGATGTGGAACCTCAGTCGTTTGCCAACACGATCATCGCCACACTCGAAGGTGCCTTGATGATAAGCCGACTCGAACATTCAAGAAGAGCGCTGAATGATGCAAGGGCCTCACTCGAAAGACTTATCGAAGGAGTATCCAGGGTTGCGAATTAGAGATTGATCAAAATAGCGTGTCAAAACACGCGATATTGAATGGCATCTGCCCGTCGGGTGGGCAAGGCAGGTCCGGCGCCGCCAGGCACCGGCACTCTTGAGGGCGGGAAGACGGGCAAAAAAAGAGCCTGCCGGGTGGCAGGCTCCAAGGGAAACCGTATCGAAGCTATGCGGCTTTCGCCTTCTTTGCTGGTTTAGCAGGTGCTTTCGCACTGTCTTTCTTCGCCTTCTCTTTCGCGGCAAACTCCTGCTTCACCTTGAGCGCGATGGCATCCGTGTCCACCTTGTAGGCGGTGGCTGCGTCGCGGAGGATGGTAGTTGCGTTGCCCCGCGAGGCTGCAAGCAGAATGCTTGACTCTACCAGCAGCCGCGATAGCGTTCCTTCATCGGCACGGCGAATAAAGGCGGCGAGGGTCTTTGCCACGCCTCCATCATCGCGCTTCTGGCGGATGCCATGCTGTCGCGCCAGCATCTCAAGGCGGTTCCCTTCCATGAGGCTTACCAGCTTCTCAAGAATGAAAAGCAGGTCACGCTTCATCAACCGTACCGGGACGGCAGCACTCACGGCGGCGAGAACGCGGAGGCTGGTTGCATGGGCAATGGCCTGTTCACGGCGGCGCTTTTCTTCCTCCGCCTTGAATGAAGCATAGTCCCTTGTCTGCTGCGGTTTCTTCTTCGGATGATGAATCGGGCAGTCGGCATCGGCACACACCTTGCGGAGTGCGCCTTTGTCTGTGCCTTCGGTGATGATCGCCTCGGTTGCATGGCGGCACGACTTGAACTCCGGCGCTTCCTGCTGGTACTTGTTCTGCGGCTTCTCCCGCCGGATTTCAACGTACTGGCTGCGGGTGAGGATCGCGCTGCCTTCGGCTGGTTTGCCGTAGGCGGTCGTGATCTGTACCAGCTTGGGTTTGGCTGCGATGGTCTGCTTTACATGCGCGTCCAGCTTGGCACCATAGCAGGTGGGGTCAGTGCAAGCGTCCTGCTTGCCGAGGTCGGCAAACAGCAGCTTGTTATGGCCTGTCCGTTTTGGGCAGTCCACACAGCTACCCGCTGCCGGAGCTAACTGCGCGTCCCGCTTGCTGAACGGAGCGTCTTTCAGGATGAGCATGACGTTGCTCTCAATCCAGAAACGAAGGTCGCGCACAGGCAGAAGAATCCGCGCCGCCTTTGCCCCGCCGTTCCAAACCTCTTTGAAGCAAGCGGCGAGGGCCTGTTCCTGCTGGTCGGGCTGCAACTTCGCAAGCAAGAGCGCATGACCAACCCCGATCTCGTCACGGTAGAACGCTTCGACCACGACGGAAACAAGCTCGGTCAGTCGCAGACGCGCTGTGACGTAGGCCGGGGACTTTCCGGTTTTCGCCGCGATCTGCTCAACCGTGTACTTCGGTTCTTCCAGATTGAGCAAGGCGCGGAAGCCCTGTGCTTCTTCCAAAGGATGAACGTCGCGGCGCTGGAGGTTTTCGATAAGCTGCGCCTCCAATGCCTCAGCGTCGGTGAGATTCACGATGCGGACAGGCACAGCCGCCTGTTCGGCCATTTGCGCGGCACGATACCGCCGCGCTCCCGCTACGATTTCAAACCCCTGCTCCGTGAGTGGCCGCACAAGCAAGGGCGAAAGAACGCCCTGGGTGCGGATGCTTGCGGCCAGTTCCTTCAAGGCAGCATCCTCGAAGATGCGGCGCGGGTTGGTCTTCGACTCACTCAGCAGAGAGAGCGAGACGTTGCGGTACTCGGTTGCATTGATGACTTGCGTTTCCATGATGATGTGCTCCTTTCGAGCGGTTGATGGTGAATGGAAACGGAGCGGAGACACGCTGGCTGTTCCGCTCCGAAAGAGCGGACTAGCCACGAATCGACTTGTCCGTGAACGCTTCTAAAAAGCCCTGAGCGCGGATATTCCTGTTCCACAACCGCGCAAACTGCCGGTGCTCTTCGTAGAGGCCGGGAACAAAGACGTAATTGGTTCCGTCGATATAGCGGGAATACTGCTCAATGCCCGCGTAGTCGTTGCGCCAGTAGTAGGCCACTAGCTCCAAGCTGCACAGCGGCGGTTTACTTAGCTCGAAACACATCTCCGGGTCGCGCATGAGGTCGCCGTTCTGTTCGCCGTAGTGGGCTACGGAGATTGCAGGACTGCCAAGCGGCCCCGGCTCAGATACGGCCTCGATAACAAGGGCCATAAAGGGCGGATTTTCGATTTTGATAGAGAGCGTGGGCCGGTATCCCCCGGCCCGCTCAAGGATGCGAAGGATGGTTTTCATTACGCCACCTCCGCAAGTTCGCTGGTGGTGGTCGCCGCGAAGGATGACTCCAACGCGGCAAGGATGACAGCGGAGGTCTGCTGAATGACTTCCAGCGATTCGGCCAGCAAGGATGCGTTGCCGTGGTACAGGTGGATGTAGTCAGCCGATGCGGTTCCGGTGTCGAGTCCTACGGCCTTGCCGATGATGAACGCGATAGCCTCGGCCTCTGTCTCGCGCACAACTTTTGTTGTGGCCGTGCGCCGTTCAGCCTTGTGCAACATCTCGTGTGCCAGTTCATGCACCAACGTCGAAAACTCTTCGGCCTTCGACTGTCCGGACAGGATGGCGATGCGTCCGCCGTAGCTCATGCCAAGCGCGGGCGAAATACGCTCGGTAAAGGTAAGCTCGATGCCTTGCTGTTCAATAAAGGAAATGAGACGGTCGCGGTTCTCGCCCACGTCGCCGCTGATCTCGCGCAGTTCGGGAAGCTCCGCGCCTTCGGTCTGCGACACGTCGAAGACATACGCCGAACGAAAGCCAACCAATACCGCCGTGTTCTGCTTGGTGATGTCCTTTTCGGCTTCCTCGTCTTTCTTGCGGCGGATGCCGATAATCGGGGCCATGATGCGGATGCCCTTCTCACCTTTCCTGACGCTGCGGCCTAACTCCTTCCACTTCCAGAACCCGGCAACGCGGGTTGCGTTGGGCTTCTGCCGTGCGATTTCGAGGATGTTGCCGAGGCTGTAGTTATGAAAGCGGCTCATCGCATTCAGGTAGGCGGTGAGGGCGTCGGAGTGTCCGGCCTCTAGCTGCTCGATGAGGCTTTTCACGTTGGCGGCGATTACTTCTTTCGCCGTCCTGGGCTGCTGATTGTCGTTGCTGCTGCGGTTGCCGATGTTGGCTGTGGTGCTCATGGTGTTTGCTCCTTTGCTTTGGCATTTGCTTTTGCACGTCCGCGTTGAAACGCGGCATGTACATGCCGAACGCCTCCTGGCGAAGGCGGGGGTAGCAAGGCGCAATGGGGAGGGGTCTCCCCATCCTTGGAGCGGAAGCAAAGCTGGAGCGGAAAGGACGGAGCGCAGCGGAGGTCTGCACAAGCGAAGCGCGGAAGATTGGGGAAGCCCCTTGCGCCGCGCGATCGGGGCAGAGCCCCTTAGCGAGGCTTGTCTTCCTTATGCGCGTGCATCAGCACGCATGAATTTTCAGGGTGGGCGTTGCGGGCGGGAAAGGCCCGCTGAGGTGGGAAGCGGAGAACGCGCAAGCGGTCGCAGCGCGGGAGGAGACTCCTCCCGCAACTTGGAATGCGGTATCTTAGCGAGCTACGGGGGGAGTGGAGTAGTCCTTAAGAAGGCGAGGATGTCCACCTTCATTTCGCATCACTTTGGCTTCCAGCGCACTCGCTATCTTTAAGCACGAAGAGAATACGGTGCCATCGGTGAACTCAATGCAAATTTCCGGGCCTTCGATGGAGTCTTCATAGAGTTTGAAGCTGCTGACGACCTTTCCGATAAATTCCTGACATTCGACCATGCAAGATCCTTTCCTCGTTCACACGCGGAGATGAACTTTCGATAAAGGAATGGGCTACGCGCCGCCGTGAAGCGCGCAATTTGGAATACGGATGAGAACTTGTGGAGGCCCCAGCAATCATAGCGGAGAAGGCCGCACTGAGAATAGCGGACAGGCTGGTTGCCCATGCGAGCTGGGACTGACGCCGGAAATGGCAGCGGGACCATATCTGTCTCCTCGAATGGGTCAGGGAAAAACGTCTGCGGTGCGCCCCCGCAAACAGCCCTTATAAACCCGAGGTCGGGGAGTTGGAAAAACCGGTCGAAACACGGTCCCCGTGACCTTTAGCTTTAGGGGCCTGGACATACGCCACAGGCTCCCCGACCGCAAAGGCAAGGGATTCTCAGTGCGCCGACAAACGGCACACGGTTGTTTCGACAGGGGTTTCCACGCCCCAGGACGGTGCGTACCCGTCCCGCATCCATGATTTCGGATCAGGGTGCAAAATGCAAGGCGTCAATGGGATCGCCGCAACGCCTGAGCTGCATGGGATTGGGGGAAATGGAGTGCTTCGCGGCAGACTTATAGGGTACAAATCATTTTCACTGCAAGGGAGCATCCAGTTTCAGTACAAAGCCAACCGAAGCAAGGGCCTCTTCGGTCGTTTCCCCATGCGCGATGAGCGCGTGGCCTTGTTGCGCTTCCAGACTCACGGGTTCGGCGTCGGGATAGACAAGCTCGGTCAGGGCGACCAAATCTGTCATCGGCACAGTATTAACGCCAACCTGCGGTGTAATCGTCGTGCTGGCTTCTGTCAGTCGCGCCGCCGCCGCGGAATCCAAGAAGCCGAGGGAAACCAGAATATCCGCGACTTGTTGAATCGTCATCACAAACAGTTCCCAGACTTGTGGAGGATGGCTGTATGGCACGATGGCAAACATGCGAAATCTCACGAACGCATCTGTGACCGTAATCGTCACTTTCATGTTTCTTCCTTTCCGCACGGAAACCTACTCTGTTGTCAGTCGGACGGAGCAAAGAGCGCATTATCAGCATCCGCTATGAGGATGACTCAGCGCAATGCTTGCGATAGCCCCTGAGCCATCGAATTGCTCTGTGCATTGCTGAAGCTGACAGCCGCGCTCTTGCTCACATCATGGCTCAATTTGCCAGCAAGCGAGGCGGCGTCGTTGGTATAAATCTGCGCGTCGTGTGAGGCGCGAGAGACGGATACGTAGGCGAATCTGCTGGAAATCAATTCGGGATGAACCTCGGTATCCATGTTGACCAACACGCGCTCAGACGTGAGGCCCTGCGAGCTATGCGAGGTCACGGCGTAGCCGTGATCGAGGTGCCGCATTTCGGCGGCATCAAAGCGAATGATTCGATCTTTCGGCCCATCCATGCGAACGCTGATCTTGCCGTCTTTGTCGATTTGCTGGATGGTGCCGAGGTCACGGTTGGCAACCTGCAAGTCCCTGTTCGGAGCCGTGAATTGGATTTTGTCACCGGTAGCGAAGTCGCGCTCCATCTCGCGGTAGGCAGCGATGCCGCGCAGCCGTGACGGGTCATAGGTCACTTGCTGGCCGTCCTGCTTTCGGACGGTGACAAGATTCTCCTTGGCGTTCGTGGTGACGACCTGGGCATAGCTTCGCGGTTCGATGCCATGCTCCTTGCTCCCGCGTGTGTAATGCAGAACATCTCCGGGTTGGTAACGACTCGCCCACTCTCGATCTGCGCCGGTCATATCATTGCGCGGTGTCAGTACGCGCATGGAATGATCTGTCTTATCCACGACGCCTAGCGTCTGCAACTCCTGTCGCACAGCCTGATTGATGGCGCGGCGAGAGGCATTATCCGGCGAGACGATAAGCGTGTTTTCGGGATGGGCAGCATACTCTTTAGCGATAGCCGCGACACGTTCTTGCGGGTCTTCAATCTGTGTAATCCGTCCCTGTTGCGAAAGCATCTCGACGCCGACAGCGGTTTCGTTTTTGGACAGATGCTCCACAACTTCCAGTAATTCAGGATTGGGTTTCTGGCGCACGATCTGGTCAAGCTGCGCGGTCTTCATACCAGCTTCTTGCAACTGCTCGAAGGGCTTCCCGGCATCGACTCCCTGATGCTGGCGTGTGTCGCCAATCAATAAAACTTTGTCCTGCGGCCCGATCTTATTCAGGAAGTCACGCATCTGCTGTGTCGATGCCAAGCTCGATTCATCGACCATATAGAGATGCTTGTTCACGGGATCGCCGGCGGCCTGGAGGCCGCCGCCTGCGAGGAAGCGTTGTAACGTGTCCGCTTTGATTCCCGCATCGCGGAGCTGCTTCGCGGCCCGCGAGGTCGGGGCAAAACCTTCCACGGCGTAGCCGTTTTTTTCGGCTCCCTCGCGGATGGTTTCAAGCACGGAAGTTTTGCCGGAACCTGCCCGTCCCTGTAATCCCTGCACCTGATCGCGGGAGGTCAACACTTCTTTAATCACTCGTTTCTGCGCGGCGTTGAAATGAGAGCGGGATTCCGAGAGTGGGACAGCGGACTCAATGGACATGATTTGCGGTGCGCGGTTCTGTCCGCTCTGTACCTTCTGAACAATCTCGTTCTCAGCCTTGATGGTCGCCGCGGTGGTGAATTTCCGTCCGGCTTCGTGACCATCCCCGGTAATCTCTTTGAACTCGCCCGAAGCAATACGAGCCTCGAAGCTGGCGCGGACCTCCGGGTACGTCATCTCACCCATACCCCGGCGCAGAGCATCCACATAGAGAGCGCGTTCGTCCACGACGGCCTCACGCTCAAAACCCTTATCGCGGGCGAAGGTGACAGCCTCCCGCACCTGCTGGCGGCGTTCCTTGTCGGGACGTTCCTGCGCCTGTTCCTTACGGCGCTCTTTTGCCTCAGCCACAACCTTGTCGGCCTGATTGCCGAACTCATCGGCAATCTGTTTATGCGCGGCCAGGATTTCATCGGGAGACAAGGTAACTTTCTTATCGCGGGTATTGTGCGCCGCGATCTGCGCGGCCTCCGGGCCGGAGAAGCCACTACGGGAGAGGGCTTCCTCGATCTGCTGGCGGCGCGGGCTGGACGCATCAAGATACTCCTGCGTGTATCCCTTGATCTCCGGTGCGCCGCTCTTGCCCGCTTCGATCTCATAGCCGAGGTCGCGCAGCTTGTAGGTGAGGTGAGACTGATAAACGGCGGTAGCAAACTGCTGGCTCTCGAAGAGAGAATGCGGTTGCAACGCCCGCATCTTGCCGTTGTCGCGTTCGGTCATATTGAAAACAACGACATGCGTATGGACCTGCGGCGCGGCGTAGCCGTCCACGGGACGGGCGGTGTCATGCTCGAACTTCGCCGCGACAAACTTTCCGGTCGTCTCGGCGGGATGGTTGCCGCCAATGCGGGCCTGCGTGTACTTTTCCAGTTCATTCAAGGCGACATTGACGGCCTCGCGGTGCGCCTCGCGCACCCGGTCATCGCCGCCGACAAGCGCGGTCAGAGAGATAGATTTCGGCGCGGAAAAGGTAGCATCCCAACCGGCTCGATGCTCGACCGGAGAGACCATCTCACCCTGCGCGTTGCGATATTGATGGACGGCGCGATGCAAAACCAACTGCTTGCCCGTCTCCGGGTGCTGGCCTTCCGAGAGGCGGGCGAACTCTTCTGCGCCCACGGCTCCTGACAATCCGAAGTTCTCGGTCAGCTTGCCCTGCCACTCCCCCTGAATGGTATCGCCCTGCTTCCAGTAGTTCTGCTCGGCGGCGGTGAACTCTTTCTCGTGATACGTCTGCGCCTGGGACGCGGAGAGCGGTTTCGAGATATTCAGCATTAGAGACTCCATCCATCGTGAACGGCGGCGTGTCCCTCGTGGACATCAGGAGTGACGGCTGGCTCCGGCTGAATGGACTGCGCCGCCGCAGGCTCATTCGGCTCAGGAGCCGGAGTAGAGGTCTCCGGCTCCTGCTTCAACTCCGCAGGGGCCGTTACCGGGCCGCCGCTACGAATGGCCTTCGGGTCATACGGCAGCTTATCGTCGGCTCGCTCGCGCAGCTCAAAGGGCTTGGCAATCTCCGGCATATCGAAGTATGGGAACGAAAAATATGTCACATAATTCTGGTACTTCATAAAGGCGTGAAGGTCCGCAAGGCCGGAGATTTCGGACTCCAACACCAACGGCTCAACCTGCCGCTCGATAGTGAAATTGTGTCCGGCCCGCGTACCGTCAAAGTGCGTCTCGCGCAGCCGCTCAATCTCTACCTTGCCGATGAACTTCGACACCCATTCTCCGGCGTTCGGTTCTTTGGTCGTGAGCCAAACGCTGGTCGCAGGCTGCGACAGCATCACCTCGGCCAGATGGCCGTACAGGTACTCAAGCTGTGCCTTACCCTGAAAGCCAAGCACGATGGGATTGCGGCTCTTGCGGCTTTCGACGATGGCGGTATGAAGCTGCGGCAACTTCTGCAAACTCGCCAGTTCATCAATGACGAACCAGACACGCTTTTGCTCTTTGGTTGGCTCATTCAACAATCGCAAAACCAGCCAGTCTATCCATAGACTTTGCAGCGGACGAAGGGCTTCGCGTTCGGCTGGAAGGGATGTAAGGAAGATCCACCCTTGCCGTTTCTCGGCCCACTCGGTAGCTGTCCATCTGCCATTGCCTTCACCCTTCTTGGGGAGTAAGCGCAAGCTGTCCGCGACCAATCCGAGGGAGCCAAGAACACCGGCCCGCTGCTGGTGCGCTCGCGGGTCTATCAGGTGCGCGTGCTCGGTGCCTTTCAACCTGCGGTCAATCTCCTGCGGGTTAGACATCCATTGCACCAGTTCGTCCGGCGTCGGCCCGTAGGCCATGAGAAACGCAAAGATTTTCTGCGGCGACTCGATGAAAAACTCACCCTTCCGATCCTGCGGCGGCTGGAAGAGAGATGCGGCCAATGCCTTTGCTTCGGAGCGGCTACGCAGCTCCTCGGCTGGCCCCCAATAGGGGCAGCGGGCGTCTAGTGGATTCAGAATGACATCGCCACGGGTAGGATCATAGAATCGCTTCACGAACTCGCGGGCCGGGTCGTAGACGATGGCCGAATCTTCCCGGCTCCTAACCTGACGAAGCACCTGGAACATTAAGGCTGACTTGCCCGCGCCAGTGTCGCCAATGATCTGCATGTGCTGTGCTTCGGCCTTGGCAGGAATGCGAATCATCTCTTTCATGTTGTCGGTTTTGAAGCCGATGCCGTCGCCTTTAACGGAACGGTTGAATGCCTGCGGCGTCAACCGTTCCGGGCCTTTCAGCCGCCGCCCATACTTCAACGCCTTTTGCCGCTTCACGTCTTTGGCGGCGGCAAACGGCAGTAGCACCAGAAAGATTCCCGCGCCACAGAGCAGCGGGATTTTCAGGATGGTGGACAGATCATTGTGATAAACAACGACCTTGAGGTAGTCACACAACCGAGCGTCCACATAGCTCCGTAGCGGGCCGCGAAAGAGCAAGTCATCGCCGCGTTGCAGCGCAGCCGGAGACAGGGCGAGAGGAATGATTCGGCCTCCCGGCCCCATCGTCTTTCCACACACTACGTCATCATTCATGGCGGGACTCGGCTTCATGCCGCGCCCTGTCAGAAAGAGCATCCGGTACTGACTGCGGTGCGTCCGGCTGAAGGAACCGAAGATGGAAGTCCGCACATAGACCGGCATATAAAAACGCTGCAAGGGAGTACCGATGAACCGAAGGCGACCGTAGAGAAAGAGGGCCGTTAGAACAATGACGGCGAAGATCGCGCCATAGGTATAGATGGGCCGATTTTGCGGCCAGATAATTGTCTCCTTGCGGCCCCACGTTGTCTTTGTCATGGCCTATCTCCTCCGCGCCGATACCATCTTTTGGACAATCTCCTGCTTCCGTGTGCCGACGTGTTCGAGCAATTTATCGAACGCTTCGGCTGCCATTTGCTGGCCGCCCGCAAGCGGGCGAAGAACATTGATGAGAAGTAGGCGGATGCCGACAACTTCCTCTAACAGAGGATCGTTGGAAGAAGTTTGCAGCTCGCGGAGGATGACATCGCGCATCCATTCGCTGCGGGCCTGACCCAATTCCTCGGCGTGTTCTGTGATGGCGCGGTGCTCCTCCTGCGTGAGTTTCACCGTCACAGGACATACCCTGTTGGCAACGCGGTCGGCATCTGAAATCGCGGTCGTTTCGGTATCGAGAATTGCCATAAAACACCTCAAAATCTCAGGTGCACCCAAGTGCACCTGAATTTGCTATGTGGTTGGTTCTAAACAGGTGCACCTAAGTGCACCCTGCACGACCCTTTGAGGGGTGGAGTGTCGAGGTACTTCCGGTGCGAAGCACCGCTCCGGTACTGCCACGGATGTAGACGGAGAATCATGCTCTCGAACCCGCCACAGATGCCGGTGTTTGAGATGCCGAGGATGCAGCGGAAACCGGCTTTTTGGGTGATGCTTCCACGCCATCATTGGCAGAGGCACGGCGAACGCGAAGCGTCGGCGTAATCCGCTGTGCTTCAGGCGACTTTAGATACTCCTGAAAGTCGCGGTCTTTAGTGAAGACATGCTTCAAGGCTTCCTCGACAACACTGTTGGCAGGAGCCTTGATGAAAGCGGCGTATTGATCGACCAATAAGGCGGTCGAATCGGTGAGCCGAATCGAGGCGCTGACGTGGCGGGTTTGGGTGACTTCTAGCAGTGGCATGGCATTCTCCTTTGGGGTTGAAATCAAGCGAACTTTCTGCGGGCAATCATGCGCTGTGCGGTCGTGGCAATCTCCCGCGCACGAGCGGAGCAAAGTGCGGCGGGAAGCTCATGGGAACGGCGTGCTTCAAGCAACGCAATCACGTCCTCAAAGCTGCTGCCTTCGATGAACCAGAGACGGGCGGAAGCCACGTCGATGGTGCGCTGGGCGTAGTAGAGAGGATTGGGCTTGTCGGGGCGGCGCGAAGCCAGCTCCCGCGTGAGGCCCACGGCATCCTTGCCGTGGGCAAGTTCGTCAAGAACCCAAGCCCAATCCGATTCCGAATGACTGTGCTTCAACGGCGGCTTACGCGGCGTTGAAAAAGAAGCAAAGTGCATGGCGTCCACTGCGCCCGCATCCAGCTCGAAGTCATCGGGAGTCCAGATGGAATCGTCGGGATATTCGACGGTGACGCGATGGGCGGGAGCGTACTTCCGATTGAGGAAACCGGGGACGCGCAGGACACGGTTGCAATCGGTACAAGCGGGGTCGCCGCCGAAGGCAATGGCGAGTAGCTTGAGCGTCTGTTCCTGACGCGCAAAGTCGAAGCCTTCGACCCGCCAAAGCACCTGATACTTGCCGGGGGATGTGGAGAGAATCGAAGTCGGCGGCGGGACAAGCTCCGATGCCCGCAGCGCAGCGAGACGGGCATCCCCATCTGTGTCGATGTCTATATATAGATGACGGACAGATGCGATGCTTTCTTTCGTCCGTTTTCGGCTCCCAGGGCGAAGCGGATTGGCAGCGACATAGACGTTGGCTCCGGTGCCGTTCTCATAGGAGAGCCACGCCTGATAGCGCGGAGCGAGCGCCGTTTCCAGAGTGACGACGCGCTGCGTCGGAACGGTCGGACTCTCCCGGCGAAGCAGGAGAGCAATCGTCTCTTCCGGTGCGAAGCAACGAGTGAGGAATTGGTGGGCGACTAGATTCATGGAAGCACCTCGATTGCGAGCGCGATGTTGCGGGCCAGAGCAGGAAAGAAGCCCGGTGATGAGCCGGGCTTTAACCATGTGGAGCAAGAGGCTATGCGGCCTCTTCCTCCGGGGGCATCTCATCGAACTCCTGCTCGTCCGCGGCGGCCTTCTCCGCGCGGTCGAGCTTGAGGATGGAAGTCACCCGGATGCTGTCGGTGCGTACCGGCTTCTTCGCCTTCTTGGGCGTGTATTCGGTGTGGCGAATCTCACCCTCAACCTGTACGTGTGCGCCCTTCTTGAGCGTGGCCGCGAACTCACCGAACTTCCCGAAGACGATGCAGCGATGCCATTCGGTATGCGAGACGTACTCGCCGCTCTGTTTGTCCTTGTAGGAGGTCTTGGTGGCAACCGAGAACGTGGTGAACTTCTGGTTGTTTTTGCCGTTGCGAACCTCGGCGTCGTTGCCAAGGTAGCCGATAAGGGTAGCGCGATTGAGATACATGGTGGTGTCTCCGTTTTTGAAATTCCCGAACCGTGTTCGGGTCACACCTGGCGAAGCCTAGCGAGTGGGCGCGACTCCCAAGGCCGAAGTTCTGCATTTACGGTGGGTCCGTCGAAGATGGAAACCGTAACCCGGAGGGTGCGTAGCAAAGCAGAAGAACGAGCCTGCCGCCGGGCGTCGCATAGGCCCCGAAGCAGTGACCGAACACAGGACGGAATGAAGTGGAGAGACACACACCAGAACAACGCGCATCCTTCGCTTCCTGACGATGCTCTCCAACGGCAAACCAGAACCACATTCTCTGCCTGACCTCCAGGCAAAGTTGCGGCTTCTCGCATCCGCATTCGCTCGTCTTGAGGTTCGGTGCGGCCACGCTCAAGAGCACACTTCAAAGGTGAGGATGTATTCGCCACATCATGCTTAAGAAGGCTTCTCATGCCGGACGCTCCGATTCGGGTTTCCATCCTCAACTCATGCCGCGCCTGCCGTGGCGGAGGCTCGATAGATCTCCTCGGTCTCGAAGGACTGCTCCGCATGGCTGTAGCCCTTGACTCGTATTAACTCGCGTACTCGGCGTCGGCCCGCAGCATCGCGCTCGCAATGCAACACAAAGTCCACGGCTTTTCCGGTCTGTGAGCGGACAAAGCTCTGATCCAAATTGGTTCTCGCACTGAGGGCCATGTCCGCCAGCCGGTCCAGCGCGTCCAGCGCGGAATCGGCGTGTAATGTCGAGAGCGTCCCACCGTGGCCGGTGTTCATGGCTTGCAACAGGTCATAACCGCATTCGTCGCGTATCTCGCCCATGATGATGCGGTCGGGACGATGGCGCAGCGCAGCGGCGACAAGCTGGCTCGGAGTCACGGCAACCTGGCCGGGGATGGCTTCGACTGCCTCCCACCGAACGGCGTTCGGATGCGTTATCTTTAGCTCGGCGGGTTGCTCAATAACGATGAGCCGTTCCTGTAAGGGAACGTGATCGAGTAACGCTTTCATCAAAGTTGTCTTCCCACTGCCGGTTCCGCCGCTGATGATGCCGTTCTTTCGTTCGCCAATGAAGCCGATTACCGTGTCTCGAATCTGCTCCGGTAAACTGCCTGACTGAATCAGCTCATCCGACGTGAACCAGCGATTGAATTTCCGCACGGTGAAGGTCGGGCCGTTGATTGAAGATGGCGAGCCTACGACGGCGACGCGGGAGCCGTCCGGCAAGCGGGTATTGAGGATGGGATTCTGGCTGGTGAGGTCTTGGCCGAGGATGCGGGCGACCCGCTCAATCGCTGCTTGCAAGCGGTCGTTGGTGTAGGGCGCAGAGAGCGGAATCCGCTCAACGATGCCGCCACGATCCGCATACACGCCGGTCGTTCCATTAATCATCAAATCGGAGATGGACGGGTCCAGTAGCAGCGCCCGCAGCTCATCGGGAAAGAACGGCAATATCAACTCGAAACTCACCGCACTGCTCCGTCGGTCGCTGCCGCTGTTGTCCCCGGCGCAATGGGGTCAACCGATACGCGGTTTTCATGGAACTCGGTGATGGTTAGTCCAAGCGGATTGATGGTCTCGAATTGCGGAAAAATTTGTGCCTGCTGGCTCACCTGCGCCGGATTCAGATAGTAGGTGACACTGAGCATCCAATGTTCGGTGCGGGGCTGGCGGGAATGGTCCGGCGAATAGATTCTGTCGATAGCTACCAGTGCTGTGCCACGGGCGACCTTTGTCCGTTGGATGGTCTGCACAGACATGGACGTAATGGTTACGTCCCGCACCTCTACGTCGCTCTGCTCCATCTGGCCGCCCATAACTTGCGAAACCAAGTGACTCTGATTGTCGTCAGCCATCAACTGCGAGGCGAGAGACTGCGAAAGAAAGTAATAGTTGAGCGGGTATTTGCTGGCAATCGTATCCCGATTGATCGTGTAGCGGTAATTTGCCCAATCGGTGAGG
This sequence comes from Acidobacteriaceae bacterium, assembly GCA_030038195.1. Lineage (GTDB taxonomy): Bacteria > Acidobacteriota > Terriglobia > Terriglobales > Acidobacteriaceae > Telmatobacter. The sequence goes on from JASHPJ010000014.1 coordinate 52,947, forward strand.
TACGTTCGCACCTCGCCTTCGCGCGGTGTGTAGTCAAGATCGCTATATTGGATCGCCTGGGCGCGGCCCATCTCGTCGATGCGGATGTAGCGGTTTACGAGAGGGCGGCGGGCTAACGAGAAATTGAGCCACATGGAGCCGCAGAGCAGCGCCGTTCCACAGGTGAGGATGAGGCGGTAGGTTTTCCGTTCGGCGTAGTGCGAGGCATAAACTTCATTGCCGATTTGATCCGTGAGCGTTGCCTGCTCCGGCGTCAATCTCTGTTGCTCATTGACTACTGTGTGCGTGGACATGGGGAGGGTGACTCCTTTCGTTGACGGCGTGGAACACCACAGCGACGTAAATCAATCCGGCGATGAGGCAACCTACAAACAAAACCAAAATGATGTACTGAAAAGGCTTGCCGAAACCAAGCCGCTGCAATGCGCGAACCCTGATAAAGAACCAAAACATGCCCTATCCTCCTGCCGCACTTGCGGCTGCTGCTGTCGCCGCGATGGAGCCGATGGCTTTGGTCATGTTTTCCGCCATACCAGCCGCTCCACCGAAGATCGCCTGTGTCATGCTCGGGATGTAGAGCATATTCACAATGAAGGCGACGAATACCATAGTGCATGGAATCAGGTTGGCAAGCCACATTTCAATCGAGTAATTTCCATTGAAGGTCTGCTGGATAAAGGCGTTCATAAACCCGGCCCAAACGAAGATGAACGCGGCGGCGACGGCGCGAATCATGGCAAAGCTGATAAGCACATCAAGGAAGTGAAAGAACTTCGCGCGAAAGGTCTTGGTCATCAGCAGCGGCACAAAGATGGGGCCGAATAATGCGGTCACGCCATAGAGGATGAAGGCGCTGCAATTTATGACAAACAGGATGGCGGATGCGATGCCGAGAAGTGCCTGTACGACAAAGTAGCAAAGGATCTGAATGGGGGCCATAAGTGACGGCATCGCCGTGTTATCACCAGCAGTTTTGAAAAGCTGGAGAAGATTGTTGAGCGAGTTTTGATCGAAGGCCGCAACCATCGCCTGCGCGATATAAGAAAAGAAGTGATTGATACCGAAGCTCGCGCCGGGAAATGGATTCACCCAATAGCTTTCCAGCAGGCAGCAGATGATGAGCCGCAACAGAAAATTGACCAAATCGCCCGCATGGACAGGCTGGGCATGAAATCGAAATGTCATGCTGGTCGTATTCCAGTTGATAACCAGACTGATTAGCGTGAAGAGGGCGATACAGCTTAGTTCGGTCAATCCAAGCTGTGTGAGCGCCCCACCATTCTGTGTGGTGAGGTTCGTCAGATTATTAGTGAACTGATACAACCAATCGACGCCGGAACTCGCGCTTGGAAGCGCCTGCGCTAATAGAACCACGGAAACCATATCGCTACTCTCCCTCGGTTGCGTTTAGGGGATGTACTTCTGCCAGGTCTTGCCTTCGTTGGCGGCGGCGGAGTTGTGCTTCTTCTTGTCCGCCTCCACGCGCCGCCGAAACGCCTCATCGTCGGCTTTGCGTTCCTCGGCCTCCTTCTGTTGTTGCTGGAGGATGGCCGCTGCTTTGGTGGCGGCAGCGGCGGCCTTCGCCGCCTCGTGCCGCTGGTAGGTGAGCACACCACCAATCGCGGTGAGAGCCGCGAGGATGGCAAGCAGGATTTTCGTGTTGATCGCTTTCAACATTGCGGTCTCCGTTACGGTAAGTAGCTATCCCAGGTGCTGCCTTCATTGGCCGCGCTGGTGTCGTTGGCCGAACGCTGTTGCTGGACGAAGACGGCAGTATTGAGGTCTTCGGCAGCGGCATTGCGCCGCTCCATATTGGCGACGGTCATCTGCGAGGCGAGACACGCTTGCAAAGCGCCCTGGGACTGCATCTCGGCCATCTTCTGCGCCTCAGCCGCGTTTAGCAGGTTGAGTTGCTGGACCTCGCTATTGGTCGAATCAGAAACATCGAACTGAGAGGAAAGAAGCGAGCTGTTCGCCGTCGCATTGGTGCTCCGATCGCTCCGGTACTGTCCGACAGCCGTAAGGCAGTCAGGAGAGACAGCATCGGACGTTTCAATCATCGCAAGCTGTGAGGTGCGGGAGCTGCCGAGAGACTGACTGGCAAGGTAGGCCGGTGCGCTGCCGTTCATGGTGACGGTAGCGGCCTTCCATGCTGTGCTGGAGGCAGACGGCGAGTTGGTGTTGAGCGCAATGCTCATGCCCGCCGTCTCACCGAACATATTGGCGACGTTCACGTTTTCAAGAGCGTGCAACGTCGTTTGCCACTGCTGCTTGAGGGAAAAATGGGTAAGGTTGTTTTTCACCATGTTGTACTGCATCTGCAACGTGGTGAGCTGCTGAACGAGCGAGGCATAGCTGGTCGGATCGAAGACAATATCTCCGATTCCGAACAACGCGAAGCTGGGCGTTGCGGTAAGCAATACCGCCGCGCCCGCTCCAATAAGCCATTTGCGACGTTTGGTGAGAGTGAGTTTCATGCTGCCTCCTGCGGTTGGTGATTCCATGCACTGCGGGCAGGTTGAATCGAGCCTGTCCAGGGAAAATCCGTAGATGTTTTCGTGGTCGTTATTTTTCTCCCGAAAGCTGGTGGGCAACCTGCGGAATGATCGCTACCCAATCCGCGCCGGTACGCTCGATGGCTTCGGGAATTGTGTAGTCGATCTCGGCCAACCAATCGGCACGATTGAGAACAAGTGCGACGGCGACTTTCTCTCCGGTTGACTGCACACCCCATGCGTCTCTCCCTCCACGCTTGGCATCGCGTGATTTGCGGAGCAGATGTTCGTAACGGTCATTCATCCCGAAACTCCTCTCTATAACGTGGGATCGACGCGATGCTCCGCGTAGGACGGAATCAAAAGGTCGGTGCCGATGTACACGCGAGCGCGGGAGCCTTCCTTGAGCGTGATAATCGGGAGCCGATTGAGGAAGTGATTCAATACCTGCTCGCCCTCGACGGCGGACTGTTCGGAGATGCCGTTGCGTAT
>JASHPJ010000149.1 GCA_030038195.1 Acidobacteriaceae bacterium
TGCGCAAAGCGGCCAGGCGGTCCACGGAGACCCTATGGGAGGAAATCGCCGGCCTGCTCAACTCGGCCTCTCCCGAGGAATGCTCAAACTATTTCGAGGCTTGCGGTTATGTGTACACTTAAATCGAAAATGCTCTAAAGCCGTATAACTGAAGTTCATGGCATAAATGCTGCTGTCATCCTTGAGCGAGTCGTCGCGGCGACGAGTCGAAGGTCCGCCGTGGCGGGTTACAGATCCGCTGTGGCGGGACCTGCGGTTCGGGACTTCAACTTATGCTATGAACTTCAGTTACAGGACACCAGGCCCGCGCTGCAACGCGGGGCTCTGCCTTCCCGCTGACTCGCTAACCTGCCCTCACGCGTTCAGCACATCCTGCAGCTTGTTCAGGGTGCGGTGCAGGTCCTTGTCGGTGCGGCGCTGCTCGTCGATCTTGGCGATCGAGTGCATCACCGTGGTGTGGTGCTTGTTACCGAACTGGCGGCCGATCTCCGGCAGGCTGGCTTCGGTCATCTGCTTGGCCAGGTACATGGCGATCTGGCGCGGCACCACGACGTTGCGCGAGTTGTTCTTCTGCTTGAGGTCGCTGATGCGCATGCCGAATTGCTCGGCGACGGCGCGCTGGATGGCCTCAATGGTGACCTTGCGCACCTGCATGTCAATGAACTGCTTCAAGCACTGCTGCGCGGCGGCCAGCGTGATCTCCACGCGGTTCAACTGGCACCAAGCCACGAGCCGCGTCATGGCGCCTTCGAGCTCGCGCACGTTGGTGCGCACGTTCGACGCGATGAACAGCGCCACATCCGTGGGCAGCGTCACCTGCTCGCTCTCCGCCTTCTTCTGCAGAATGGCCACCTTGGTTTCGAGATCGGGTGGCTGAATGTCGGCGATCAGTCCCCACTCGAAGCGCGAGCGCAGCCGCTCTTCGATCTCCGTCAGCTCCTTGGGAGGACGGTCAGAGGCGATGACCACCTGCTTCATGCTCTCGTGGAGCGCGTTGAAGGTGTGGAAGAACTCTTCCTGCGTGCGCTCTTTCTGCGAGATGAACTGGATGTCGTCGATGAGCAGCACGTCGACCGTGCGGAAGCGGTCGCGGAAGCTGGTCATGCGGTCGTTGCGGATGGAGTTGATCATCTCGTTGGTGAACTTCTCCGCCGAGACGTAGCAGATGCTCGAAGAAGGCTGACGGCGCTTCACCTCGTGGCCGATCGCGTGCATCAGGTGCGTCTTGCCCATGCCGACGCCGCCATAGAGGAAGAGCGGATTGTAGGCGCGCGAGGGACGCTCTGCAACCGCCAGCGCGGCCGCGCGCGCGAACTGGTTGCCGTTGCCGATGACGAACGCGTCGAAGGTGTAGCGCGCGTTGAGCTGCGCCGCCATGGACCAGTCAAAGCGGCCCTGTTCCGGCGCGCGCGCCGGCGCAGGCGGCGGTGGCGCAGTGGGCGCATGCGAGGGAACGGGACCGAAGCCGCCGTCCTTGCGCTGCGGAGGAATCGAAGGGTCCTCTTCGGCAGTGACAAAGCTCACGTCGTCGAACTCGAGCGCCTGCGTGTCGATCGCTTCCTGAATGAGATCGCTGTACTTTTCGCCGATGTGCTGGAACTCCGGCGAAGGCACGCGGACGTAGAGCGTGCGGCCTGCTGCATGACTATAGCGAGTGGGTTTAAGCCAGGTCTCGAACGACTGCCGGATAACTTTCTTCTCCAGAGCTGCGAGTATCTGGAGCCAGGGATTGAGCGTTGAAGCTGGCGAAGCTGCAAATGCCATCGTACAAATCCTTGCCCGTGCCGCCACCGGGGCGCCGGACTGTTTTCTGTGGTTTTTGGGCAACGGCTCTCTCATGGCGTAAAGCCAGAGGCTTTCCGTCCCATTACCCGATCAACCGGTTGCCTGTGTTCCGCTGGTCTGCCCCTGAAGACCGAATCCTGGGGCTTCGGTAAAAACCATCCCGAAAGACGGTGTGTGAAACTTTCTAGAACGGTCCCGATAGTAGCACATCTGGAGGTCGTTGCAACGTCTCTTTCACATAGTTTTTTTGCGCTTCGATCAGTTGCACCAAGGATGGTGAATCTTCTCGCCGAAGTTACCAGAGTCACTGTGGGAAGCTGAGGAACCGCCGTCTTTTCTATACTCGCAAAACGCGCGGCGCGGCGCTACTGCTGTTAGGATGCGCCGCACCACAGCCTGGGATTTCCAGCGCAGCGGCAGAGAGCCCTCCGCCTCAGAAATTTTTTTAGAAGGAATTTTTCTGAAGGAATCTTTTGGAGAGCCTCGGGCCTTCTCGCCTCTCGATGCATGCGCCGGAGCACGCGGCAGTTGCGATCGCCCGCCCTGCCTGCCGATTCAGGCTCTCTGCGCTGGATTCGAATCCCATCCTGAGATATACTTGAAAATGCTGTCAAAGCCTAGATTTTCTTGAGAGAAACAGGAGCGCAATCCAATGCCGAAGCGCACATTTCAACCCAACCGCCGCCGCCGCGTGAAGACGCACGGCTTTCGCGCGCGCATGAAGACCAAGTCGGGCGCTGCCGTGCTGAGCCGGCGCCGCGCCGCGGGCCGCAAGCGCGTCTCTGTCAGCGCGGGTTACCGCGACTAATGCGGTGCGCGCGGCGCTGCTGCCGCGCGTCTCAAACGATCCGGAGCCGGCGCAATTCACGCCGCTTCCCAGCGCGCATCCGGATTCAGCCTTCCCGATGAGCTTCCCTTCCAAGCCTGCTGAGCGCCAGTCCCTTGCGGGCGCGCGTCTGCGCAAGCACTCCGATTACCAGCGCGCCTACGCGGCGGCGCGCAAGCGGCAGTCGGCTTCCATGAGCTGGTTCCTGGCGCCGCAGGCGGTCATCGCAGGCAACTCGCCAGCCGGCCCGCGCATCGGCCTCACCGCCGGCAAAGTGCTGGGCAAGGCCCATGAGCGCAACCGCATCAAGCGCCGCATGCGCGAGGCGCTGCGCCGCCACATCGATCTGCTTCCCGCAGGCTGCGATCTCATCTTTCATCCCCGTCGCGTGGTGCTCACCATGGAATTCAGGAAACTTGAAGAGGAGATCGTGCGTATCCTTCAACAGGCACACGCCGAGGCGGCGCGCAATGCACCTTCTGCCGGGGATGCGCGGCGCGTCTCGGCCGGTCCGGCATCATGACACGGTTGCTGCTCGCCATGCTCGGGTTTTACAAGCGCTGGCTTTCGCCGGCCATTCACTCGCTCAGCCCGGGTGGTTGCAAATACTTGCCCACCTGCTCTGAGTACGCGGCCACTGCCATCGTCACGCATGGCCCGCTGCGCGGCAGCGCGCTGGCGCTGTGGCGGCTGCTGCGCTGCCATCCCTTCACCCGCGGAGGCCTCGATCCCGTGCCGGCGCCAGCCGCTCAACGCAACGGAAGACCTTTTACCCACGAACCATTACCATAAGAAAGAGCGGTTGCACGCGCTGCCGCCTTTCTCCACTGACAGGACGTTATCCTTTGCCCGAAATTCACAATCCCAATCTTCAAACGCAGGGCCCGGCAGGCGGCGGGAGCGGCGGCGACATGCGCTCCACCACCGCCTTTATGCTGCTGGTGATCGTAGCTTTTTTTGCCTACCAGTACTTTTTCAGCAAGCCGCAGCCGCCCGCGCCGGCACAGACGCAGCCACAGCCGGCGCAGACGGCCGCGCCGGCGACGAACAGCCCTGCGCAATCGGCGTCGGCCGCGCCCGCCGCTGCAACGCCAACCGCAGCGCCAGTTACGACGCCTGCAATCAGCGCTGCAATCGAGTCCGACACCACGATCGAGAACGAGCTGTACAAGATCGTCTTCACCAACCGCGGCGCGCAGGTGAAGCACTGGATCCTGAAGAAGTATTTCGACAGCGCGGGCAAGCCGCTGGACATGGTGCAGCCCGAAGCCGCCGCCCGCTTCGGGCTGCCGCTCTCGCTGTTTACCTATGAGCCGGCACTCGACCAGCAGTTGAACCAGGCGCTCTACCAGGTAACGGCGGCGGGCGCGCGGCCTTCGGCCACGGGGCTGCTGGTGGCGCCAACGTCTATCACCTTCCACTACGCGGCCAATGGCCTCGATGCGGTCAAGACCATCCACTTCGATACCAGCTACGTAATCTCCGTCGAGACCAGGGTCACGCGCAACGGTGCGCCGGTGCGCGTGCTGCTTCAATGGCCCGCCGGTCTGGGCGACATGGAAGAGTTCGCGCAGGGGTCGATGATTCACGCGCAGATGCGCACGCCTTCCTATTTTGCGTGGTCGCTCGACGGCAAGGAGAACTCGCAGTCCGCTTCCAAAGTGAGCGGGAACAACACGCTGGACGAGCCGTACCAGTACGTGGCCGTCATGGATCTTTACTTCGCATCGGCTTTCCTGCCCGACGCGCCCGAACGCGCGACCGTCGTTACGCTGCACAACGCCATCCAACTGCCGTCTAACCCTTCCGATCCGAGCAGCAAGAAGACTCCGGCAGACGTGCTCGGCATCGCCGTCGGCGACACCAGCGGAAACACGCGCTTGCGCCTCTTTGTCGGACCCAAGGCCACCGACGTGCTGTCGTCGATCCACGCGGCGGGCCCGGACGGAAAGCAAGACGGGCCGGCGCTTGAGCCGCTCATCGAATTCGGCTTCTGGTCGTTCATCGCCAAACCGCTCTACCTCCTGCTGCGCTTCATGGTGCTGCACGGCATCGGGAACTGGGGCTGGGCCATCATCATCTCCACCGTGGTCTTCAACCTGGCGCTGCTGCCCACGCGCATTGCGGCCATGAAGTCGTCTTTGAAGACCATGCGCATCCAGCCCAAAGTGGATGCCCTCAAGCGCAAGTACGCGCACCTCAAGGCCACCGACCCCAAGCGGGCCGAGATGAACACCGAGATGATGCAGCTCTACAAGGCTGAAGGCGTCAACATGTACGGCAGTTGCCTGCCCATGCTCGTGCCGCTGATCCTGCTATGGCCCTACTTCCGCGTTTTAGAGTACGCCGTCGAGCTGCGCCAGGCGCACTGGATGTGGCTTCCTGATCTCTCGCAGCCCGATCCGACGTATGTTCTGCCCATTCTCATCATCGTAACCATGTTCCTGACACAGTACATCACGCCTTCGCCCGGCATGGATCCCACGCAGCGGCGCATGATGGCCTTCATCATGCCGATTTTCTTCGGGTTCATGCTGTTGCACTACGCCTCGGGATTGGCGCTTTACTGGTGTACCGGCAATGTCATCATGCTGGCCATGCAGATTGCCATCAACCGCTCCGAGATGGGCAAGGAGATGCACGCCCTCGCCGCGCGGCGCGCCAACAAAAAGATCGGCCGCAAGTAGAGCCACCATCCTTCCGTGCCCCATCCTTTCCACGTTTTTCAGTGGAAAGGGTGGGAAAGCACATGCTTCTGCCAGCCCGTCTCGTTTCCATCACGAAGAGCGTCACTCGCCGCGTCTCTCCCCGCTGCTGTATCGTCCAAAGGATATGGCAAATGCGAACAGCAGCGTTCCGCATCCCGCGCCCGAGGCCGAAGAGATTTACCGCCGCTGGATTGCGTTTCTCGACGAGGAGTTCACCCGCCACCACTTGCCGGCGCGCCGCGCCGAGATTGTCCGCGACCAGCTTTACCAGCTCTACCTGGGCCGCCCGCACGGCGGCAAGCTCAACCTCACGCTCACCTCAGAGCTGCCCGGCAACGTGGTGAGCCTGTCGCTCGACCCGGAAAACGTCACCATCGAGGCCGAGCACTTTGCCGACGCGGACCGCGAGCGGCTGAGCGAGCGCAAGCCGCTGCTGTGGTTCTGGCAGATGTTCGACCGCTCGCCGATCGGTCTCAACCACTGGCTTGGACTGCGCTTCCGCTGCATGCTGGGACGGCACATCTTTGCGCGCATGGGCACCGGCGTGAAGATCTACCACGGCGTGGATCTTACCTATGGCTACAACCTCTCCATCGGCGACGGCGTCACCATCCGCCAGCACGCGCTGCTGAATGACCGCGGCGGCATCACCATCGGGGATCACGCCGTCATCGGCTCTTACTCGCGCATCTTTTCGTACGCGCACGATCCGGCCAACTACGACAAGGTGAGGCTCGTGCCCACCAACATCGGCGCCAGGGCGCGCATCGCCAGCCACGCGATCGTTCTGGCCGGCCAGCACCTGGCCGAAGGCGAGTCGGTGGGCGTGTTCCCTACGGACCACGCCTGAAACACGACCCGCATGCTACCCTGAGTCTTCCAGGCTTCCACACGGCACGCCCACAAAATCCGCCGAGGACGCTGGATCGGGGAGCCGCCGCTTGCAGTCCGCCGCATTAATCATTGCCGTTTTTGAGTTTGTTCTGCTGTTGTTTTCGCTGAGTTTTCACGAGTGCGCGCACGCCTGGATGGCCTCGCGCCTCGGCGACCAGACTGCGCGCCTGCAGGGCCGCATCACGCTCAACCCCATGTATCACGTCGATCCGATCGGGACGCTGCTGTTTCCGGCGCTGATCATCTTCGGCCCATTCATCGGATTCACCTTTTTCAGCGGCTTCCTGGTAGGCTGGGCCAAGCCTACGCCAGTCATTACCCGCAACTTTCAGAAGATTGTCCGCGACGACAATCTCACCACGCTCGCCGGTCCGGCCTCCAACCTCATCCTCGCGTTGATTGCGCTGGTGCTGCTGGCCATCGTGTGTCTTGCCGTTCCCGGCGGACGCGCGCTGGTGCTGGAGAGCTTCAGCGGAGCCATCGGCATGAACGCTTCGTCCGGCCTGCAGGCGCTGGTGCTGCTGGGCGTGATCGCCATTGAGATCAATATCTCTCTGCTCTTCTTCAACCTGCTGCCTATTCCGCCGCTCGACGGCAGCCGGATGCTGCGCAACCTGCTGCCCTACAGCGCCGTGCAGAGCTATGACCGGATTCCCATCTGGGTCAGCTACCTGGTCATGATCTTTGTCGGCGGTTTCATTCTCCGCCTGCTCATCGGCCCCTCGCTGGGGATCATTTACACCATGCTGGCGGGCCTCCACCACTGAGAGCAGCCTTCACCCTGCCCGGTACAATAGAAAAAGCCTTTCGGCGATCTTTTTCTGAAGAGCCGGCGTCCCCTGTTTTCGCGCCGCAACGGAATCGACAGACACCATGCACGAAACCCCAACCTCCTCGTCCCGCGCGCGCATCCTGAGCGGCATGCGCCCTACCGGCAAGCTCCACCTGGGCAACTACATGGGCGCGCTGGCCAACTGGGTCAAGCTGCAAGACAGCTACGAGTGCTACTTCTTCATCGCCGACTGGCACGCGCTGACGACGGATTACGCAGACACCGCGCAGGTGGCGCAAAATACGCTCGACGCGATGCTCGACTATCTCGGCGCCGGACTCGACCCGGAAAGATCGGTGCTCTTTCTGCAGAGCAAGGTGCCGCAGCACGCGGAGCTGTTTCTGGCTTTTGCGATGATCACCCCGCTGGGCTGGCTGGAACGCGTGCCCACTTACAAGGAACAGCAGGAAAACCTCACCGGCAAAGACCTGGGTACCTACGGATTTCTCGGCTATCCGCTCTTGCAGGCCGCCGACATCCTGCTCTATCAGCCGCAGTTCGTTCCCGTGGGGCAGGACCAAGTGGCGCACGTGGAGCTCACGCGGGAAGTGGCGCGGCGGTTCAACCAGTTCTATAAGCCAGCCGCGGTGGGCAGGCCCGGCGGCCGCGAAGTGCTGCCCGAGCCGAAGGCATTGCTCACGCCCTCGCCCAAGCTGCCCGGCACCGACGGCCGCAAGATGTCGAAGAGCTACGGCAACACAATCCTGCTCGCCGATCCGGAGCCGGAGATTCGCAAGAAGCTCAAGACCATGGTCACCGATCCGGCACGCATCCGGCGCACCGATCCGGGCGACCCGGACAAGTGTCCGGTGGGTGATCTGCACAAGATGTTTTCGACTCCGGAGACGATGGCCAAGGTGTACGAAGGCTGCCGCTCGGCCGGCATCGGCTGCATCGAGTGCAAGGGCTGGGCCGCGGACGCGCTGGTGCAGATTCTGAATCCGATCCAGCAGCGCCGGGCCAGTTTTACCGAATCGCAGGTAAAAGAGATCCTCGAAGAAGGCTCACGCCGCGCCGCCGCACGTGCCGAGCGGACCATGCAGGAGGTCCGCAGCGCGATGAAGCTGCCGCTCGCAGATGCTGTAGTGGCAGGCAACTGCTGACTGGCGCCAGCATCAACCCAAAGCATGAAGCAGAGATCAGAAATTGATGGACGAGTTTCAAAATCCGCCGCAGCCTGAATCCGAGATGACGCCCGAGTCGACGCCTGCGCCTGAAGCACCACCGCTGGTGCTCACGCCGCCCGTGCCGGAAGGAAAGCCGGCCAAAGCTCCCGCGCCTGCCAGGCAGCGCGAAGAGACCGCCGATACTTCGCCGTTTTCGGTGATCGTGGGCCAGGTGTATGACGGCCCGCTCGACCTGCTGCTCGACCTGATCCGCAAGCAGGACATCGACATCTACGACATCCCGATCGCCAGGATCACGGCGCAGTTTCTGGCCTACGTGGCACAGCTCAAGGCGTCGGACGTGGATGTGGCCGGCGAGTTCATCTACACGGCCTCCTTGCTCATCCACATCAAGAGCAAGATGCTGCTGCCGCGCGCGCCGGCAGGTCCCGGCGAGACGGAAGAGGACCCGCGCCGCGAGCTAGTGGAACGGCTGCTCGAGCACGAGCGGTTCAAGAACGCCGCGCAGATGCTGCAGGAGAAACAGATGCTCGAAGCCGCCTCGTGGACCAACCCCGGCATGCGCGAGTTCCGCGCCGACGCCGGCGCCGAGCCCGAGATCGCCGCCGACACCACCGACCTGGTGCGCGTCTTCCGCGACATCCTGGAGCGTGCGCGCAGCCGTCCCCTGATCAGCGTGGAAGAAGACTCGGTGACCGTGGGCCAGATGATCCAGTACCTCTCGCGTCGGCTTACCATGGAAGACAAGCCGGTGGCCCTGCACAAGCTGCTCAGCCACACCCGCTCCGAGCGGGCGCTCATCGCCATGTTCCTGGCGCTGCTGGAGCTGGTGCGATTGCAGGCCATCCTGCTGCGCCAGGACCGCCAGTTCAGCGAAATCTTCATCAAGAAGCACACCAGCTTCGAGTCGCTGATGAACCAGGGCCTGGCCAATGCCCAGGACGACTGGCGCTGACGCCTCACAACGTTATAGCTTCCGTGGGCGAGATATCCGAGGCAGAGCTCGCTCTCTGGTCCGCTGAGCACACGACCGCCCCGTAGAATCACAACTCTCTCCTGTTTCTGCCCGGAAACCCACTGAAGCGCCCGCCACATTCTGCCGATATTTATGCTTTATGAGCGAATGCGCAATGACACAGGTGGAACAGGAAAAGGGCATGGTGGATGCTGAACCGAAGGCCGCCGGCGAACTGCGCTACGTGGCCCGGCAGCCGATTCTGAACAGGCAAGGCCTTGTACACGGCTACGATCTGCTCTTCCGCAACCCGCCGCAGGCCATCTTCCGCCGCGATGCCGACGCCGCCGTAGAAACCATGCTCGACAACGAAGTGCTTTTTGGCCTGGAGCGGCTCACCAACGGATTGCCGGCCTTTGTCACCTGCAATGCGGACGCGCTTACCGAAGACCTGGTGCTGGTGCTCACCCCCAGCCTGACGATTCTGGGCGTCCCGGTGGGCGTGGAGCCCACGCCGCGGTTGATCGACGCCTGCCGGGCGCTGCGCGCACGCGGCTTCCGTATCTCGCTCGACGACTTCGCCTGGCACGAGCGCCTGCAGCCGCTGGCAGAGTGCGCCGCCTATCTCCGCATGGACTTCCGGCAGTTTGGGGCCGCAGAGCGGGAGCATTTCAGCCGGCTCGGGCTGAATTCCCTCTCGCTCGTGGCGCAGAAAGTAGAAACTCAGGACGATTATCAACAGGCATTGGCGAACGGCTTCGCGCTCTTTCAGGGCGGCTACTTCTGCCATCCGGTGCTGCTCAAGAAACGCAAGATTCCCGCCAACCGGCTCTTTCACTTCGAGATCGTGCGCGAGCTTTACCGCGACCCGCTCGACATCCGCAAGGTCAGCCAGCTTATCCGCAGCGACGCATCTCTCACCTTCCGCCTGCTGCGGCTGGTCAATTCGCCCATCTACGGGATGCGCCAGGAAGTGCGCTCCATCGAAACCGCCATCATGATCCTGGGCGAGCAGGCTCTGCGCCGCGCTATCTCGCTGGCCATCGTGAGCGAACTGAACGCCGAGCAGCCGGTCGAGATCCTGCACATGGGCCTGTTGCGCGCCCGCTTCTGCGAGTTGGCGGCGCGCATCTTTCAGCAGGACCCGTCTGAGCAATACCTGCTTGGCCTCTTCAGCCTGCTGCCCGCCATGCTGCAGGTTCCCATGGAAGAGATCGTGCCCTGCCTGCCGCTGCGCGGCCAAATCTGCGAAGCGCTCACCGGCAGCGAAAACCCCGAGCGCAGCCTGCTTTCCTGGATCGAGTCCCATGAGCGCGGAGACTGGCAGAACTGCGACCGCATCGCCTCATCCCGCGGCCTGCACTCGCACCAGTTGATGACCTGGTACGAAGAGGCGCTCATCTGGGCGGCCTCGGCCACCCCCGGCATGGCCTGACGGGCTGGAAATGCCGCGCCGGGCTCCGCAAAAGCCGGGCCGGCGCGCGCGCAAAAAATAATTCATTCTCCTTTCATCTGACTCCTATATCTCTGGCTCCAGTCCGGAAACACTTCCGTCCCCGCGTCGCCGGACGACATTCGATCTGAACCCTCTGGAGCCTTTTATGGCGGATATCGCAACAACAGTCGAAACCGTACCCTCCGGCGCATCCCTGCTCGACCGCAAGATGAAGAAATCGCCCGCGTGGATCAGCACCGCTATCGTGCTGGCCGCGCTCCTCGGCGGACTCGGCTATATCGGCTTCCACGTGGCCGGCGACCTGGGCAACATCGCCGTCACCAGCTTCTGGCCTTACTTCCTGCTGGCCGTGGCCCTGCTCATCGCGCTCAGCTTCGAGTTCGTCAACGGATTCCACGACACAGCGAACGCGGTGGCCACGGTCATCTACACGCACTCGCTCGAGCCGAATATCGCCGTGGTGTGGTCGGGGCTGTGCAACCTGGCCGGCGTGCTCACCTCGGCCGGTACCGTGGCCTTTACCATCATCACCCTGCTGCCGGTAGAGCTTATTCTCAAGGTCAGCTCCGGCGCCGGGTTCGCGATGGTCTTCGCGCTGCTCATCGCCGCCATCCTGTGGAACCTGGGCACGTGGTACCTGGGCCTGCCGGCGTCGAGCACGCATACCATGACCGGCTCCATCATCGGCGTGGGCGTGGCCAACCAGTTGATCTCGGCCGCCGGCGGCACGTCGGGCGTGGACTGGGGTCAGGCGACGAAGGTCTTCCAGGTGCTGCTGGTTTCGCCGCTGGTCGGCTTCGGCTGCGCGGCCATTCTCTTCGCCATCGCCAAGATCAGCATCAAGTACCCGGCACTTTACGAGGCTCCGAAGGACAACACGCCTCCGCCGTGGCCCATCCGCCTGCTGCTGGTGCTCACCTGCACCGGCGTCAGCTTCTTCCACGGCTCCAACGACGGGCAGAAGGGTATGGGCCTCATCATGCTGATTCTCATCGGCACAGTGCCCACGGCTTATGCTCTCAACCACGCCGTCAGCGCTCGCGATATCCAGGACTTTATCGCCGCGTCCGACAAGGCGGTCTCGATCGTGGACGCGCACGTGGACAAGAACGCCATCCTGGGCCCCGACGCGCGTGCCGAGCTGACCGACTACCTGCGCACCAGGCAGTTGCAGCCGGCTACCATGACCGCCCTGCGCGAGATTATCCGCGATCTCGAAGGTGACGCACAGACCTACGGCGACTATAAGCACGTTCCCGCCGCGCAGCAGACCAACGTCCGCAACGACATGTACGTGGCCAGCGAAACCCTGCGTCTGATGGACAAGAGCAAGAACCCGGCCTTTAGCAGCGATGAGCGCGCGGCGCTGGCCAATTACAAGACCAAGATCGACAAGGCCACCAAGTTCATCCCATCGTGGGTCAAAGTGGCCGTAGCGCTGGCGCTGGGCCTGGGCACCATGGTGGGCTGGAAACGGATCGTGGTGACCGTGGGCGAAAAGATCGGCAAGGAGCACCTGACCTACGCACAGGGCGCCTGCGCTGAGCTGGTAGCCATGGGCACCATCTTTGCCGCAGACAACTTCGGCCTGCCCGTCTCCACCACGCACGTTCTCAGCTCCGGTGTGGCCGGCACCATGGCCGCCAACAAGAGCGGCCTGCAGTTATCCACCATTCGCAACATTGCCGCCGCGTGGGTCTTCACCCTGCCTGCCGCGGCGTTGCTTTCCGGATGCCTTTTCTGGCTCTTCCGCCAGCTCACGAGTTAGACCACACCAACCTCCGCAGGCGTCCGCCACGGCAGACGCCATTTTTTGGTCGTCGCACTCAGATTTGCGCGCATTTCATTTTTCGTTGTTGTGTTGCCGGTCCTGGGTTAGACTTTAGCCAGACCTCAAAGAAGCAGGGTGAGCATTCCTTCGGCCCTCGTCTCAGACGCTTCTTTCCCGTCCATCCTTCACGTCTCTGATTCCCGGAGTGCTTCTCCAATCCTGGAGGTGGCCGTATGCGCGGCTCCGGATCGCCCCAGCACGGTTCAGATTGGCAGGGATCCCTCGTCATTCTGATCTTGGTCGTTTTCGTCTGGCTCTTGCGCGTAACCTGGCCGTGGTGGCTGCTGTTGCCGCTTGTTGGGGCACTCGTCGCACTGGCCATCCGGCCGGCCTTCAGAAACAGAGTCCGTGTTGTGTTCTGGCACGAAGACGTTGCGCCCGAAATAGCGCTCTTCCGGCGGCGGGCGGCGCGCACGCTCTTCGTAATCGGCATAATTACTACGGCTATCTGCAGTTTTACAGTCCGCTTTGAGAATCTTCCCTGGTGGCTCATTCCACTGGTTCTTATTGGCCTTGCGCTGCGGCTGCGCGCCTTGAGTCCTTTTGATGGACGCGGGGCCAGGTTTAACAAGGCGCTTTGCGCCAATCTGACTGAGCTTCTGTCGATCACAGTAATCGTTCTTGCCTGCTACTCGCTGGCCCTGTTCTGCCTTCAGGCTGTGTCGCTTGACAACACAACGCTCGGCAAACTTACGGCATGGGAAGGGCGGGTAGCCGCAACCCATGAATTCCTCGAGCGCTACTCGCCCAGGCTCATCGGGACTCTCGCGCTTCTTGCGGTGATACTGGGGCTACGCATCGCTGCCAGTCTTCGTCCATCGCTTGCCCAATGGACAAATCGCTTTATAGTGTTTCTAGCCGGTGGCGCAAAGTGGCTGGGAAGAATCTCCAGCGCTGCAGCCATCGCTGCTACGCTCACCTTTCTTGCCACCGGCGACAGCGGCCCCACACAGAAGATCGGCCTGACTCTCAGGGATGCAAAGCAAGATTACGATCACTTCCAGGCCGCACTTGCCGTCAATGCAGACTCATTTCTCCGGCAAGCACTCGCTGAGAGGGCGTGGAACCAGCGGCCACAGCCTCTGCGTGAGGAGATGGACCAGTCGGCCCAGTTTCTCGCCGAGCGCAGACAGTATGAAGATATGCGTGAGAGGGCCAAAGATAGCTCCCAGGCCGTCGTCGATGCGGCTCCTCTCAGCTTTCCAGCCTCGGTCGATGTGGCAAGTTACGTCAGCGCTGACGATACGGGTTCAGCCTCGGCTGAGCCGCCTGCGCCGTCATGGACGCCCGGCGCGTTGCGCCAGGCTTCAGAAGAAGCCGACACGGTGCCAGACAACGGCGGCAAAGAGCCGTCGGTCGCGGAGGAGACCACGGACGAACTGGCACACCAGGCTTTCGAGCAGTTATTGCCGGCAGACCGTATTCTCGGCCATTCGCCATTGCTCTCGCTGCTGAGCACCCACTATCCGGTCTTTGGAGAGTTCTTCGACGCGCTCAATTCTTCGCTCACCGCAGCCTCGTTTGACACGCTGCGAAGCTGGGTAGTTCGCACCGTCACAGAAATGCGCGGCCAGCCCGGAAGCGCATCTGTGAACGCACTGATGCACGATCAAGCGGCCAGAGCCGCCAGCACTGTGGTGTTTGATCTGAGACGCTTCGATGAATCATGGGCGCTCGCGAGCGCTCAAAAGATCAGCAACTACCGTGTCGGAATCTCCCAGGCAAAGGAACGATTGGAAAACCTGGCTGCCGCTGAGCAAAATCGGAAAGTTGAGAAGGCGCATCTCACGGCCAACTCGAACGCAAATCTGCTCGACAAGGTTGCCGCAGCAGTGCATTCTGCCGATCTGGCAAACGATGCCTCAGCCGTCCGCCGAGTCGCTTCAGAGCTTACCGACCTCAGTAAGGTCTGGCCGCCACTCGACCCTCCTGACAGCAACCTGGAACAAAGATTGGCAGCAATCTTTCAACGCTTCAGTGACCGCCAGTTAGTGACGCCACAAGACAACGCTGACAGTCACAAGATTGTTTCGCCGCTTCAGATCGACTTGCGCTGGACCAGTCCGCTGGCTGCAATGGTCGTTCTCAACACCTTCTGCGACACAGCGGTGAGCACCGAAGTAGGCAAAGCCGGCTTCGCACAGACTGCGCGTCTTCGCCAGGTGCTCGGCGAACGATACCAGTCCTATTACGACGATTGGGCAAATGAGCGGTACCGGGAAACACCGGCAAAAGAGCCATATATCCACTCGGTTGTGCCGGAATCGCAGCCCATTCCCCGTCCACTACCCGAACCGAAGCGTCCCTCCGAGGAACCTATCGAGCATCCGGAGATTCCGTAGATTCCAGCCTTTGCCGTTCGCATTGCCGTACAGGCAAGCAGCGTTGCCCCGCATCCGGTACCATACAGGAGAGCCTTCGAAATTGCGGGCCCTTTTTTCGACCGATGAGCCTGAAAGCAAAACTGGAAGCTGTGATTTATGCCGCCGAGGAGCCGGTCACGCTGGCCCAGCTTGCCGCCCTCTTTGCGGCGGACGCGCTGGAATGGAAGGCCGAGCAGGAGGCTGCGCGCACAGCCGAGGCTGAAGCGGAAGCAGACGCCTCCGCCGACCTGGCTGCACCCTTACCCCTTTTGAATGAGGAAGCCAGCACGGACGAGCCGGTTGCTGAGCCAGCTCCGGAAGCCGATGTGCCCACCGAGGTTGCCGCTGAAGACGCCCCTGGTACCGAAGTTGCGAGCGAGACGGCCGCGCTTGACGCAGAGGCAACCGAGTCCGGCCTGAAGCACGAGACCCGCCAGCGCGACCGCGAGGTCCGCATCATCCTACGCCGGATTCTCGACGTGCTGATCGCCGAGTGCGCCGCCGACGGCCGGGGTGTGGAAATCCGGGAGATCGCCGGCGGCTACCGCATGGCCACCAAGCCCGAGTGCCACGACGCGGTGCGCATGTTCGTCAAGAGCCTGAAGCCGCCGCTCAAGCTTTCGCTGCCGGCGCTGGAAACCCTGGCAGTGATCGCCTACAAGCAGCCGGTTACCGCGCCCGAGGTGAACGAGATTCGCGGCGTGGACTCGTCGGGCGTCTTCGGATCGCTGCTGGCGCGCAAGCTGATTGCCACAGCCGGCCGCAAGCAGGTGATCGGCCGGCCCATCCTGTACAAAACCACCAAGGAGTTCCTGCTCCGGTTCGGTTTGAAAGACGTCTCCGAGCTGCCTTCGATGGAGGAGTTCGAGAAGATGGCCGCTATCGAGCTCGAAGAGCCGGAAGCGGCTCCGCCGGCCGACGCCGTGACCGAGATCGGTGAGCCCGAGCCGGTTGCGCCCGAGGAAACGGCCGAGGCAATCGCCGAAGACCTGAAGGAAGAGCTCGCCGAAGCTGCGATCGAGGACGAACCGGCTGCCGAGGCTGAGCAGGCTGCCGCTCCGTCTGCATCGAACATGGAATCGAATAGCGGAGAGTAAGTAGGAATCGAGGCTTCTGCCATGGCAAAAAAATCAAAAAAGCCGCAGGACGCGCAGCCGGAAGCGGCGGCCAAAACCAGCGAAGCCACGCCGAAGGCCCGCAAAAGCCCTGCCAAGAAGACCAGCGAGACGCCTGCTGGCTCCGAGGCGGGCGCGGCCAAGCCGAAGAAGTCCACCAAGCCGCGCAAGGCCAGGATGACGATCAAGTCTGAGTCGGGTGAAGAGCTGGAAATCCAGGTGCCGGTTGGAGGGCCCTTCCAGCATCCGGGCGATGACCCGGTCGGTGACGTGACGGATGGCGAGGGGCAGTTCTCCGCCCCACTCGAATTGGAGAGCCCCGTAGACGCGGGCTCACAGTCGGCTGCGGAGATGACTGCGTACCGCGCGGATGCTTCAGACGCTGCAATCGACGGAACACTGGAACTCGCACCGGCAGCCGAAGTTGCCGAATCCGGACTACGCCCTGGCCAGGCCATGCCGCAAGAAGAGGAGACTGCGCCGGTTGGTGAGCCCGCCAAACTCGATCGTCTGCAGAAGATTCTTTCCCAGGCCGGCATCGCCAGCCGGCGGCGAGCCGAAGAGCTGATCACCGAGGGCCGGGTGCAGGTAAACGGCCAGGTGATTACGCAGCTTGGCGCCAAGGCCGACCCCGCGCGTGATCACATCCGCGTGGATGGAAAGCTCATCTCCGGAGCCGAGCGGCGCCGCTATTTTGTGCTCAACAAGCCCAAAGGCTACGTGACCACCGTGAGCGATCCGGAGGGCCGGCCCACGGTGATGCAGTTCTTCGTCAGGATGAGCGAGCGGCTTTACCCGGTGGGCCGGCTCGACTACCAGAGCGAAGGCCTGCTGCTGGTCACCAATGACGGCGAGCTGGCCAACCAGCTCACCCGCGCCGCCTCGGGCGTGGAGAAAACCTACCTGGTGAAAGTGGCCGGCCAGCCGACCGAAGAGCAGATCGAGCAGCTCCGCTCCGGCGTGGCCATCGACCGCGAGGAACCCGGCTCGGGCAAGGTGCACACGGCACCGGCGCAGATTCGCCAGGTGCGGCGCGGCGACAATCCCTGGTTCGAGGTAGTGCTGATCGAAGGCCGCAACCGTGAGCTGCGCAAGATGTTTTCAGCCATCGGCCATTTCGTGGAAAAGATTCGCCGGGTGGGATACGGGCCGCTGGTGCTCGACCTGGAGCCGGGCAAGTTCCGCGAGTTAAGGCCGGAAGAGCTTGCTGCTCTGCGCCTGGCCGCCGAAGGCAAACTGAAGCCGCGCCGGCCCAGGGCGGCAAAGATGCTGCCCAAAGGGGTTGGACAGAGGCCGGAGCAGCGCACCTTCAAGCCGGCGGCGCGCGGAGCACGACCGTTCCGCGAAGCAGGCGGACACCGCGAAAAGAAGGACTGGCAGCCACGCGAGCCGCGGTTCGGCGGGCGCGCTGAGCGGCAGCGCGGCACGAAACCGGGATTTGGCCGGCCGCAAGGCGAGCGGGCGCGCGAGAAACCACGGTTCGAGCGCCAGGATCCCGGTGAGCGCTCGCGCAGGCACGCCGGCGGAGGTGGATTCGGCTTCCGTCTGCAGCAGCCGCGGGATCGGGATGCAGAGCCGCGCTTTGAGCAGGGCGCTGACCGCGGCGCGCGCAGGCACAGCGAGCAACCGCACTTCAAGCGCCTGGGATTCAGAAAGGCGGAAGAGCCGCCAAGACGCTTCGACAAGCGGCCGAGCAGGAACTTCGGCGCATCCGATCGCGGAGAGCCGGCCGCCAGGCCTTCCGGCCGATTCGACAAGAGTGCCGGCGGAGAAGGCCGCAACAGCCGACGGGTACGGGATTGGGACAAGGAGCGGCAAGGGCCGGCTCGTCTTCCCGGCGGCCTGAAGCCACCCTTCGGCGGCAAAGGCAAGTCGCACGCGGGCCGTTCCAAGCCGTCGTTCGGCGCAAAGCACGGTTTCAAGCGGCCGGGCGGGCGCAGTGGCGATTGAACCCATCGCGCTCCGTTCTTGCGTGGCGGCGTCCTGTCTGGATGACATTGCCGCGCCGCGGCCTGCGCGTTACCGTAATGGACGGGAGTCACCAAGAGATCATGAGCAGCCGGCCACTGGTGCTGGTCATTTCCACGGACAACGATTCTCAACTTGCGATGCTGCGCGGGATCCCGCACGTAACCGGGAGCAGCCCTGGCGCATTCGAGAAAGCCGCGTCCGAGGCCGAGGTCATCCTGCACTGGGCCGGGCCACGCGACCTGCTGCGGCCTGTGTTCCTGGCCTGCCCGCACCTGCGCTGGATTCACTCGCGTGCGGCGGGGCTGGACAATCTACTCTTTCCGGAGCTGGTGGAAAGCCCGGTCCAGCTCACCAACGGCACGGGCGTCTTCAGCCAGTCGCTGGGCGAGTTTGCGCTGGCAGCAATCCTCTTTTTCGCCAAGGACTTTCCCCGCATGCTGCGCAACCAGCGGGCGGAGCGCTGGGAGCAGTTCGACATCGATGCAATCTCGCAACAGACGGCCGGCATTGTGGGCTACGGCGACATTGGCCGCGCGGTGGCGCGCCGCCTGCACGCTATGGACATGAAGGTGCTGGCGCTCAAGCGCCATCCTCCCGCCACGGCCGACCCGTCTATTGCCGAGTACTACACTCCCGACGCCCTGGCCGTGATGCTGGGCCGGTGCGACTACGTCGTGGTAGCCGCGCCGCTCACCGCCGAAACCCGCCACATGATCTCTGACGCGCAGTTCGCGGCCATGAAGCCGAACGCTGTAGTCATCAACGTCGGACGCGGCCCGGTTATCGACCAGGCGGCCATGGTGCGCGCGCTGGTGCAGAGACGTATCCGCGGCGCCGGTCTCGATGTCTTTGAAGAGGAACCGATCCCGGCGGGCGACCCCACCTGGAAGCTCGACAATGTGCTCATCTCGCCGCACTGCGCCGACCACACCAGGGACTGGCTCAACGACGCGATGTGCTTTTTCCTCAGGCTGTACAGCCGCTTTGAAAAAGGCGAGCCACTTGAAAACACCGTGCAGAAACACCTGGGCTACTAGTTGTTTAGTCCCATCGTGTGGTGGAGTAGTCTATTCAGACTTGCCATCGCCGGAGGTTTTATGGGACAGGTACTTCACGGGAGCGCCGGCACGAGTCGCCGCGGCGACCAGTGCGTCGAGCGATACAACATAGTCAAGAGAGCCTAAACCGGCTATC